>DWYJ01000101.1 GCA_019118745.1 Candidatus Desulfovibrio gallistercoris | reverse complement strand
CCCGACCCCATTCCGAACTCGGTAGTTAAGCTCTCCATCGCCGATGATACTGCATAACGTCATGTGGGAAAGTAGGCCGCTGCCAAAGATTGTTCGTAAGGCTCCTGCTGCTAGAAGCGCGGGAGCCTTTTCCTTTATCTACTCCCTTCCCTCTCCCTCTGATTTTTTTCTCTCTCACGCGCGCGTCTTCCTTTCCTTCCGCCCTCCGCTCTTCTCAGGGATCTGCCCTCTTGCGCTCAGCTTTTGCCTGAGCTGGGGGAATTTTACGCTTCCCTCTCCACTTCCCTTTGCGTTCTCTTTCCGCGCTGAACACGTTTCTTTACCCTTGCTTGTGTCTTTGGCTCTGCTTCTTGGCATCGTCCCTTTTGACGGGATAGGGGCCTTCTCTTTCTTCCGTTGGCTTGCGGCTGCTGCCCGGCATCCGGGCATGGTCGCCTCCCGGCGCGGGGCAGGGGATAAGGGGCTTGCGCAGCCCCTTACCCCCTACGACCCCCAACCCCGCGTTGGGGCAGCCATCCGTGACAACTTGTAGATCTGCTTAGCTAGTCCCTCTTCCTCCTCCCTGCCGCACGGCATAGGGCATCGCCCTCCCGCTGTCCTGCGCATTGCGCGTGACGAGCGTCCGGGCGGCGTCGGAGCTTCCGCCCCTGCGGGGCGGCGATCTCCTCCGCGCCATGCCGCGCTTACACTGGCAAAATCGTGGTGTCGGTTTTCCGTAAGTTGGGGGACAGCCTTCTCTTGACGGGGGGAAGGAGGCTTTCCTTTATTGATTCCGTGCGCTGTGCCGAAGAGGCTGGCAGGCATGTAGAGTTGATGCCTGGCTGGCAAGGTGTGGGTTTGTTTCCCCTTTCCTTCTTTTTCGCGCGGCATAGGGCGTTCGCCATGCCGGAGAAGATGCTTCCCGTCGCTGTACGTGCAGGCCGGAAAAATCCTCTCAGCCCAGCGAGCCGGGGCGCGGAGGCGATCCCCGCGCAGCGGGAGCGCCGCAGCAGGCGCGCATATCGCCCGTGCGCAGCGCGGGAAGATGCGCGCCGACGGCCCCCTGCGGCGAGCGGAGGGCAGGGGACACGTCATACGGCAGAGACGCCCTCCACCACACGGACAAGGGGAGTACGGGGGTCGTAGGGGGTGTAGAGGGGCCTGCCCCTCTCACCCCCTGCCGCTCGCCGCGCAGGCGACCACGCCCAGATGCCGGGCAGCGGCCGCGATCCGGCGGCGAAAAAGAAAACATCTCCGGCAGCGGATGACGGCGCGTGGCGCAAAGCCGTTACGGGCTCAGGCCCCGGCGGGCAGGAATTCCTCCAGTCCGGCGCGCAGCTCCAGCGCCCGGCGGACATCTTCCGCCACGCGGGCACGCTGGCCGAGACGGGCATGGAGGTGCGCCATGCGCAGCCACGGCTGCCAGTCCAATCCATCGTGCTGCGCGGCGAGCCGGTAGTGCAGCAGCGCTTCGGGCAGACGGCCCGCGCCTTCATGCAGCAGGCCGCGGTAGAGGGCGAACCAGCCCGCCTCTTCCGGCCAGCGCGCCTCAAGGGCCGCCAGTTCGGGGGCGTCGGGCGAACGGAGGGAGACCGTCCCGGCAAGGATCTCATGCGCCTTGATGACCGAACTTGCCGGGAAGATGCTCGTGCGGCGAATGACCATCTGGGAAAGGGCTTCCATCTCTTCGGCCTCGGCCAGCGGCTGCGGCGCGGGCACGGCGCGCACGATGCCCGTGCGGGGCAGGTTGCGGCGGATGGCGCCTTCTTCCAGACAGCCCAGCCAGAACAGCCAGTCCGTGAGGCCCAGCGGCTGACAATCCCGCATGCCGCCCACGGCCTGCCAGAGGAAACGGCGGATGAGCAGACAGGCTTCCGCCTCTTCCCGGCCCAGCTTCAGCGTGCGGAAGCCGCGGGGCTTCCAGGGCTGACCGTCCGGGCCGCTGGTGCGGGCGCTGATGCAGCTTATTTCGGGCTGATGGCGTACGGCCTGCTGCGGCGCTTCCAGCATGTCCTCACGCAGCACGTCCCCGGCCAGCAGGGGGAGCAGCCACTGCGGCGCATAGCCTTCCGTGCCCGGCGCTTCGGCCGCCGCATTCCAGCAGGCGCAGGGTCCGGCCCCTTCCGCCTGCGGCAGGGTCAGCAGGGTGGGGACGTCCGCATAGGCGGGGCTGATCGCCTCCCATGTGCGCCGGACCTGATCGAGCCAGTCCGCCGGTCCGGCCACGGCCACATCCCGGCAGAGAGCGGGGCCGGAGCGGTATTGCTGCCGCAACAGGCTGTGCAGCCCGGCGGTCAGGGCCTCGGCGGAAGGCGCGTCGGACGCGGGCAGCGTCAGCAGCGGGCGCACCGTGGCGGGAGTGGGGCCTTCCACCTCAAGGGCGGGACGCTGCGGAGGCAGGGAGCCGTTGCGGGCGGTAAGCACTTCGCCCATGAAGGCGTGCAGACGCCGCATCTTGCCCTGCCAGGCGCAATGCTCCTCGGCATACTGCCGCATCCGGCGGCGGATGTCGGGCTGTTCTTCCGGCAGGCGGGCCAGGCGCAGCACCATCTCCATGTCGATGGGGCTCTCGTCGGCGGGTACGGCGGCGGCAAAGGGCGGCAGGGGCATGAAATCCACGTCGCTGCCGCTGAAAAAAAAGGGCAGCCCCTGCAGGCAATATTCACGATGCTTGAGGGCCGCGTACTGGAACATGTTGGTGCGGTGGCGGCCCAGCGCGCCCACGCCCACGTGGCAGGCGGCTGCCAGCTGCCAGAGCGCGTCCTGTTCGAGCTGGCCGTGGAAGCGCACGGCGTCTCCCAGCCGCAACTGCCGGGTCAGGAGGCGGTATTTCTCCAGATCCGGCCCCTCGCCCGCCAGATGCAGCACGAAACGTTCCTGCCCCTGGTATTGGGCCATGCCCGCCAGCAGGCGTTCCAGACCGTGCCAGTGGGAAAAGTGCGCGGCGCTCAGCATGTGGACGGCATCCTGCGGAGGATGGAAGTCCAGAGCGGGGACGGCCTCCGGCTCTATGCCGTTGCCCAGCATGAAGGTGGGCACGGGATGATCGACGCGCGAGAGCTCGTAGCGGTTGATCTCTTCCGTCACGCCGCTGAAGCCCGCCGCATAGGCAAGGGAGGCATTGCCCCACAGCCGTTCATTGACCAGCTCCTGATGGCGCAGTTCCGTCTCTTCGGTGGTGTTGTGCTCGAAGATGACCGGCGGCGCGGCGCGCATGAAGCGCAGCAGCTGGCGCGTGGCGCAGGGATAGCGGAAAAAGATGACGTCCGGGCGCAGGCTCTCGGCCAGAGCCTGCGCGGCGTTCATGTAGGTGGCGCGGTCAAAGGGGCGGCACAGGCAGCGGAAGCTGTAGCCCCGCATCTCCTGCGGCGTGCCGGGGCCGAGGACGAAACCGTGCGTATCCGGTTCCAGTTCGCGCAGGCGGCGGACTTCCGCGTCGAATTTCTTGAGCAGCTGGGGCAGCGTGTTCAGCAGGACAGCCAGACAGAGGATGCGCATGTGACCTCCCGTACGGCGGGCAGCAGGGTTTTCAGGACAGGTTTCAGCGGCGGCGCAGGTAACGGTGCGCCGTGCGCAACATGACGGCGGGGTCCACGATGAGCCGCTTGTTCAGGGCCTCGATAGTCTCCAGCAGGGAGTCGTCGTCCTGTATGCCGGGAAAGAGCGCGTGCATCTCGTCGACCGCCCGGATGAGATCCTGGCGCAGGTCGGACGGCACGACGGCCAGCGCCTCCCGTCGCTTGTAGAGGAGCCACGAGGCATAGAACTGCTGGATGGCGGCCATCCCGGCCTGACTGCTTCGCGAGGCTTCGAGACTGAGCGCCTTTTCCAGGGAGCGCAGACACTCCAGGAACAGCTTGCGGCTCAGGGGCGGCGTGAGCAGTCCGATGACCGCGGCGCAGGCAAGGCAGCCCGTGGCATGGGCCAGCCAGCCGGCGAACTTGCCCGAAGGAGGGAAGTCCGCCGCCGTGTCCAGTCCGTTGCCGATGCGGAAATGCATGGCCGCGTCATGGATGTACTGGCGCACCACGTTGGAGGTCATGCTCTCGCCGTGCCGCCGGTAGATGACCAGCCCGTCGGGATTGACGCCGAAGACATGCCCGGCGAAGAGACAGCGCAGCCAAAAATCCTGATCCTCGCAGGCCTTGAGGCTCGTATCGAAGAGCCCCACGGCGCGGGCCGCCTCGCTGCGTATCATGTAGGTATGCACCGGCGAGACGTTGGCATTGCACATGTGGACGTCGATATGTCCGGCGTACAGCGGCCAGACGGAATTGGGCTGGGATCCGTCCTCGAAAAGCTGGAGGCAGAGGCAGATGCTGACCGACCATTCCGGGTGGCGGGCAAAGGCGGCCAGATGGGTGGACACCACCTGCGGCGCGAGCAGATCGTCGGCATCCAGGAACAGCAGGAAGTCCCCGCGCGCCGCCAGCATGCCCGTATTGCGGGCGGCGGAAAGGCCCTGGTTCTCCTGATGGATGTAACGGATGCCCGCAAGGCCCGCCGCCACTTCGGCGGTATCGTCCGTGGAGCCGTCATCCACGACGATGACTTCCACGCTGAAGTCCTCTCCCCGCTGTTGCAGGGCGCTCTGGACGGCGAGAGGCAGGAAACGGGCGTAGTTGTACGCCGGTATGATGACGGAAACACAAGGCTGACGAGTGCTCACGGTGGTCTCCCGAAAAATGGGCTGGCGTCCGGCCTGACCTGCCGGGCGGGAACGCGTTTCAGGGTATGGGTAGCAGACTTGTCCCGGCACGGAAAGCAAAATTTTCCGGCCGGGCCGGGGCAAGTCCCTGTTATAGCAGGCCGTCCGCCCTGTCGGCCAGCGTGGCCACGACGGCGGCCACCATGCGCCGTACGGCGCGTCCGCTGCCTTCAGGCAGGCCGGGATGGGGGCAGGGGGCGGTCAGGGAATCCGTCAGCCCGGCAAGGACGGCGGGATCATGCAGCGGCGCATGCCTGTGCCAGCCGCTTTCCAGCGGCAGGGCCAGCTGTCCCGGATGGGCCGCGGCGGGCACGAGGGCACGCTTGCCGGCATAGAAGGCCTCGCGTTGCAGGCTGTCCGAATCCGTCAGCAGGCAGCGGCAGGCGCAAAGGAGGGAAAGCGTCTCCCGCGGCGGCAGCGCGGGCAGCAGACGAACGCCCGGCATGGGCGCGGGCAGGGCGGGCAGGTCGGAAAGCAGCAGGATGTCCATGTCCGTCAGGCTGCCCCATTGGGCAAGCTGGGCAAGGGCGGCATGGCGCTCCTCGGAGGAGGCCGTCCGCCACAGGCCGTCCAGCGAGACCAGCGCGAAGGCGGAGCCCGTCAGCTGGAGGCGGGCCGCGGCGGCGGCCGGGTCAAGACCGGAGCAGGCCTCCTGAAAGAGGTCGTACAGGGCGTCCCCGGTCACGCAGACGCCCTCGGCGATGCCTTCGGCTTCCAGCGTACGGGCCTGGGATGCGCCAAGGCAGCAGCGCAGCAGGGCCTCCCTGTCCAGAAATTCGTGGCTGGCCCGCAGGGCCTCGCCGGCGGGACGCTGCCCCGCCTCCAGATGCAGGAGGGGCACATCTTCTTCCAGGGCGGCCCGGCCGGCGGCAAGCGCCGTTTCCCCGCCGCCGAAGACCAGCAGGGCATCGGGGCGCTCCGTCCGCAGCAGGGCGCGGAGCTCCGCTTCCGTAGCGGCGGGCCGGAGCGTGCGCAGCGCATCCTGTGCGGGCAGGGAGGCGCGGACAGCCGGAGGCAGGGCATCAAGGATCAGGCTGCGCCACGCGCCGTGGGCTTCGGCCAGCCGGGCGACGGCGGCGGCCATGCGGTAATGGGGACGCGAGGCGGCAAACAGGGCGACATGCATGGAGATCCTCCCGGGTCGGATGCAGGGAGTATGCGGCATCGTGCCGCGCTCTGGCAAGGCTGGAGAGCGGGCCGTTTGGAGCGTTTTGTCGTGGAAAAGGCAAACGCGAAGCGGCGGCCGACCGAGCGTGTGCAAAAAAAAAACGTCTTTCCGTGAAACGACAGGCCGCATGGCTTGAAACGCAACGCGCCCCAAACGGAGGATGCTCCATCGAGCCCGGAGCGGGATGCGGGGGAGGCTCCCCGCGCGTGAAAGCTCCCGCGCAAGCCGGGACAAAAACGGAACAAGGCGGCCTTGCGGCTTCCGCGCATTGACACGGTACAGCCGGAAGCGTAGGGTAAGTCCGAACCAGTTCTCTGGTGGGGCGCCCTTGTGCGGGCGTCCGCTGGTGATGCAATCTGAACGAGGAGATGTCGTATGAAGTTCGCCCTGATCCCGGCTGCTCTGCTGTCGCTGGCCCTTGCCGCGCCCGCGTTTGCCGCCCCTGCCGCTCCTGCCGACGGGCTGGAGATGGTGGGCTCCAACCCCAAGAAGGTCGTGAAGTTCAACCACAGCACCCACAAGGCCATCGAGTGCACGGTCTGCCACCATCCGGTGGACGGCAAGGAAAACTTTGCCAAGTGCGCCACGGCCGGCTGCCATGATGATCTGGCGGGCAAGAAGGGCACCAAGAGCCTTTACTACGTCGTGCACAACAAAAAGGACACGAAGTTCCAGACCTGTCTGCAGTGCCACGACAAGATCGTGGCTGAAAAGCCCGACCTCAAGAAGGATCTTACCGGCTGCGCCAAGTCCAAGTGCCATCCGTAGACCGAGCGTTTTTTCTCAGCTTTCAGGCCGCGACCATGTCGCGGCTTTTTTTCTGTCGGGCGGCTGCCGGGCCCTCATGTCCCCTTGTTTGCTTTTTGCCCCCTAAACTGCTATTCTTTTTTGTCGTTTTATATTAGAGAACCCTTCTTTCCTTTATCAAGGTCCTAACCCGCGAGGCTGCCATGACGGCTGATACCGAAGAAATCATTGACCTGACCGACCTCATCGAGGAGGGGGAACCCTCCGCCCAGGCTTCCCGTTCATCCGCGGAAAAGGACAGTCTGGCCGAACAGTTGCAGAGTCTGAACGACGTCCCGCATGCGTCGGATGATGCCATCGGCAGCCTGCTGCAGGAAATGGGGCAGAGCGCGGCTTCGCCGGAGAGCGTGGAGGAACTCCATTCCCCCAGCCTTTCCGGGCCGGATGCGCCGTCCCAGGGGCCGGACGAGAATCCCAACGAAAAGATCGTCATGCCCGGCATAGACGATGTGGACGATCTGCTGAACCATCTGGATATCCCCAGCCAGCCGCATACGGTCACGGCCCCGCCGGTTGAGGAAGGAGCGGCGCTGGACAGCGCGGTGGAGGACCTCCTTTCGTCCGCGGGCGTCAAAGTGCCGCCGGCATCTGCCGCTCCGGCCCAGCCCGCACCGGCTCCGGCGGCTCCCGCCGGGGACGAGATGGAAGACCTGCTGCGCGAGGTGGGCGGCGGTGCGCCTGCCGCTCCCCAAGCGGCTCCGGCGGCTTCTGCGGGAGACGCGATGGAGGATCTGCTGCGCGATGTGAGCAGTGGTGCGCCTGCCGCTGCGGCGCGTCCTTCGCCGGATGACGACATCGAAGCCGCTCTTGATGCGGATCTGAGCTCGCTCATGGCGGATATGGGGGATCCTGTGTTGCCGTCCGCCGCCCCTGTTGAGGATGCGCCGTCTGAACGGAAATCGGCGGAACAGGAACTGGACGATCTGCTGGCGTCGGATATGGATCTTCCGCTCACGGCGCCTGCGCCCAAAGCGCCGTCAGCCCAGACCGCTCAGGCCAAGGCCGCCGTTCAGGCCAAGGCCGCCGCGCAGGCCGCCCAGGCCAAGGCTGCCGCGCAGTCTGCTCAGGCCAAGGCGGCTCCCAAGCCGTCACCAAAGCCTGCGGCCAAGCCGGCCGCCCAACCGGCGGCGAAACCCGCTCCCAGACCAGCCAAGCCGGCCCCGAGCCCGGCCGCCCCGGCTGCGCCGCATGCGGCGGCTTCGGCAGCCCCCAAATCGAAAGGCCCGGCAGGCGCTGCTCCGGCGGCTCCGGCCAGAAAGGCCGCTCCGGCCCCTGCGCCGCAGAAAAGTGCCGCCCATGCGGATACGGCCGATCTTGATGCTCTGCTGAACGCCGCGACCGCCCCGGCTGCTCCGGCAAAGGCGGCGGTGCCGCCGACCGTGGATGAGATGGCGGCGATGCTCGATGCCGTACCGGCGGGATCGTCTGCGGGCGCGGATGCGTTGCCGGATCTGGACGACATGTTCACGGAAGAGCTTGCCGCGCTGGAAAAGAAAAGCAAGGCGGCTCCTGCTCCCTCTGCCTCCTCTGCGGATGACGATATGCTGGCGGATCTGGACGCCGCGCTGGGCGAGACGCCCGCCGCGCCGGAAGTCAAGGCCGAACCTGCGGCCGCTGCTGCCGACGACATGCTGGCGGATCTGGACGCCGCGCTGGGCGAGATGCCCGCCGCGCCGGAAGCCAAGGCCGAACCTGCGGCCGCTGCTGCCGACGACATGCTGGCGGATCTGGATGCCGCGCTGGGCGAGACGCCCGCCGCGCCGGAAGCCGAGGCCGAACCTGCGGCCGCGGCTGCCGATGACATGCTGGCGGATCTGGATGCCACGCTGGGCGAGACGCCCGCCGCGCCGGAAGCCGAGGCCGAACCTGCGGCCGCGGCTGCTGACGATATGCTGGCGGATCTGGATGCCACGCTGGGCGAGACGCCCGCCGCGCCGGAAGCCGAGGCCGAATCTGCGGCCGCGGCTGCCGATGACATGCTGGCGGATCTGGATGCCGCGCTGGGCGAGACGCCCGCCGCGCCGGAAGCCAAGGCCGAACCTGCGGCCGCGGCTGCCGACGACATGCTGGCGGATCTGGATGTCGCGCTGGGCGAGGCGTCCGCTGCGCCGGAAGCCGAGGCCGAACCTGCGGCCGCGGCTGCCGATGACATGCTGGCGGATCTGGATGTAAAGGCGGAAGATGCCCCGGCAGAGGAGAACGCACTTGTTGATGCTGCCGTGCCGGTGGAGGACGCCGAAGTCATCGAGCCGGAAAACGCGGAGGAAACTGTTTTTGTCGCCGAGATGCCGGGAGCCGCGTCCGTGGAGGCTCCGGCGGCCGATGCCGCTGCGCCGTCCGCTGATCTGGCTCCGCTGGTGGATCGGCTGGAAGTCCTTGAAGCCTTTGTCAATGAAACGCGGGAGCGGCTCGGCAGTCTGGAAGATGGTCTGGCGACGGGCAGTCAGGAGCTGGTCGACCGTATAGAAGCGGCGGAAGCCGCGGCGACGGCCGCCAAGGACGCCGGAGAACAGACGGAGCGTCTGGAGCAGATGGAAGCCGCGCAGGGCGCGGTGCAGAGCCGTCTGGACGAACTGTCTGGCCGTGTGGAAGCGGCGGAAGCCGCGGCGACGGCCGCCAAGGATACCGGAGAACAGACGGAACGTCTGGAGCAGATGGAAGCCGCGCAGAGCGCGGTGCAGAGCCGTCTGGACGAACTGTCCGGCCGTGTGGAAGCGGCGGAAGCCGCGGCGACGGTCGCCAAGGACGCCGGAGAACAGACCGAGCGTCTGGAGCAGGTGGAAGCCGCGCAGAGCGCGGTGCAGAGCCGTCTGGACGAACTGTCCGGCCGTATGGAAGCGGCGGAAGCCGCGGCGACGGCCACGAACGATGCCGGAGAACTGGCGGAACGTCTGGAAAAGCTGGAAACGCAGGCTCGCAGCGTCTCCGCCCGTCTGGACGCGCTGGAAAAGCGCCTGGACGAACTGACGCCGGCTTTCAACGAGCGCATCGAAAAGGCTGCTGCCTCAGCGGCGGCCCGCATCCTGCGCGAAGAGATCGCCCGTCTGCTGCAAGGCTAGCGCGGCCCTGCCGTGCAGCCGTACCACCGGGCATATCCCTCCACGGGCGTACAGGCCGGGGAGGATGGCCCTTGACCCTGTCACTGCGGGAGCGCCTTCGGGCGCTCCCTTTTTTGGCCCTGCGGCCTGGCGCATTGCTCCTTGCCAATCGTGAGCGGAGCGCATAACATATTTCGCGCGGCTGACGCGGGCCGCTCTGCCGGTCAGGCAGAGGGATCTTTCAAAAAGGGGCGGGGGCCGGCCGTTTCCGTTCCTTTCCCGTCCGGTACGAACCTGCTGTGGGTCACGGCCATTCCCCAGGGACGGGTTTTGTTTTTTTGAGGAAGCTATGGACAAGGACAGCAAGGAAGCCCTGCAGGTCGCCAAGGAACTGACGGCAAAATTCATCGAGACGCGGACGGTGTCGCCCGGCAATTTTGCGGAGATCTTCCCGGCCGTCTTCCGCGTGGTGCATGAGACCATCCGCCGCTGCCCCGCCCGCGAGGAGGGGGACGCGTGAGCGTTTCCGCCCACGACGCCGCAGTGGCCGGCATGTTCAGCCGCATTGCCGGGATGTACGACGCCGGCAATCGCATCCTGAGCTGCGGCATCGACATCTACTGGCGGCGCGTGCTCGCCGATACGGTGCGGCTGGGGCCGACCAGGCGGGTGCTCGATCTGGCGGCCGGCACGCTGGACGTGGCGCTGGCGGTGCGCCGCCGCTGGCCGGAAGCTACGGTCCCGGCGCTGGATTTTTGCCCGCCCATGCTGCGCCGGGGGCTGCCCAAGCTTGCCCGCCGGGGAGAACGGCACATCCTTCCCGTGGCGGCGGACGCCAAGCGTCTGCCCCTGCCGGACGCTTCCGTGGACTGCGTGACCATGGCCTTCGGCATCCGCAACATAACGCCGCGCGAAGAGGCCTTCCGGGAGATGCTGCGCGTGCTCGTGCCCGGGGGACGGGCCTGCATACTGGAGTTCGGCTCTGGTCAGGAGCGCATCTGGGGCGGGCTGTACAACTGGTATCTGCGCTGCCTGCTGCCGCTCATGGGGCGGCTGTGCTCCGGTGATGCCGCCGCTTACAAATACCTGTCCCAGACCATACATGATTTTCCGGGAGCGCAGGCGCTGGAAGAGGAGATGCGTCAGGCGGGCTTTGCGCGCGCCTGGCATAAGCGGCTGACGTCCGGCATCGTCTGCCTGCATGTGGGAGAAAAGGCCGCGTCCCAGGGCTCTGTATAAATTTACAGAAGATTCAATTCGGCAAGATGGCGTTCTCCGTCCGCATACGCGATGGGAGATGCCATGTGCCTCACCTTCTCCCCCGCGGAAAGCGCGCAGGGGCAGGAGGCTTGGGGGCCAAGACAAGCGGCGGAGAGAGCCTCTTGCCTTGGAAAGAAGGCAAAATGCGAGGCGGCGGCACAGCGCCGCCCGGCCAAAAACAAGCGGAAAACCCGCGTTTTTTCGCGAAACGACAGGCCGTACGGTTTGAAACGTGACGCGTTTCAAACGGAAAATGCTCTCGTGCTGAAGGTTCCGGGCGGGACTCAGCGGAACAGGGCCACCAGCAGCAGGCCCAGGATAAGCCCCAGCAGGCCGTAATGGCGCAGGGTCTCAGGCGATTTTTTGACGAGTTCCTGCATGACGCGGCGCATCATGTCGGGAAAGAGCGCCCAGAGGGCTCCTTCGAGCGCCAGGCAGAGGCCGAGGGCGCAAAAGATGAGTTGCGGGGCGGTTCTCATGTTGGAATGATGACCGGCGCGCGACGTTTTGTAAAGGATGAAAAGCGGCTGCGGCGGCAAATTCCCTGTTTTTCGGCGTGGCGTCCCGGCGGCGTCCGCCAGCCAGGCGCAGCGCTTCAGACGACGAAGAGAGGAGATCCCCCATGCTACTGCTCTGTGCCGCGACAGCGGCGGAAATGCTGGCTGCCGTGCCTGCCGGCGGGGCGTCCTATACGGAGTCGGACTTCCCCCTGCTCAAGCCGGTGCCTCTCCGGCTGGGCAAGGAGGCAGGCGTAGCCTGCGTGACCGGCGTCGGCCCCGTCAACGCCGCGCTCGGCATGGGCATCACTCTGGCCCAGTGCTCGGCTGCCGGTCAGCAGCTGCGGGCCGTCATCAATGTGGGCCTTGCCGGTTCCTTCGATCTGGGGCGCTGGCCGCTCGGCAGCCTGCATGTGGTGCGTGAGGAGATCTGGCCGGAATACGGCCTGCACGACGGCCGACAGGTGGTGGCGCAGGCCTTCGGCTATCCGCAGTGGAGCGACGGCCGGCAGGAAGTGCGCGACCGGCTCTCCCTGGCCGGGCCCGCCGAACTGGGGCTGGCGCTGCGGGGGGCCGCCATCGGCGAGGCGGGCGTGCGCTCGCTCACCGTGGCGGGCGTGAGCGCCAGCGTGCTGCGCGTCCAGCATCTGCGGCAGCTGTATGCCCCCGCCCTGGAGAATATGGAAGGCTTCGCCGTGGCCTACGCCGCCGCTCGGGCGGGGCTGCCCTGTCTGGAGATCCGCAGCGTTTCCAACAAGGTCGGGCCGCGTACCGCCGAGGAAAAGGACTTCCCCGGCGCGCTGCGGCAGCTTGGCCGCATCCTTCCCGCCCTCAACCTGGTGTAATGACATGTTATTGCTGAAAGCTCGACTGGGCAGGGAGCTGCCCGCCATCAACAAGGCCCTGCAGGACGCCGTGGATGCGCTGCATCCCTCGGTACAGCCCGTCGCCCGGCATATCTTCGATGCGGGCGGCAAGCGTCTGCGCCCGCTGCTGGTCATCCTGCTGGCCCGCCTGCTGGGGCATGACGGCGGGGACATCTATCCCCTGGCCGCCAGCATGGAGATGCTGCACGCCGCGACCCTCCTGCACGACGACGTGCTGGACAATGCCGACAGCCGCCGCGGCCGGGAGGCCGCCCATATCCGCTTCGGCGTGGCCGTCACCATCCTTGCCGGGGATGCCCTGCTGGCCTCGGCCAATTCCTGCGTGGCCCGCTATGACGACCCGGCCCTGTGCCGCTGCTTCTCGCAGGCCACCAGCCGCACCGCGGCGGGAGAGATCCTGGAGATCGCCTCGCAGCGGCATGTGGACGTCAGCGGCGAGACCTACGCCGACATCATCCGCGGCAAGACGGCCTGGCTCATCCGCGCCTCCTGCGAGATGGGGGCCCTGCGCGCGGGCGGCAACGTCATGCAGGTGGCGGCGGCCGCCGAATACGGCGAGAATCTCGGCATGGCCTTCCAGCTCGTGGACGATGCGCTGGATTTCGCCGACAGCGGCGAGACGGGCAAACCCACGGCCGGCGACGTGCGCGAGGGCAAGCTGACCCCGCCCCTGCGCCTCTACCGGCAATGGCTCGGCGAAGAGGAGCGCGCCGCCTTTGACGCGGCTTTCGTCTGCGGCCTGCTCACCGAGGACGACGCCCGGCGCATCGCCGCCGAGGTGCGCGCCCAGGGCTTCGACCGGGCGGCCCGCGAGGAGGCCGCCGCCTATCTGGACAGGGCCCTCATGGCCCTGGATCGCCTGCCTGAAGGCAAGGAACTGGACGTGCTGCGCCAGATGGCGGAATACGTGCGCGACCGGAAAAAATAGCCATCCTGCCGGGGTTCCCGGCGGCATAAACGAGGATACTATGCTCTATCGTGTGGAAACTGGCCTGCATCCCAACCTTACCGATACGCAGGGCCGCAAGACCGCCCTGCACATCCTGAAGGCGCTGCATGTGGAACTGGCGGGTATCCGGCAGGTGAAGGTCTATACCGTTGACGGGCTTGATGATGCGCAGGTGCGGCGGCTGGTGGCCGAGGGCATCTGGCACGATCCCATCCTGCAGGAGGCCTCCCTTGAGCCCCTGCCCCCGGCGGAGCCGCTGCCCCACTGGTTCGTGGAAGTGGGCTTCCGGCCCGGCGTGACGGACAACGAGGCCCGCACCGCCCGCGACACCGCGGCCATGGTCCTTGGCGTGGACCGCGAGAGCCTGCGCGTCTATACCGCCGTGCAGTACCGCATTGCCTGCCTGCCGGACAAGCCGCTCGACCGCGAGGCGGTGGAACAGCTCACGCGTTCGCTGCTCTGCAACGATCTCATCCAGCGCTACCGCGTGAAAAGCCGTGAGGAATGGCAGGCCGAGCCGGGCTTCGCCCCCCAGGCCGCGCAGGTGACGGGCCGCTCCAACGACACCGTGGAGACCATCCCCCTGTCCGGCATGGACGACGCCGCCCTGCAGCAGGCCAGCCGGGAGAACACCTGGGCGCTCACCCTGGGCGAGATGCACTGCATCCGCGATCAGTTCGCCCAGCCTGAGGAAAAAGCGCGCCGCAAGGGCCTCGACCTGCCCGCCGATCCCACGGACGTGGAAATGGAAGTGCTGGCGCAGACCTGGTCCGAGCACTGCAAGCACAAGATCTTTGCCTCCCGCATCCGCTATACCGATGCGGAGACCGGGCGCAGCGAGGTGGTGGACAACCTCTACAAGACCTGCATCCGCGACGCCACGGCGCTCCTGCGCAAGCGCATGGGCGACAGGGATTATTGCAAGTCCGTGTTCAAGGACAACGCGGGCGTCATCGCCTTCATCAACGGTTACGACGCCTGCATCAAGGTGGAGACCCACAACAGCCCCTCCGCCCTCGACCCCTACGGCGGCGCGCTCACCGGCATCGTGGGCGTGAACCGTGACCCTATGGGCACGGGCATGGGCGCGGAACTCGTCTGCAATACGGACGTCTTCTGCTTCGCCTCGCCCTTCCACGACAAGCCCCTGCCGCCGCGCCTGCTCCATCCGCGCCGCGTGCTGGAAGGCGTGCGCGAAGGCGTGGAACACGGCGGCAACAAGTCCGGCATCCCCACGGTCAACGGCTCCCTCGTCTTTGACGAGCGCTACCTCGGCAAGCCGCTGGTCTACTGCGGCACCGTGGGCATCATCCCCACGGACGTCAACGGCCGCCCCGGCTGGGAAAAGCAGGCGCAGGTGGGCGACGTCATCGTGATGACCGGCGGTCGCATCGGCAAGGACGGCATCCACGGGGCCACCTTCTCCTCCGAGGAGCTGCACGAGGGCTCCCCGGCCACGGCCGTGCAGATCGGCGACCCCATCACCCAGCGCAAGATGTACGATTTCATCATGCGGGCGCGGGATCTCGGCCTTTACAACGCCATCACCGACAACGGCGCGGGCGGCCTCTCTTCCTCCGTGGGCGAGATGGCCGGGGACACGGGCGGCTGCCGCCTCGACGTCTCCCGCGCGCCGCTCAAGTACGACGGCCTGCGCCCGTGGGAGATCCTCCTCTCCGAAGCGCAGGAGCGCATGACCCTGGCCGTGCCCCCGGCAAAGCTGGAGGAATTCCTCGCCCTTGCCCGCCGCATGGACGTGGAAGCCACGGCGCTGGGCGAATTCACCGATTCCGGCTTCTTTGAAGTGCGCTTCGGCGAGCGCATCGTGGCCTCGCTGCCCATGCATTTCATGCATGACGGCGTGCCGCAGCTCCAGCTCGAGGCGGAGTGGAAGGCCCCGGAACACAAGGACATCCGTGTGGAAGTGGCCGACGCCGACGAAGCCGCCTTCCTCAAGCGCATGCTCTCCCGCCTCAACATCTGCTCCAAGGAATACATCATCCGCCAGTATGACCATGAGGTGCGCGGCGGCAGCGTCATCAAGCCCCTCGTGGGCGTGAAGCGCGACGCCCCGGCCGACGCGGGCGTGCTGCGGCCCATCCTCGAATCGGACGCCGGGCTCGTCGTCTCGCACGGCATCTGCCCCAAGTTCAGCGATTACGACACCTACTGGATGATGGCCAACGCCATGGACGAAGCCATCCGCAACGCCGTGGCCGTGGGGGCCGATCCCGACGCGCTGGCCGGCGTGGACAACTTCTGCTGGTGCGACCCCGTCCAGAGCGAAAAGACCCCGGACGGCCGCTACAAGCTCGCTCAGCTCGTGCGCGCCTGCAAGGCCCTGCGCCAGTTCTCGCTGGCCTACGGCGTGCCCTGCATCTCCGGCAAGGACTCCATGAAGAACGACTACACCGGCGGCGGCGAAAAGATCTCCATCCCGCCCACGGTGCTCTTCTCCGTGCTGGGCGTCATCGACAACGTGACCCTGACCCAGACCTCGGACTTCAAGAAGCCCGGCCACCTCATCTACCTGCTGGGCGGCACCTGGCGGGAAATGGCGGGCAGCGAGGCCGCCGCCGAACTGGGCCTTGCCGGCGGCCGCGTGCCGCAGGTGGATGTGGCCACGGCCCTGCCGCGCTACCGCGCCGTACACAGCCTCATGCGCCGCAAGGCCATCAGCGCCTGCCATGACTGCTCCGACGGCGGACTGGCCGTGGCGCTGGCCGAGATGTGCATCGGCGGCCGCCTCGGCGCGCGTATCGATCTCGACGCCGTGCCCGCCCTGGAAGCCATGAGCCGCAGCGAACTGCTCTATAGCGAATCCGCCAGCCGTCTGCTCGTCAGCGTGGCCCCGCAACACGCCGCGCTCATGGACGCCCTCGGCGAATGGCAGCTCTGCCGCCGCATCGGCGAAGTGACCGATGGCCCGGCCCTCGAACTGCAGAGCGGCTCCTCCACTCTGGCCGCCGTGCCCGTGGAAGAACTGGCCACCGCCTTCAAGGTGACGCTGGACTGGTAAGCCCCACGGCTTTCCCGAAAGACACAAAACGGGACGCCCCTCGCCTGAGCGAGGCGGCGTCCCGTTTTTGCATCGTTCTCGGTGTCCTTTGGTAATGTTCTTTTGGGGGGAAGGGGAACCCCTCGCGTTGCTGTCGATGCCCGTAAGGCTCCTGCGTCGCCTAACGGGCACGGCCCTGCGGGCCGCCCTTTGGGTCGCGCGTTGCTGTCGATGCCCGTAAGGCTCCTGCGTCGCCTGACGGGCACGGCCCTGCGGGCCGTCCTTTGGGGCGTAAACATAGCGAGAGGTTTCCCATGCAAAGAACGTGGTGCGGCCAGCCGGGCGTCACGAGAGCATTTCCCGTTTGAAACGCTTTGCGTTTCAAACCATACGGCCTGGCGTTTCGCGGAAAAAACGCGGTCTTCCGCTTGGTTTGGGCCGGGCGGCGCTGTGTCGCCGCCTCGCGTTTCATCTTTTTCAAAGGTGAAACGCTTTAGCGATGCGCGCCCGCAAGACGGCAGCGGACCGTGCCCAGCGAGAGCGTTCGTTCAATCACAGGGCAGGGATATCCGGCATGATGGCGTGGGCAGATGCGGCGCGTTGCCTGTCTGGGGCCCACATATTTCCGGGGGACTGCCGCCAGAGGAAAGCGGCGGCGGATACGGCCCTTTCCATCCTCCCGATAAACGCGCGCAGGGGAAGGGATGGGGGGCCAGGGGGGAAGGGGAACCCCGCCCGCGCCGGCGGCGGGGTTCCCCTTCCCCCCTGCAGGAGAGCACACAGCCTCCTTGTTTAGAAACCTTCTTCCAGCGGGGGCCAGACGAGCCACTGGCCGTCGGGCTGCACTTTCGCCTTTTGCGAGGGGGCAAGGTGCACTTGCCGTCCGCGTACGCTGATGCGTTCTTCGGCCAGCCATTGCAGGGCTTGCGGGTAGATGCGGTGTTCCATGACGTGGATGCGCTGCATGAGGCTGTCCTCATCTTCACCGGCATTGACGGGCACGGCGGCCTGGATGATGACCGGGCCGCTGTCCACCTTTTCTTCCACGAAGTGCACGGTGCAGCCGCTGAGTTTGACCCCGTAGGCCAGGGCATCCGGGCCGCCGTGCACGCCGGGGAAGCTGGGCAGCAGGGCGGGGTGGATGTTGATGACCCGCCCGGCGAAGGCGGAGAGGAATTCCTGCGAGAGCAGGCGCATGTATCCGGCCAGCACCACCAGCTCCGCGCCGCTGTCGCGGACGCGTGCGGCCAGCTCGCGGTCGAAGCTCACCCGGTCGGGGAAGGCGGTGTGGTCCAGGGCGCAGCAGGCGATGCCCGCGGCCTGCGCCCGGGCAAAGACGCCCGCGCCGGGGCGGTTGCCCGCCACGAGGCGGATGTCCACATCCAGCAGACCGGCCCGCATCTTGTCGATGAAGGCTTGCGCGTTGGTACCGTTGCCGGAGGCCAGGATGGCGATCTTCAGGGGCATGCTTACCTCGTGTAGTGGCTGACCAGCGCCTGGACTAGGGCGGGGATGGTGTATTCTTCCGGCATGATGTGGCAGGGCAGGCCGTGGGCTTCCAGCGTCTTGGCCGTCACGGGGCCGATGGCCGCCAGACGGACTTCGGGATGCGCGCGCAGCGTCTCCGCCGGGATCAGGGAAAGGAAGTTCTCCACCGTGGAGGAGGAGCCGAAGGTGACGCAATCCAGCGTGCCCGCCTGCATGCGTTCCAGCACCTCGTCCTTGCGAGCGGCAGCGGGGATGGTCTCGTAGGCGGAGATGACGTCCACGCGGGCCCCGGCCTTGCGCAGTTCGTCCGGCAGCACCTCACGGGCCTTGGCGGCGCGGGGCAGCAGCATGCGGACGCCGTCCACCTTGCCGCGCGCCAGCAGGCCTTCCACCACGCCCTCGGCCACGTAGCGCTCGGGGATGAAGTCGGGGCGGATGCCGCGCGCTTCCAGCGCCTCGGCGGTGGCGGGGCCGATGGCGGCCACACGGCAGAGGCCCAGGGCGCGGCTGTCCTTGCCGGCGGCCTCCAGCCGCTTCCAGAACCAGCGGACGCCGTTGACGGAGGTGAAGATCAGCCAGGCATATTCCGACAGGCGGTCGATGGCGGCATCCAGTTCTGCGTAATCGGGCAGGGGGCTGATCTCGATGGTGGGGCACTGGATGACGTCCGCGCCGAGCTGGACAAGCTCCTGGGCAAGGTCGCTGGCCTGCTCCCGCGCACGGGTCACCACCACGCTGCGGCCGAAGAGGGGGCGCTGCTCGAACCAGCCCAGCTGGTCATGCAGGGAGCAGACCTTGCCCACCACGATGACCGAGGGATTGCTGAAGCCCTGATCCACGGCGGCCTGCGGCAGAGCGGCGAGCGTGGAGACCAGGCTGCGCTGCCGGGGCGTGGTGCCCCGGTAGACGAGGGCGGCCGGGGTGGCGGGGTCCATGCCGGCGGCCAGCAGGTTGCGGGCGATGTCGGGCAGGTTCTTCATGCCCATGACGAAGACCAGCGTGGACGCGCTCTGCGCGAGGGCCTGCCAGTTGTGCACGGAACCGGGCTTGTCGGGGTTCTCGTGGCCGGTGATGATGGTGACGGAGCTGGCGAAATTGCGGTGCGTCAGGGGGATGCCCGCATAGGCCGGGGCCGCGATGGTGCTGCTGATGCCGGGCACTTCCTCAAAGGGGATGCCGGCTTCCAGCAGGGCCTCGGCCTCTTCGCCGCCGCGTCCGAAGATGTAGGGGTCGCCGCCCTTGAGGCGGGCCACCACCTTGCCCTCGCGGGCCTTGTCCACGAGGAGCTGGTTTATGCCGTCCTGCGGCAGGGCGTGATTGCCCGCCACCTTGCCCACGTAGATCAGCTCGGCATCCTTGCGCGCGTAGGCCAGCAAGGCATCGTTGGCCAGCGCGTCATAGATGACCACGTCCGCCGCCGCCAGACAGTCCCGTCCCTTCAGGGTGAACAGGCCCGGATCGCCCGGCCCCGCACCGATAAGATACACTTTCATCTAGACGCCTCCTCTGGCCAGTTCCAGCAGGGTCCGCGCGCCGAAGCCCGTAGCGCCCGCCGTACCGAGGGGCTGCTCGCTGTCGGCCCAGTCCACCCCGGCGATGTCGAGATGGGCCCAGCGTACGCCTTCCCGCAGAAAATGCTTGAGGAAGAGCGCGGCATGGATGGCGCCGCCTTCGCGGGGGCCCATGTGGCAGATGTCGGCCACCTGGCTCTTGAGATTCTTTTCGTAGCCTTTCCAGAGCGGCAGCCGCCAGAGATGTTCCCCGCCCAGTTCCGCGCCGGCCGTCAGCCGTTCGGCAAGGGCGTCATCATCGGTGAACAGGCCGGCCACCTCGCCGCCGAGGGCCACGGCGCACGCGCCGGTGAGGGTGGCGATGTCCACCACGGCGGCGGGCGTCCACATCTTCTGGGCATAGTGCAGGGCGTCGCAGAGCACGAGCCGGCCTTCGGCGTCGGTATTCTGGATCTCCACCGTATCGCCGGAGGCGGCGCGCACCACGTCGCCGGGACGGCAGGCGTTGCCGTCGGGCATGTTCTCGGCGCAGGCCATGAGGCCGATGACCCGGCGGGGGGTCCCTTCCTCGGCCAGGGCCACCAGCACGGCCAGCACGTCGGCCGCGCCGGTCATGTCGCATTTCATGGTGTGCATCTTGGCGGCGGGCTTGATGCAGATGCCGCCGGTGTCAAAGGTGATGCCCTTGCCCACCAGCACCAGCGGCTTGTCCTGCTCGTGGCCTTCGGGGGCGTGTTCCAGCACCACGAGGCGCGGCGGCCGCGCGGAGCCCTGGCCCACGGCCAGCAGCGCGCCCATGTTCTCGGTGCGCATGGCTTCCTCGTCCAGCACCGTGCAGGTGAGGCCCACGCTGCGGGCGATGCGTTCGGCCCGCTCGGCCAGATCGGCCGGGGCGAGCATGTTGGGCGGGGTGTTGGCCAGGTCCCGCGCCAGCATGACGGCCTGCGCCGCCCGTTCGCCGCGGCGGGCCGCCTCGCGGGGGGCATCGGGCACGTAATCGCCGTCAAAGGCGAAGGTGAGCCACTGGGGATCCTTGGGCGTGTCGGGATCGTCTTTTTTCAGATCCCGGAAGGCATAGAGGGCCAGCAGGGCGGCGTAGGCGCTTTCCTCCACGAGGCGGTCACGCCCGCCGGGCAGGCGGGAGAGCAGGGCCTCGGGCAGGAGCAGGCTTTCCGCCTCCAGCGCGCGGCAGCGGCGCACGGCGGCGGCCAGGGCCTCGCGCAGGACAGCGGGCGTGAACTCCTCGGCCTTGCCCAGACCGACGGCAAGGACGCGCGGCACGTTCTGCTGGGGGTGGCCGTGCAGCAGGACGAGTTCATTCTTTTTGCCGCGAAAGTCGCGCGCGGCGGGCGCGATGGCCAGCCACGGGGCGGCCTTGTCCAGCAGGGGGCTGGTCTCGTGCAGGTTTTCCCCCTGGAAGGCGGGGGCAAGCAGAACCTCGGTCTTCCAGTGATCCGGGCCGAGGCATTGAAAACGCAATTCCATATCTTCACTCCGTAATCTGCGGATTGCCTTTTGGGAAAGGGGAATATACGCTGGACAGGGCCGTTTGCCAAGCTCGCCCCGCAAGGCGCATACTGCGGCCTGTATTTTGCAGGTATCACTGCCGACCTTTGGACGTCATTATCCCGACGCTGCTTACGGACTTTCCCCATGCTTGTGTATATCCATGTTCCCTTTTGCAGGACCCGCTGCAATTATTGCGCGTTTTACTCCATGCCTCTGGGCCGCGGCGTTGCGGCCAGCCAGTCCCCCGCCGTGCGCGACTACGTGGACAGCCTCTTTCTTGAGATGGCCCTCTGGGGGGACCGCCTCAAGGGCAAGGAGGTGCATTCGGTCTTTTTCGGCGGCGGCACGCCAAGCCTTTTGCCGCCGCGCATCATCGAGAGCATCCTCGACCGGCTGCACAAGGCCTTTGCCTGGTCGCCCAAGGCGGAAGTGACGCTGGAGGCCAATCCTGAATCCCTGCGGGGCGGACATATCACCACCCAGTATCTGAACGCCGGCATCAACCGGCTCTCCATCGGCCTGCAAACGCTGGACGATACGCTCTTGCGCATGCTGGGCAGGCCGCACAAGGCGCAGGACAGCCTGCATGCGGTGTTCATGGCCCGTGAGGCGGGCTGCGCCAACATCAGCGTCGATCTCATGTGGGGACTGCCGGGGCAGGGCGTGCGCCAGTGGCTGCAAACGCTCAAGGATGTCTGCCGCATGGCGCCGGAGCATATCTCTTCCTACGGGCTCACGCTGGAGCCGGGATCGCCCCTGGAGCAGGACTGCGCCTCGGGCAGGCTGAGCCTGCCGCCGGAGCGGGATCAGAACATCATGTTCTCCGAAGGGGCGGCTTTTCTGGAGAGCAACGGCTACCTGCATTACGAGATCTCCAATTTCGCGCGCATGGGCTTCCAGTGCCGTCATAACCTCGGGTACTGGGAAGGGGCGGACTATCTGGGGCTGGGGCCTTCGGCCACGTCCACCATCGACGGCCGCCGCTGGACCAACCCCGCCGGGCAGCGCGCCTGGACGGAAGGCATCCGCGCCGGGACGCTGGACGCCCAGGCCGAGATCCTCACGCCGAAGATCCGTATCCTGGAGCTGCTCATGCTGCGGCTGCGCACGGCACGGGGCCTGCGTCTCAAGGATTACAAGGAGCTCACCGGGCGGGACTTCATGCGCGATCACCAGCGGCTCGTCCAGGCCCTGCACGAGAACCGGCTGGTGCGCCTGCGCGACGGCTACCTGCGGTTGACCCGCAGCGGCATGCTGGTCTCCAATTCCATCCTGCGCAATCTCTTCGAGCGCACCGGGAGCCTGCTGGACCAGCTGCCCGCCGAAGCCGCCGCGGCCCTGCAGCAACGGCAGGCCCGGCTGGAGGCCGCCAAGAACGAACTGCCCGACGACGACGAACCCAAGCCCATCAACTGGCAGCGGGTGGACACGCCGGAGTAGCGGCCACCCGCCGCTCCGGCATGGCGGGGCGTGGGCCCCGCCGTTCCCCCCGGCCTTGTCTCGCCGTGACGTCGGAACGGCGCGTTCCGGCTTGTGGCGGCGCTTGCTCCGCCTGTGGGCCTTTAGAGCATTTTCAGTTTGAAACGCTGCGCGTTTCAAACCATACGGCCTGGCGTTTCGCGGAAAAAAACGCGGTTTTTCCGCTTGGTTTCGGCCGGGCGGCGCTGTGCTGCCGCCTCGCATTTTGCCTTTTTCAAAGGCAAAATGCTCTAAAACGTCTTTTTTTGCCGTTTTGCGGTGAAAACGCCCTTCCTGCAGGAGAAAACAGGCTCAAAGCAGCCTTTTTTCCGCCTTTTCCCTTTGACATTGCGCTAAAACCGTCTAAAAGGCTTTGCCGTTTTTTTGCCGGCAAAATCCTTTTTGAGGTTGTCGTATGTCACAGCAAGGTTCCACGGAAAATTTCGGGTATCATCAGGAGCTGAAACGGGAACTCAGCTTCAGGGACGTCTTTGTCTACGGTATGCTGTTCATGGTGGTCATCGCGCCCATGTCCATCTACGGCTACATTTCCAGAGACAGCCACATGATGACCCCTTTCGTCTACTTTGTGGGCATCTGCGCCATGTTCTTCACGGCGCTGAGCTACATGAAGATGAGCAGCCGCTTCCCCATCGCCGGCTCGGTCTATGCCTATGTGCAGCGCGGTCTGAACCACCATGTGGGCTTCATCGCCGGCTGGCTCATCCTGCTGGATTACGTCTTCGTGCCCGCGCTGCTCTATCTGATGACGGCCAACTGGTGCGTCGAGCTTTTCCCCCATACCCCGCGCTGGCTCTGGGTCATCGTCTTCGTGGGCATCAACACGCTCATCAACGTGCGCGGCATCACCTACACGGCGCGCGCCGACTGGATCATGTTTTATGTTGAGCTGGTGGTGCTGGCCCTGTTCATCGGCATGGGCCTCAACTATGTGCTCGGCGAAGGCGGCGGCACGGGCGCGCTGGTCATGGATCCGCTCTATCGCCCCGGCGAGATGAACCTCCAGTTCATCGGGCTGGCCTGCACCATCGCCTGTCTTTCCTTCCTGGGCTTTGACGGCATCTCCACCCTGGCCGAAGAGACGCACCGCCCGGAAGTGACCATCGGCCGCGCCACCCTGGCCGCACTGCTGTGCATCGGCTTCCTGTTCATCCTGCAGACGTACGTGGCCACCATCATCCAGCCCGACCTTGCGAAGCTCAACCCCGATACGGCCTTTTTTGACGCCGCCGCGCTGGCCTGCGGCGAATGGTTCCGCAAGGTGCTGCTCGTGGTGAACATCCTTGCCGTGGGCATCGCCAACACCATGAACGCTCAGGCGGCCACCTCGCGCGTGCTGTTCGGCATGGCGCGCGACAACGTGCTGCCGGGCGTCTCCGGGCTGTTCCGCAAGGTGCATCCCCGTTTCCAGACGCCTTATGTCGCCACCATCGCCGTGGGGGTGTTTTCCATCATCGTGGCCGAACTGTCCACGGTGGACGATCTTGCCCGTCTGGTGAACTTCGGGGCGCTGACCTCCTTCATCCTGCTCAACGTGGCGGTGTTCAATTTCTTCTGGCTGCGCGAGCGTATGCGCGGCGGGAAGGCGGTGTTCCACTACATCATCTGTCCGCTCTGCGGCGTGCTGATCCTGGGCTATGTGTGGTTTTCCTTCGACAAGCTGACCCAGATCGTGGGCTTCACCTGGCTGGCCATCGGTCTGATCATCGGTTTCGTGAAGAGCAAGGGCTACAAGGAAGTGCCCGAAGCCTTCCGCAACAGTCACATGGTGTAGCGTAATGCACAACGGATGCAACGCCGGGCAGTGAGACGCCCGGCACTCGATAATGGAGGAGATATCATGCAATACGTCGACAAGGTCGTGTATACGTTCAGCGCCGCCAATGCGCCCATCGCCAGCATCGATTCCGGCGAGGTCGTCATCTTCCGCACGCAGGACTGCTTCAGCAATCAGATGCATTCCGAAAGCCAGCTGGTGACCAATTGCGATTACAGCAAGATGAATCCGGCCACCGGCCCGCTGTTCGTGCGTGACGCCCATCCCGGAGACGTCCTCAAGGTCGAGCTGCTGGACGTGCAGTGCGACGTCATCGGCACCACCACCACCCTGCCCAAGATCGGCCCCCTGTGGGACAAGTGCGAGACGCGCACCAAGCGCATCCCCATCGAGAACGGCAAGGCCGTCTTCAATGACGTGCGCTTCCCCGTGAACCCCATGATCGGGGTCATCGGCGTCGCGCCGGAAGAGGGCAAGAGCGTGCCCTGCGGCTATCCCGGCAATCATGGCGGCAATCTGGACTGCAAGCTCATGGTCAAGGGCAATACCGCCTACTTCCCGGTGCGGGTGGAAGGCGCGCTCGTCCAGATGGGCGATATGCACGCCGTCATGGGGGACAGCGAGCTCTGCGGCACGGGCCTGGAGATCAACGGGACGGTGATGGCCCGCATCAGCATCATCCGTCAGTGCGCGCTGGACTGGCCCGTGCTCGAGACCCCCACCAGCTGGTATACCCTTGCCAGCGCCCCGGATTATACGGAAGCCCTGCGCCATGCCAGCGTGCAGATGCAGCGTCTGGTGGCGGCCGCCACCGGCTGGGACGAGACGGACGCGTATCTGTACATGTCCCTGCGCGGCGATCTGGAAGTCTGTCAGGCCTGCAAGCCCTGCGAAGTGGACCTCATCCTGCGCCTCGGCGTGCCCAAGGCGGACATGAAGCGTCCCCTCGTGGGATAACCAGCCATTCAGGCCGTGAAAAAAAAGGGGAGGCGTCGCCGGGCGACGCCTCCCCTTCGTCATGCCGGAATGCCCTCAGGCGGCCTTGCGGCGGCGCAGGAGGCAGGCGGCAAGAGCGAGGTTGGCCAGCAGGCTCAACCCAAGTCCCGCCCGCAGGGGCAGGCTTTGTTCCGTGTTCCCGCCGTCCGTCCCGGCCGCTTCCGCCGGGTTGCCCGGCGCGGCGACCTCCACGGCGTGCTCCACCTTGTGCCCCATGCCGTCGGCCACGGTGATGCGCCAGACGCCCGGCGCATCAGGGATGAAGGCGAAGCGGCCGCGGGCATCGGTGCGGCCGTTCTGGAATTCCTTGCCGTCCGCGCCGGTGACGCGCACGGCCGCGAATTCCGCTCCTCTGTCGTCGGAGTAGGCAAAGCGCACGAGCACCGCCTCTCCCTGCTGTTCATGGACGGCCCGCAGGGCATGGGCATCAACGGCCGCCGGCAGACATGCCAGACCGCCGCAAACGCTCAGCAGGCAGCCTGTCAGGAGTTTTTTCATGGCGATTCCTTATGAAGGGGACAAGAGCGCATTTTCCGTTGAAACGCTTGGCGCTTCAAACCATACGGCCTTGGGTTTCGCGGAAAAAGCGCGGTTTTTCCGCCTGGTTTCGGCCTTTATCTTTTTCAAAGATGCAACGCTCCAACATTTCGGGAAAGGGGACCCCATCCAGACACGGCGTCCCCCTTCCCCCAGGAGAGCTTTCCATGTTGCGGGCGGCGACTGCCTCCGCCCGCGGTGCGGCTACTTCACCGGAAAGACCAGGGTGGAGCGGAGCTGTTCCTCGTCCACGCCCTTGCCGTCCTTGACCGGACGGGTGACGGCCACGCGGGCCAGCCAGAGGCCCGCCGTATCCAGCGGCAGGGTGACCTTGCCGGCGGCGTCGGTGTGCAGCAGCTGCTTGTAGGTGTCTTCTTCCTTGCTGTAGCCGTCATAGCTCAGGCCTACTTCGGCCTGCGGCACGGGCTTGCCGTCCAGCAGCACCTGGACCGTCAGCGAGCCCCCGGCGGCAAGGCCGGCCAGCGAGGCCTGCGGCACGATCTCCAGCGCCTGGCCGAGCGGCTTGCTCCAGAAAGCGGCGTCCCCGCCGGGGACGACGGCCGTCTTGGTGAATTTTTCGTACCGGCAGACCGAGCGCACGGTCTTGCCCTGCGCTTCCAGCGCGGCACGGTCGCCGTACAGCACGCCTTCCGTGGTGGAACTCCAGATCTCCGGCAAACGATGCCCCACCAGCCAGGCCGGAGCGGCGACAGGCCCCTTGACCGTGCCTTCCAGCGCCTTGGAAGCGGCGGAAGGCGCGAGGGCAAGAGCCGTCTTCTTGCCGTCGGCGGTCAGCAGTTCGACGCGGACATTTTCCACTTTTTCCGCTTCTTCGCTTTGCATGAAGATATGGGCGGCCTGGGCCTCCACCGTGACGGAGGCGTCCCTGGCGGCGTCGCCGCGCGGGACGACAAGGAACTCGTGGGCCTGACCGGCGGCGGTGAGGAGCGGGACGCTCAACAGCGCGGTCGCAAGAAAAGAGGCAAGACGCATGGGCATTTCCTGTGGTTGAGGTTGCAGCGGCACGGGCCGTCGTGACGGACGGCGCCGGCGATGAGGACAGACGCGCGCGTAACACGATATGAAAAAACGTAATACCAGAAGCGACATCTTCAGGCAAGAGGGATCGTGCTCTCATGGCGCAGGGAGGCTATTTTTTTTCTTGTCAGGGGAAAGGGGCGGCCTGTTTCCCGCCTGACGGCGGCGGGGGAAACGAGGAGAGGGAAGGGCCGTGGAAAGAGCAGCCGGGCGCTGCTGACACTCTGCAGCCAGGGCCTGTCAACCCAAACTCTCTCAGCAGATACAGCAAGTCAGCTGTACACGCTCCGCTTGCCTTGAGGGACGGTGTGGCCCGTGGCTCCTCTTTTGCCGGTAAAAGCGCGCTGGGGAAGGGATAGGGGGCCTGGGGGGAAGGGGAACCCCTCCCCCCAAAAAAAGATGGCTCAACTGCGCCCGTGGTCTTCGTTCTTCAGCGCGGCGACGATGGCCGCATCGGCGGGCAGGAAGGGCAGGGCGGGGGCCTCTTCGGGCAGGATCCAGCGCAGGGTCTGCCCCTCCCGGCTGGAAGGCTGCCCGTCAAAGGCGGTCACATGGAAGAAGTGCAGGCGCACATGGAGGCCGCGTTCGGGGTAATCGTGTTCGGCGCAGCGCCAGAAGGCGGCCGTACGCACGCGGATGTCCAGCTCTTCGGCCAGCTCGCGGGCCAGGGCCTGCGCGGCGTCCTCGCCGGGCTCCAGCTTGCCGCCGGGGAATTCCCAGAAACCGGCGTGCGGCTTGTCCGGCGGGCGCTGGGCGGCAAGGAAGCGCCCGGCCTGCCAGATGATGCCCGCCGCCACGTCGATGTCGCGCAGGGCGCTCATGCGTCGTCGCCCCTGTAGGCGGCTTCGATCTCCGCTATCTGTTCCTCGACGGCGGACATCTCGTCCATGAGGCGGTCCACCGTGTCCTTGAGGTCGTTGAAACGCTTGAGCAGCTCGGTGGAACGGGCGGCATCGGCGTAGACCTCGGGATCGGCAAGGAGCTGCTCCACCTCGACCTGCTCATCCATGCGGGCGGCAAGCTCCGTCTCCAGCGTGGCGTAGCGCTGCTGCAGGGGCTTGAGCTTCTTGTGCAGGGCGTTGCGGCGTTCGGCCTCCTCGCGCTTGAGCTTCTTCAGCTCGTCGCGGGAAAGACCGGCGCGGGAGGCATCGGCCGCCGGGGCGGAGGCTGCGCCGGCAGCGGCGGCAGCGGGCGCGGCCTTGCCCGCGGGCTTGCCCTCTTCGAGGGCGGCGCGGCGGGCCACGTCGTAGGCGGCGAAGTCGGGGTAAACGGTGATGCCCTTGTCGTCCAGCGCCCAGGCCTCGGCCCCCACTTCCGAGAGCAGCCAGCGGTCATGGGCCACCATGAGCAGGGTGCCGTCAAAGCGTTGGAGGGCATCGGCCAGCGCTTCGCGGCTCTCCAGATCGAGGTGGTTGGTGGGCTCGTCCAGCAGCAGGAAATTGCAGCGCTTGAGAAAGAGGCTCGCCAGCACGAGACGGCTTTTCTCGCCGCCGGACAGGGCGCTGACCTGACGGTCGAAATACTCTTGCCCCAGCAGGAAGAGGCCCAGCACGCTCATGAGCTCCTCTTCCGTGGTGCGCGGGTCGGAAAGACGGCGTATCTCGCCCAGCACGGTGGTGTCCGGGCGCAGGGTGTCCATCTGGTGCTGGGTGTAATAGCCCAGGCGCACCTGCGTGCCGGTGACGATATTGCCGCCGCAGCGCTCCAGCGTCCCGGCAAGCAGTTTGAGCAGGGTGGACTTGCCGCAGCCGTTGTGCCCCACCAGCGCCACGCGCTGTCCCCGGTAGAGGGTGAAGGTCAGGGGCGGCCACATCTGCTTGCCGTCGCTGAAATGGAAGGCCAGATCGGCGGTGGCGAGGACGACTTTCTCCGAATGCGGGGCTTCGGGCCAGGTGAAATGCAGTTCCTTGCGCTTGGGCTCCGGCCGGTAGTCCTCCAGTTCCTTTTCAAGCTTCTTGGCCATCTTCTGGCGGGAACCGGCCTGCCGGGCCTTGGTGGCCTTGGCGCGGAAGCGTTCCACGAAGGCCATCTTGCGGTTGAGTTCGTCCTGCAGGGCCTTGGCTTCGCGCTCGCGCTGGGCGTTGTATTCCTCCTGCAGGGAGAGGAACTGCGTATAGGTGGCCTTGCGGAAGACCGGGCGGGACAGGCCCAGATAGAGCACATGGGTGCCCACCTTGTCCATGAACACGCGGTCATGCGCCACGAAGACCAGCGCCCCCTGGAAGGAGAGCAGGAAGTCTTCCAGCCATTCCACGGCTTCCACGTCGAGGTGGTTGGTGGGTTCGTCCAGCAGGAGCACGTCGGCCCCGGCGGTGAGCACGCGGGCCAGCTTGGCGCGCTCGCGCCAGCCGCCGGAAAGCTCGCGCAGGGTGCGGTGCCACTTGCGTTCGGCAAAGCCCAGACCGGAGAGCACGGTCTTGGCGCGCTGTTCGGGATTGTAGCCGTGGATGGCCTCCAGCTCGGCCTGCCGGTGCATGAGCTCATTGAGGCGGGCCTCGTCGCCCGCGGCGGCGGCATCTTCCCACTGGCCCCAGAAGTCGCTCCAGTCGTGCAGCACGTCCAGCACATAGGTCAGGAGGGGCGTGTCCAGCGCCTGTTCGGAAAGTTCCTGCTCCACATAGCCCAGACGGCAGCCGCGCGGCAGGATGACGCGTCCGCCGTCGGCAGGCTCCACCCCGGCCAGCAGCTTGAGGAGGGTGGATTTGCCGGTGCCGTTGGGCCCGCAGACGCACAGCCGTACGCCGGAGTCCACCTCCAGCGAGAAATTGGTGAAGATGTCCCGTCCGCCAAAGGATTTGGACAGGTCCTGGATGGTGATTTTCACAGAAGCCCCTCGGCCCGATACCCGGCCACGGTCTCGGCCAGTCCTTCCGCCAGCGTGACGGCGGGGACGTAGCCCAGTTCCTGTTGTATGCGTGTGCTGTCGCAAAGCCAGCCCTCGTGGCGGGCTTCGCGGAATTTGTCCAGATTCCAGTTGGGGGCCCGGCCGCCGGGACGCACCAGACGGCAGGCCATGCCCCAGAGACCGGCCGCGCAGGCGGTCAGGCCGAGCACGGGCACGGGCACGGGGATGAGATGCGCCGGGCGGCCCAGCGCGCGGGCCATGCCCTCGTAAAAGGAACGCATGCTGTGGACGCCGCCGTCGCTGACATGGTAGACGCCGCGGGCGTCCTCCCGGCAGAGCAGGAGCAGGGCCTGCGCGGCGTCGCGGGCATGGACGACGGAGACGGGGAATTCCCGCCGCCAGCCGGGCAGGGCGGCCAGACCGCGTTTGAGCCCCCGGAAGACCGGCAAAAGGCCGCGGTCCCCGGAGCCGTAAATGATGGGCGGGCGCAGGATGACGAGCCTGTCGCCCACGGCCCGGCCGAGGATCTGCTCCACCAGCAGTTTCGACCAGCCATAGGCGGAAACGGGCGCGCCGGGGCTGTCGTCGCCGCGTCCCGGGGCCACGGCGCAGGGGCCGCTGGCCGCCAGACTGGACACCAGCACCACACGCGGCAGGGCCTGCCCGTCGGCCCGCAGGGCCGTGAGCGCTCCGGCAAGCTGCCGGGCCGCGGCGCTGTTGGCGCGCAGATAGTCCTGCCAGCCCAGCCCGAAAAGCAGGGCTGCCATGTGGATGAGGATGTCCTGCCCGCGCAGGGCCTCCACGAGGCCGTCGCCGCGCGAGAGGTCGACCTGTGCCGTCCGCACGCCCTGCGGCAGGCAGCCCCGGCGGGACGTGGCCCGCACGAGGCAGGTGACCTCGGCCCCGGCCGCCGTGAGCCGCGGCAGCAGATGGCGGCCCAGAAAGCCCGTGCCGCCGGTGACGGCGACCTTTTTACCACGCAGATGCCCCAGGGCCTGCATGTCCGGCAGGGGCGGCATTTCAGGTGTCATGCGTCGATCTCCCGTCGATAGAGGCGGTAGCGCTTGGTGATGCGCCCGGAAAAGTCCTCGATGAGGTCGTTGATGGCCGTATTGTCCTCCAGCACCCACGAGCCTTCGAGGCTGCGGAATTCGGGATGGATGCGGGCCTTTTCCAGCAGGCAGTCCAGCAGGAGCAGAGGCAGGCCCAGCAGACGGTAGGCCGGGCGGATGCCGAAGAGCATGAGCCGGTAGCTGCCGCGGATCTCGGCCCGGCTCTTCCACCAGTGCCAGAGGGTGGAAAGCCCCAGCCGTCCGCGCAGGCGGCGCAGCAGCGGGGCCAGGTCGGGCAGGGCCACCATGCCCGCCACAGGCTGCTCGTCATGGAAGAAGAGGACGAAATATTCGGGGTCGAGGATGAGCTTCAGCTCCTTGACCAGCACCTCGGCTTCGGCCGGGGACAGCGGAGTGAAGGCGAAGTTCTCGGCCCAGGACTCGCGGTAGATGTCCAGCATGGCGCGAATGTCCGCGGCAAGGGTGGCGCGGCGCGCCGTGCGCCAGGTGAAGCGCTTTTCCGCCTTGAGACGGTCGAGCTCGGTCGTGAGCCAGTCCGGCAGGCGCAGCGTCTCGCGCTCGATGAGGTAGGCAAAGAGATCCTGCTCCTTGCGCAGGTGCCAGCCCTCCAGCAGCTCGGCGTAATAGGGCGGGTTCCACGGCATCATCAGCGCGGGCGGCTGGTCGAAGCCGTCCACCAGCAGGCCGCAGGTGTAATTGGTGGAGGGGTTGAGCGGCCCCCGCAGATAGGCCATGCCCTGCCGGCCCAGCCAGTCGCGCGCGGCGTCCAGCAGGGCGTGGGCGGCCTCGCGGTCGTTGCGGCACTCGAAGAAACCGAAGGCCCCGCAGCGGGTCTGCGCGTAGGCATTGTACTTTTCGTCCACGATGGCCGCGATGCGCCCCACGTATTCCCCGTCCCGCGCCACAAGGAAGAGCTCGCGCCGGGCGTCGTCCCAGAAGGGATGCGCGCCGGGGGTGAGCAGCTTCATGTCGTCACGGAAAAGCCCGGGCGACCAGAGCGAGCCCTCCGGATACAGGCTTGCCGGAAGCTCGACGAAACGCCGCAAAGCGGCTTCATCGGTCACACGTTCAATGACGGGAACGGCCATGCCGGATTCCTCCTGGGGCTGGTTGCCAGCGTATTTTTGGGGGAAGAGTCGGGAACGCGAAGCGCCCCCGCCCCAAAGGCAAGCGGAGTGTACAGGGCTTGTTTTTGTGATTTGTTGAAATTGTTGTAAAATTCGTTGGCTGGCCTTGGCGGAGGGCTTCCCCTTCCCCCAAACCGGCAGCGAAGAGCGTTGACAGGCCCTAGCCTGTGACCAGCGCGCCGCGCAGGCCGTCCAGACTATCGACATCCAGGCGGCGGCAGGCTTCCGGCAGGTCCTCCACCAGCGCAAAGGCCGCGTCGGGCCGCATGAAGCTGGCCGTGCCGATCTGCACGGCGGAAGCTCCCACAAGGATGAATTCTAGGATGTCCTCGGCCGTGGTGATGCCGCCGATGCCGATGACCGGGATGTCCACGGCCTGCGCCACCTGCCAGACGCAGCGCAGGGCCACGGGCTTGATGGCCGGGCCGGAGAGGCCGCCGATGACGTTGGCCAGGCGCGGCGCGCGGCGGGCCACATCCACGGCCATGCCGGAAAGGGTGTTGATGCAGGAGAGCATGTCCGCCCCGGCGTCGGCCACGGCGCGGGCCATGCCCGCGATGTCGGTCACATTGGGCGAGAGTTTGACGATGACCGGCTTGTGCGGCGCGGCGTCCACCACGGCGCGGGTGACGGCAGCGGCCTGGGCCGGGTCCTGCCCGAAGAGGATGCCGCCCTGCTTCACGTTGGGGCAGGAGATGTTGACTTCCAGCGCGGCCACGCCTTCGGCCTCGTCCAGCTTGGCGGCCAGCTCCGCGAATTCGGCGGCGGAGGTGGCGTAGAGATTGGCCACCACGGGCGTCTGCTCCCAGGGCAGGCGCGGCAGCTTGTCCCGCAGGAAGCTGTCCACGCCGTCGTTTTGCAGGCCCACGGCATTGAGCATGCCCGCCGTGGTCTCCACGATGCGCGGGCAGGGATTGCCGTCGCGCGGCTGCAGGGAGAGGCCCTTGACCACCATGCCGCCCAGCCGGGACAGATCGCCGTAGGGCGCGAACTCCGTACCGTAGCCGAAGGTGCCGGAGGCGGTCATGACGGGATTTTTCAGGCGCAGCTCATGCCTGCGCCCACGAAGCGTAACGGAAAGATCCATGCTGCCCCCCAGAAGATTGGGCGACGTCGGGCGACGTCTAAAGTTCGATCTGATCGGCCCAGAAGATGGGGCCGTGATTGCAGGTCTGCACAAGGCCGCCGCGCTTGGCGGGCACGGGCCAGGCCTCCGTGGTGCGGGTCACGCAGCCGAGACAGGCCCCCACGCCGCAGGCCATGCGGTTCTCCAGCGAGAGCTGGCAGCGCGCGCCGTATTCCAGCGCGAAGCGCCGCACGGTCTTCAGGAAGGGCAGCGGCCCGCAGGCCAGCACCAGCCCCTTCTGCTCGGCATTGTCCCGGATGCGCTCCTGGAGGGTGAAGATGAGATTGTCCAGATCGCCGGGCTCGGTCTCGCGCAGGCTGTCCAGGGGCACATGTTCGTTGATGCTGTCCACGGGGTAGCAGCTCAGCGGCTCGCGGTGCCCGAAGAGCATGGCGACGTTCCAGGGCTTGGGGTGCTGGTTGACGTAGCCCACGAAGGGCGCGAGGCCCATGCCCCCGGCCAGGAGCAGGGTGGGCGTTTCGGGCTCCACGGCAAAGCCGTTGCCCAGCGGCCCCCAGACGCGCACCTTGTCCCCTTCGCGCAGGGCGGCCATGCGCTGCGTCCCCTTGCCCTGCACCTGGAAGAAGCAGATGAGGTGGCGCGCCGTCATGTGACAGATGCCGAAGGGACGCGCCCACGGGATCTCCAGACCGAAGGACACCGGGCGCACCATGACGAACTGCCCCGGACGCCAGCCGTCCCAGTCGGGGCGGGTGAGGCGCAGGGCAAAGAAACGGCTGTCCTGACCGGTCTGCCCGAAGGGCACGAGGTCAAGCACCGTCAGAAGGCAGGAACTTTGCTGTGACATGGAGGCACTATAAAAAGATGCCCGCACCCGGTCAACTGCCCGCCCGGCCGTCCCTGCCGTAACGGCGTGCCCGTGCGGCGCGGCGGCGGAGGAGGGGCAGCCGCGGCCTCTTCCCTTTTGCGGCATTGCCGGATATGATGCTCCGTTCCGGCAGGCGCGCTGTGCGCCGCCCCTATATCCGCTCGGTGAGGAGAGACATCATGAGCAAAAAATTGACCGTGGCTGTTGTGGGCGCTACCGGCGCCGTGGGTCGTGAAATGCTGAAGACCCTGCATGACCGTCAGTTCCCGGCCACGGAAGTGCGCGCGTTCGCGTCCGCGCGTTCGGCGGGCAGCAAGGTCCCCTTCGGCGACACGGAACTGACCGTGCAGGAGCTGAAGGAAGACGTGTTCGAGGGGATCGACATCGCCATCTTTTCCGCCGGCGGCGGCACCTCCGAGACCTTCGCCCCGCATGCGGCCCACGCGGGCTGCGTGGTGGTGGACAATTCCTCGCAGTGGCGCATGGACGATCGCTGCCCGCTGGTGGTGCCCGAAGTGAACCCCGACGCTCTGGCCGGGCATAACGGCATCATCGCCAATCCCAACTGCTCCACCATCCAGATGCTCGTGGCCCTCAAGCCCATCTATGACGCCGTGGGCATCCGGCGCGTGGTGGTGTCCACCTATCAGGCCGTGTCCGGCACCGGGCAGAAGGGCCTTGAGGAACTGGAACGCCAGACCCGCGACCTCTTCAACCTGCGCGATCCCGAATGCAAGGTCTATCCCTACCGCATCGCCTTCAACGTGCTGCCGCACATCGACGTCTTCCTTGACAACGACTACACCAAGGAAGAAATGAAGATGACCAACGAGACCGTGAAGATCTTCAACGATCCCTCGGTCAAGGTGACGGCCACCTGCGTGCGCGTGCCGGTGTTCTTCGGCCATGCGGAATCCGTCAACGTGGAGACCGTGAAAAAGATGACCGCCAAGGAGTGCCGCATCCTGCTTTCCCAGGCGCCGGGGCTCAAGGTGTTCGACAATCCGCGCGAGAAGCTCTACCCCATGCCCGCCTACATCGCCGGCGACGACGAGACCTATGTGGGCCGCATCCGTGAGGACGAGAGCATCGAGAACGGCCTCAACATGTGGATCGTGGCCGACAACGTGCGCAAGGGCGCGGCCCTCAATGCCGTGCAGATCGCCGAAGAGCTGCTGCGGCGCGATCTCGTGCACGTGAAGGACCGCAACGTCTTCATGTCCTAGGGCCTGCTAACGCTTGGGGGGGAAGGGGAACCCCTCGCTCTGCTGTCGATGCCCGTAAGGCTCCTGCGTCGCCTAACGGGCACGGCCCTCTGGGCCGCCTTTCGGTCGCCGCCGGCGCTGGAGGGGTTCCCCTTCCCCCCACGCCCCCCATCCCTTCCCCAGCGCGCTTTTACCGGGGGAAGAGCCTGGGACGCGGGGCAACCCCGCCTCTAAGGCAAGCGGAGCGTGTGCGAGTGGTGTGGCTTATATATTAAAATTATTTGTAAAATTAGCATTGACAGGCCCTAGCGCATTTTCCGTGTGGAGCGCGTTGCGCTCCACACCATACGGCCTCTCGTTCGGCGGAAAAAAACGCGGTTTTCCCGCCGAGCCGGGCCGGGCGGCACCGTGCCGCGGAATTGCCATCGAACAGCAACGGGCCGCCGCTTCCGCGAGGGAACGGCGGCCCTTTCCAAGGGGGCAATCATGGAAGCTGTAGGTTACGACGTTTATTTGCGCGCCCTGCTGGACGCGCCCCATCCCGGCGTGGACAAGGTGCTGGCCTTCTATGACCACCGTGTGGGGCATATCTGCACGGATGCCCGGCTCATGCTCCTGCCGCTGGATGATCACCTCTGCCACCGGGGCGACGGGCTTTTTGAGAGCATCAATTACCGTGACGGCAGGATCTTTGCCCTCGACGACCATCTGGCCCGCCTGCGCAACGGGACGGAAGCCATCCGCCTTGCGCCGCCCTGCCCGTGGGAGGAACTGCGCCAGCGCATCCTGGACGTGGCGCGGGCGTCCGGCGAGTCGCATGGGGACATCCGTCTCCTGCTGGGGCGCGGGCCGGGCGGTTTCGGCATCTCGCCGGACGAGTGCCCGCAGTCCACGCTCTACATCGTGGCCATCCGTTCCCGCCTGCCCGAGGCGAGCGTCTACGAGAAGGGCTTGACGGCCTTCAGCAGCGCGGTGCCCCCCAAGCAGCAGTATCTGGCCAAGATCAAGAGCACCAACTACCTGCCCAATGTCTTCATGGCCCGCGAGGCCCGCGAAAAGGGCATGGACGTGGCCGTCACCTTTGACGAGAACGGCTGCATGTGCGAGGCCGCCATCGCCAATATCGGCATCGTGGACAAGGACGGCGTGCTCGTCACCCCGGACATGCGGCATATCCTGGCCGGGACGTCCATGCAGGCCGCTTTCCGCGTGGCCCCGCAGCGGCTGCCCGTGGCCCAGCGCGACATCCGCCACGAGGACATCGCCTCGGCCCGCGAGATGCTGCTCTTCACCAGCGCCACGCTCTGCGTGGCCGTGACGCATTTTGACGGCAAGCCCATAGGGCAGGGCGAACAGGCCGGCCGGCCCGGCCCCGTGGCGCTCTGGCTCAAGGACGCTCTGCTCGAGCACATGCTTGCCACGGGTACGCCGTTCTGATGCGCGTGCTCATCGTGGCCTTGCAGTCTCCGGAGGCCAGTCGCGGCGGCGACGGTCCGGCGGCGTCCGCTCCTTCGTCTTCCGCCGTCCCGCAGGGGCTGCTGCCCGGCGAGGCGCGGGCGGAGCAGGAACAGGCGCTCGCCTTGGCGCGCGGCATGCGCGATGCCGGGCGCTGGGCGCCGCTCATCGTCTGCCGCCGGGAAAGCTGGCTGGCGGAACGCGCCCAGGAGCTGGGCCTGCCCTGCGTCACCCTGGGGCAGGGCGGGGCGGCATGGACATTTGCCCGCCTGCGCCTCTGGTGGCGCTTCCGGCGGCAGAAGCATCTGCTCATCCAGACGCTGGGGACGGAATCCGTCAGCTGGGGCGCGCGTCTTGCCGCGTGGCGGCGTCCGTTCGGCGAGCGGGCCACCCTGCTGGCGCATGCCTTTGCCGTGCGGCCGCCGTCGGCCGAGTTCCTCCGCTCCCGCCGCAGCCGTGACCTGCTGGCCGCCCGCAAGATCTTCTGCGGCAGCGAGCATGTGCGCGAACGCCTGAACGATGCCATCGGCAACGAGGATTCCTCCGCCGTCGGTCTGCCCGGCGAACGGCTGGAGCGCTTCCTCCCCTGCGTGGACGCCGACCGCCTGCGGACGGAGAAGACGCCCCGGCGCGAGGGCGCGAACTTCGTTTTTGCCATGACCGAAAGTTTCCTGCCCCAGTCCGGCGCGCTCCCCGTGTTGCAGGGCATGCTCCTGCTCCAGCAGCAGACCGACCTGCCCCCGTGGGAGGTGCGCCTCTACGGCAACGGCTCCCGCAGCGGCGAGATCTGGGAAGAGGCGCGGGCCCTCGGCGTGGAGTCCCGCCTGTGTCTGCTGGGGCCGCAGCCCCTCGCCGAAGCCCTGCGGCGCTGCGACGTATGGCTGGCCCCCGGACAGGCCGATGCGGAAGTGCCCTCCACCTTCTGGGCGGGCTTCGCCGCCGGGCTCCCCGTCATCTACAGTCTGAGCCACCTGCATCGGGAGTTCCTGGGCCATGACCGCCCCAGCCTCCCTCTGTCCGCCGTCTCGCCGGAGAAGCTCGCGGAAGCCATGCGCCGTTCGCTGCTCGACGCGGATGTCCGCGCCCGTTCCGCCGCGCAGACCGTGAAGGCGGCTGCCGCCGTGGACAGCGCGGCGCTGGCCGGACATTTTCGTGAGATCTATACCCAGTGGGCCGAAGCCTGGGGCTGGCTCGATGCCGCCGATCACGAAGCGCTCGCTCCGCAGGAGGACACGCCTCCCGCAGCGGCGGAAAAGGCCGCGTCGTCCAAAGATGCCGCTCCTGTGGACGCTCCCGCCGACGTTCCCCCGAACGACTGTCCCCCCGCAGGCGAAGACGCTCCCCAAACGGCAGCCCCGGCGTCCTCTCCGGCTCCCCAGCGGGCCCGCACCTCCAAACAACGGACGAAAAAGCGTCCGCGCGAGAACGCATGAAATGTAAGATCTGCAAGGCGCAGGCCGTGGTGGCCCTGCGCAGCCATAATGCCGCCTTCTGTCCCGACTGCTATCTGGATTTCTTTTCCCGCCAGGTCGCCCGAGGCATCGAAGGCCAAAAGCTCTTCACCCGTGATGAGCGCATCCTCGTGGCCCTTTCCGGCGGCAAGGATTCGCTGGCCCTCATGCTGGAACTTTCCCGCCAGGGCTACGACGTGACCGGCCTGCACATCGACCTCGGCATCCCCGGCTCCTCGCAGGCCGCCCGCGCCGTGGTGGAACGCTTCTGCGAGCGGCACGGGCTGCGCCTCATGGTCAAGGACATGACCGCCGAAGGGCTGCCCATCCCGCTGGTCAAGGAGCGCCTCAACCGCCCCGTCTGCTCGGCCTGCGGCAAGATAAAGCGTCACTTCTTCAACAAGGCCGCGCTGGACGGCGGCTTTGACGCCCTCGCCACCGGACACAACCTCGATGACGAGGTGGCGCGCCTGTTCAGCAATACCCTGCGCTGGGATACCGCCTACCTCTCCGACCAGGGGCCCCGCCTCGACGGCGAAGACGGCTTCGCCCGCAAGGTCAAACCCCTCTGGCGGCTCACCGAATTCGAGACCGCCAATTACGCCTTCCTCATGGGCATCGAACACCACGTCGCCGCCTGCCCCTACAGCCCCGGCGCCAGCTTCTCCGTGCTCAAGGGCATCATGCAGCGCCTCGAAGCCGCCATGCCCGGCCGCAAGCTGGACTTCTACCAAGGCTTCCTCCAGCGCGGACGCCCCGTCTTCGCCCACCGCGAAGCCGAACACGGCGATCCCCTCGCCCCCTGCACCCGCTGCGGCTACCCCACCTCCTCCGGCGATACCTGCGGCGTCTGCCGCATCCGCGCCGCCCTGGCCGGAGAGCAGGCGTAGAGCCTGTTTATCGAGATGTAGATGAATTGGGGGGAAGGGGAACCCCTCCGCCGGCGCGGGAGGGGTTCCCCTTCCCCCCAAGCCCCCCATCCCTTCCCCAGCGCGCTTTTACCGGGGGAACCTGTGTCAATATTCTCC
>DWYJ01000009.1 GCA_019118745.1 Candidatus Desulfovibrio gallistercoris | reverse complement strand
AGTCTTTTTCTTTTCCAGCATAGGACCGATGACCGCCCACTTTTCATCTGAAATGTCATGTCTGCTCATGCCAAACAGGAAAGCAGGAGTCATTCAAGATGTCCAGCTTTTTTAGAAACAGCCCCTAGGGCATTTTCCGTTTGAAACGCTTTGCGTTTCCAACCATACGGCCTGTCGTTTCGCGGAAAAAACGCGGTTTTCCGCTCAGTTGGGGCCAAGGCCAGGTTTGTGACGCGACTGCTGTTACAGGCTGTGCTCTTCCAGCCCGGAGGCGGCCTTTTTCCCGGCTGCGGGCGGTTCGGTGACCTGTTGCAGTCCGGGTACGGAATCCTGCACCGGGGTGGCGGGTTCAGTGGCGTCGTTGCCCTCGCCGTGCAGGACGAGCGCGTGGTTGACGTACATGGTGCAGGCCAGCCCGTAGCATTCGTACAGGGCGGCGACGCTTGCCTTGAGCGTCTGCCCCTGACGCGACGGCGGCGGCACCAGAAGATAGTAGGTGCGGACGCGTGAACCTCTCAGAGGTTCCACCCGACAGGACACGAGCCATTCATCCGTGCCGTTGTCGTCCCAATCCAGCTCGCCCAGCATGGATACGCTCACGATCTGAGTGGGGTGGCGGAGGATGAATCCGTTTTGCCGGATGCTTATCCGACTGGAGGGCGTACGCGTGGTCCGGAACGTCTCACCGAGATAGACATGCCCGCCGGTGTCATCAAAAAGGAAGTCCGGCGACAGGGTATTGTAGAGTATGTCGCCGTAAGGGCGGGACGCCGCAGGACGGGAATAATAGTCCCCTTCCTGCGTCAGTAGTTTGCGGGCGCGCATTTCGTCGGGCATACGGCGGCTCATCTCCGCAAATCCCTTGTCGTCGATGACGGCTACCGTGCGGGCTCCGCAGCCCGCCAGCAGGAAGACACAGCACAGGAGTGCGGCGAAACGTGCAGGCATGGAATTCTCCCGGTAAAAAATTGGCCGATCCGGCCGGGAAAGGCTTCTTGTAAGCAGCCTTGTGCCTGTTGTAAAGTGAAGACATGACAGGGCGCGGACCACGTGCCCCGTATCCAAACCGCGAACGTTCGTCAGCAAGTGACGGGAGGTAGCATGTCCGAACCTATGTATCTGGAAATGCCGTCGGGCGAGGCCCCCAAGGAGCCGCCCCGGCCGGGAGCGGAAGAGAGCGGACGCCTTGCGCGTTGCCGGAAATGGCTGCGCTGGCTGCCCTTGACGGTGGTGCTGGCCGCTCTGTTGCTCGTTCTGGCGCTCTGGTGGCTTTCCGACGGCGGGCGTGAAAGTCGCTGGGCCGTACTGGATGCCAATATGGTCCCCGTCATGCCGGAATATAGTGCTCCTTTGCGGCAGGTCATGACGCAACCCGGTATGCATGTGGAGGCCAATCAGGTGGTGGCACGGCTGGACGTGAGCGACTACGCGCGGCAGCTCGCCCGCGCCGGTCAGGATCTGGCCGGTCTTGCGCCTGGTCTGGAAGATGCGGCCCAGCGTATGCAGCAGGCCCAGGCGGCCGAACTGGACATGGTCACCCGTCTGGCCAAGGCCCGCAACGAGGAGGCCGTGAGCCTTGAGGAACGGGATCGCAGCGTCACCGCGCATGTGCAGGCGCAGATAGCCCTGCGCGGCATACAACCGTATCAGGGCAAGGCGGCCTACGAAAAGGCCCGGCAGGCGGAAGCCGCCGCCCGCGCGCGTATGGAGCAGGCCCGCGAAGCCTACGAGAAGGCCAGCCGGTCGCGGGCGGCCCTTGATCAGGAATTGCAGCGCATCCGTACCGAGGTGCAGCTTGCCCGCGCCCGTCAGGGGCAGCCTCCCGTACGGACGAATCAGCCGGTGCAGTTGCCGCCGCCGGATGAGAATCTTTATGCCCCGGTGAGCGGAACGGTGACGCAAGTCATGGGGGCGGCCGGGCAGACCCTGCAGCCGGGGAATCCTGTGCTGATGATCGCGCCCGATGATACGTCCGCCTGGTGGGTGATGGCCTATTACCCCGTGGAGGAGGCCGAAGGCATCAGCGCCGGTCAGTTCGTCCGCATCAGCCTTGGGCAGGGCGCTACGGCCGCCGCCGCGCCGCGTGTGGGCGCGGGGACGGTCTGGAAGGGCAAGGTGGAGGAAGTCTACCCGCCGCAGCTTATGACCTTGCCCGGTGCGAACGGCGCCGCTGGCGAGGGGGGGAACGCTTCTCTTGTGGCGGTCCGTATCTCCCTCGATGACGGCGCGGCGCTGGCGCAGGCCGCTTCCGCAGGTGCCCGCCTGAACTGTGACATCCGTACCCGCAGCCTGCTGGGCTTTACTGGCCTGTAGGAGCAGAGCTGTCTCATACAGGTGGATTCCTCTTAAGAAACATACCCCCGCTACTCTTCAGTGGGGGTATGTTTCGTTTTTTGCAGAAAAGGCTGAATGGTGGGACCTCTTTCAATCAATGGTGAGCGTATCAAAAAAAACAGGTTTTCCATCTACTTGGTCGATTTGCATTTTTTTCCTAAAGGCCACCTTCTCTTCTGGCGACGCGAACCTGCTGGACATGCGACAGGCCAAGCACATTTTGTTGGCAGGCAGCAGTTCGGGATTGTTGACGGTTTTGCGTATGAAGGCAATGCGCGAATTATTGAAGACTTTATCGAAGTTTGTAAGAGCCTTTTCGCTACAGACTATTCCTGCGTAGGAATGGCAGCAGGGCTCGATAGTGATCTCCCCGGATGGGTGAAGGTAGGCAAGAAGATATGTCCAGGGCTGCCAGCACAATGACTCGCCGCATCCTCTGTCTTTGTTATATACGAACTCCACCCCTCTTGATTTTGCCAGCTCCTCGTGGGCGGAAATGTCGAAATCCTCTACATCAAAGGATTCTGGCGGCAGGGAATAGGAAAAAGGTTTCACAGGCTGCATGGCTGTGCGTATGATGACGCGCTTGAATCCATAATTTGCAGCGATCTCTATGCCACGCCGTATATCTGCCATGTTTTCCCTGACGAGGACAAAGGAAAGGTGCACCTCCTTCGCCCCTACTTTTGCCAGAGATTTGAGATTCCGCATAGCAAGGTTGTAGTTTCCCCCCTGTATGACGGCGTTATAGGCTTTTTGCGTCACAGCATTTTGAGATATATGGATAATGTCAGCATACCTCACCGTCACGTCAAGATTTTTTCCAAAAAGTCCGAGTCCGTTGGTATATAGCATGAGCCGGGCTCGAGGCGCTTTTTGGCGGACGGTGCGCATGATTTGCACATACTGAGGATGGACGAGAGCCTCGCCACTCCCGGAAATGCACAGGCTTTCAGCTCCGTGCAGCCAGTCCATACGCTCGATGGTTTGTAAAGAAATAAACTTGTTTATCCTTCCGTCATGATCGAAGCGGCAAAAACGGCATCTCTGCTGGCACACATTAGGGTCAGGACTCATTATTTCCATACGCTTCAAAAAAGAGTAGGTATGGAGACGGAGGTTACCATGTCTACTCTTTTTTATCTTTCATCTGCTCAAATGGATACCATCCGCCCTTTCTTTCCTCGCTCC
>DWYJ01000100.1 GCA_019118745.1 Candidatus Desulfovibrio gallistercoris | reverse complement strand
CCCCCAACCCCTCCCCGGCGCGCTTTAGAGCGTTTTGCCTTTGAAAAAGGCAAAACGCGAGGCGGCGGCACAGCGCCGCCCGGCCGAAAGAGAGCGGAAAAACCGCGCTTTTTCCGCAGCAATGCGAGGGGGTCCCTTCGCCCCAAAGTACATCATCCTGGTATCAACAGGTTTCAAAGGACGACGCATGAAATGGATGACACATCAGGCGGCGGCGGTCGGCATGGCGCTGGTGCTGCATTTGCCGGTGGAAGGGGTGCTTGCCTCCTGTTTCGGGGCGGTGCTGCCGGACATGCTGGATCAGCGCGCCTCGCGGATGACGCGCAATCCGCAGAGGACGTTCAACCGTATCCACCGTGGTGTGACGCACTGGTTCGGCTGGTGGTTGGCGCTTTTTTTGGTGGCTGGCCTGCTGCCGCTGCCGCCGCACTGGCGCGCGGTCGTGCTGGGTGTGGGCTTTGGCGCGTTGAGTCACATCGTGCTGGACATGCTCAACCCCACGGGGGTGCCGCTGCATCCTTTCAGTCGCAAGAATCGCTTTTCTCTGCGGCTCTGCTCCACGGGCAGCGTGGGGGAATATGTCTTTCTGGCGGCCATGCTGGGCTGTTTCGCGCTTTTTCTGGGGCCGCGCTTCTGGGATCTGCTGCATCAGGCGGAGCGCTGGGCAGGGCACGCGCTGCGCTTCTGAGTCCAGCGTGTCAGCTCTGGCCTGCATCCTGCCGCTGCGCTGTTGCGCCGTGTGCGCCCCGGCGAGCCGGAAAGACGCACACGGCTTAGCGGCAGCCCCCTCCGCTCACCGGCGGGGCGGTACAGTGCAGCGTCGCCGAAAGTGAGCGGAAAACCGCGTTTTTCCGCGAAACGCCAGGCCGTATGTTTTGACGCGCGGAGCGTTTCAAACGGAAGATGCGCTACTTGATGCGCTGCAGCGCCTTGCCGGCGAATGCGCATATGGCCTGCATATCATCACCTTTGCCCTGCGCTTCCAGTTGGCGCATCTCCTGATCGAACTCTTTTCTGAGCTTCTCGTATTTTTCCGGATCCTTTTGGGAAAGTTCCTGCATCGCCTGCATGAGGGCAAAGGCTTTCTGATTAGCTTCTTCCTCGGTGCACGCGGCGTGGGACGGGGCGGCAAGAAGTGCGGACAGGATGAGGGCAGCGGCGGCAGTAAAAAAGGGTTTGCGCATATGATAGTCCTTTGGGGAAAGAGGTGTTGTTGAGCAACGCTCCCGCAAAAACGGACAGCGCGAAGGTGCTGCTCGTCCGTCCGCTATGCGAGGGCGTAGTTTTGGGGATGCTATGCGAAATGGTTTACCTTGTCACTTGCTTTTGTCTGCTGACGGCAGGGCGACATCACTGGGGGAAAAAGCCGTCGGGGGACCGGCGGCTTTTTCACAGTGGCAGGCAGCGGAGCATGACGGCAGTGTCTTAGGGAGTGTTGATGCAAATTTTGCACACTCTTTCAATGTATAAGGAGTGGCTCCCGTACAAATGCGGCTTGTGCTCGGAGACGTGCTTGCCTCGTCCGCCGTATATTCCCCTGGTAAAAGCGCGCTGGGAAGGGATGGGGGCTTGGGGGGAAGATCGACGAGAACGCCTTTTCTCGCTTCGCTGCGAAAAGGCTGGGCCCTCCCGCGCCGGCGGCGACCGAAAGGCGGCCGTAGGCCGTGCTTGTTAGAGGTACGCTCACAAAATACTTTGTATTTTATGAAGAAATGCTTTTTATTAGGTTGCCCCCCTGGTAAAAGCGCGCTGGGGAAGGGATGGGGGCTTGGGGGAAGGGGAACCCCTCCCGCGCCGGCGGCGACCGAAAGGCGGCCTTAGGCCGTGCCCGTTAGGCGACGCAGGAGCCTTACGGGCATCGACAGCAGAGCGAGGGGTTCCCCTTCCCCCAAAAATAAACAGTGTAGAGAGCCGACAGATTTTGCGTGAGTCGCAATGTACAGAAAAGCCGCCGGGGTGACCCGGCGGCTTTTCCGCAGTGTCAGGCAGTTACGCTATGGCGGGCAAGGATGCGATGCCTGACGACGTTACAGGCGGCAGCCGGCCAGCGGCTGCCGCCGTAGTGCTTTTTTCCGGCTTACAGGCCGAGCTGGGCCAGCATGTCGTCGATGGCTCCCTGCGAACAGCCGTCGGCGCTGGGGCCCTTGAGGTGGCTGTTGGTCTGGCGGGAATTGCGGAAATCCTCCACGGCCTTGTTGACCTCGTCGCGCAGTTCCTGCGCGTCCTTGGTGGGATTCTTTTCCGCGCCGTCGAGGAAGAGGCCGGAGGAGACATAGAGCTCCACCACCGTGCCCTCGATGCGGTTGAGGGCTTCCACGACTTTCTTGATGCGCTGACCGGTGATGTCCTGGAAGCTCAGGGTGGTGATCACGTTGGTCAGGTCGTCGCCCAGATCGGTGTTGATGGCCTTGAGGCGGTCCCGCTGATCGGATGAGGCCGTGCCGTTGAGGAGCGCCTCGATGAGTCCAGCGGCTTCCATCTGGCGCTCGAGCTGTTTTTCCACCACTTCCAGGATGCTCATGGTCGCCTTTTCCGTGGCTTCCATGACTTCCCGAAGCTGGTCTGAGGCTTCATTGAAAAGGTGGTCCGCCTCGTCGCAGCCCAGCAGCTGCCCGCTGGTGGCTTCGGAAATCTGCTGATAGATGCGCTTGAGTCCTTCGCGCATATCGTCATTGAGCTGACGGTAGACGCTCTGATGCTCTGCTTCGCTCATGGCAAGCCTCCGTTACTTGTTGGTCTTGAGGAACGTCTTGGCGCGGGCCGCTTCCGGCGAGTTGGGGTACTTCTTGATCAGTTCCTGCATGCGGGCCTTGGCGGCCGCGGTCTGCTTGATCTTGCTGAAGCAGATGCCCTGCTTGAGGTAGGCGCCCGGCGCGCGCGAGGATTTGCCGTACTTGGTGATGACCGTATCGTAGGCCAGGGCGGCATCGGCGAACTGATTGCGCTGGAAGTAGCATTCCGCCAGATGGTACTGCGCTTCGGCGGTCATGGTGTGGTTGGGGTAGTTCTTGACGAAGTCCGAGAAGGAGCGCTGCGCCTCTTCGTACTTGCGGTTGGTGAAGGCGTTGATCCCGGCGTCATACAGCGCCATGGAGACGTCCTTCTGCGCCACCGGGGCCTGTTTTTCCGGCTGGGGCGTGGGCTGTCCCCAGGTGGAACCCTGATCCACGGCGGAGGTCGTCCCCGCGGCTGCCGCGCCGGTGGTCGCCGTGGCGGTGAGGGCGGTGCTGGGCTGGCCCCAGGTCTCGCCGGTGCCCGCGGCGGCGGCGGACTGCGGCGCGGTGGCGGAGGTCTGGCCCCAGCCGTCCGAAAGGGCGGGCGCGGCGGCCGGAGCGGCAGCCGCAGCCGGGGCCGCGGAGGCGGCGGGCAGGGCGGGCAGCGGATCGCCCAGGTTCAGGTTGAGGGCCATGCTGGTCTCCACCTGACGCAGGGCGGCGTCATGCTTGTTCAGGCGTTCCACCACGGCACGGGCGCCGCCCACCTGCTGGAGGTCGTATACTTGGCCCTTGAGGGATTGCACTTCCTGGCGCAGGGCCTGCACCTGGTTCCACATTTCCGCCTGTGCGGGCTGGAGCTGGCGCAGCTGGGAATCCTGCTGCTGCACGCGCTGTTCCAGATCGAGCGAAGAGGAGGAGGACGAGCCCCCCGCCACGCAGCCGCTCACCAGCGACGCGCTGCACAGGAAGCCAAGGGCGGTAAGGATCCGACTGTGTTTCATGAGGTACCTCGAAATTACAGGAAGGGGTCGCCGGCCTTGCGGCGACCGGTAAAAATGTACGCCAGCCCGCCGATGACGGGCACAAAAACCACGAAAACCAGCCACAGGGATCGCTGCTGCGGGCTGGAGAACTGATGCCGCCAGATGTGCATGATGCTCCAGAGGGTGGGCAGCATGGGCAGCAGGGCCAGCGGGACATGCCACCAGGCGAAGGTCATGAGCGCTCCTCTTTGACCGGACCGGGCCGGGGCGACCGCCAGAGCAGCAGGCAGGCCAGTCCCGCGCCTATGCAGATGGCCATGTCCGCCACATTGAAGGCCGGCCAGTGCCAGTCTCCCACGTAGATATCCAGAAAGTCCACCACCGCCCGGAAGCGGATCCGGTCGGCCAGGTTCCCCAGCGCCCCGCCGAGGACGAGGCCCAGGGCCCGGAAGAGCCAGGGCTGTTCCTGCGAGGTGCGGACGAGCAGGATGATGGCGACCGCCGCCACCAGGGTGGCCAGCAGGAAGAGCCAGAACTGCCATTCGATGTCCGAGCGGTTGAGGAAGCCGAAGGCCGCCCCCCGGTTGCGGATGTTCACGAGATCCAGCAGACCGGGGATGACGGTGACGCTCTTGTGTTCGGGGATGGCGGCCAGCACCCAGAGCTTGGTGAGCTGATCGAGCAGCAGCGCCAGCAGGGCGTAGCCGCCAAGCAGTCGGTAGCGGGCTTGCACTAGGACAATTCCTTCATGACCGCCGTGCAGCGGGGGCAAAGGGTCGGATGGGCGGCATCCTGCCCCAGTTCCGTACTGTAGATCCAGCAGCGTTCGCACTTTTCGCCATCCGCCTTGGCCACGCCCACGGCCAGTCCGGGCACGTCGTTGTCCTGCAGGGCCGTGGCGGGCGCTTCGGCCAGCGGGGCCAGATGGATCTGCGAGACGATGCAGAATTCCCGCAGATCTGCGTGCAGGCTCTCCACCCGTTCGCGCAGTTCGTCGCTCATATAGAGGGTGACGCTCGTGTCCAGCGAATGGCCGACCACCCCGTCCCGCCGCAGGGGCTCGATGGCGCGGGTCATGGCGCCGCGCACGGCCATGAGCACGTTCCAGTCGTCGCGCACGCCGTCTTCCAGCAGGAAGGGCTCCACGTCCGGCGCGGGCAGGGCAAAGACCGTGGGCGCGTCCTCGCGCAGGTCATTGGGCAGGGCGAGGTAGATCTCATCCGCCGTGAAGGAGAGGACGGGGGCCATGTCCCGCATGAGCAGGCAGGTCAGGTGATAGAGGGCCGTCTGCGCCGAGCGGCGTTCCCGGCTGTGGGGGGCCGAGGCGTAGAGACGGTCCTTGAGGCCGTCCAGATAGACGCCGGACAGGTCGGTGGTGCAGTAGTTGTGCAGGGAATGGTAGACCTTGTGGAACTCATAGTCCGTATAGGCCTGCTGGATGCGCTGATGCAGGCGGGCCGCCACATCGAGGGCGTAGCGGTCCAGCGGCAGCAGCTCGCCGGGGGGCAGCAGGTCCTTGCGCTCCAGGTCGGCCAGGTTGCCGAGCATGAAGCGGGCCGTGTTGCGGATGCGGCGGTAGGCGTCCACGAGGCGGCCGAGGATCTCATCGGAGATGCGGACATCTTCCCGGTATTCCACGGAGCTGACCCAGAGGCGGATGATCTCGGCCCCGAATTTGTCGATGAGCTCCTGGGGCGCGATGACGTTGCCCACGGACTTGGACATTTTGCGGCCGTTGCCGTCCACCACGTAGCCGTGGGTGAGCACGGCCCGGTAGGGCGGGGTGCGGCGGGTGCTTTCGGCCACCAGCAGCGAGCTGTGGAACCAGCCGCGGTGCTGGTCGGAGCCTTCCAGATAGAGATCGGCCGGGAAGGACAGCTCGGGGCGGGCCTCCAGCACGGCGGCCCAGCTCGTCCCCGAATCGAACCAGACGTCGAGGATGTCGCTTTCCCGCTTCCAGTGGTTGCCGCCGCACTTGGGGCAGGTCAGCCCGGCGGGCACGATCTCCTCCAGCGGGGCTTCGTACCAGTAGTCGCAGCCGGTGGGATGCTTGGCGAAGCGCTCGCTCATGTCGCGCATCCAGGCGGCGTCGTTCCAGGCTTCGCCGCAGTCTTCGCAGAGCAGGGCCATGATGGGCACGCCCCACTGCCGCTGCCGCGAGATGCACCAGTCCGGGCGGGATTCGATCATGTTGTAGATGCGGTCACGGCCCCAGGCGGGGATCCAGCGCACTTTCTCGTCGATGGCCGTGAGGGCGCGGCGGCGCAGGTCGTTCTTTTCCATGCTGATGAACCACTGGGTGGTGGCCCGGAAGATGACCGGCTTTTTGCAGCGCCAGCAGTGCGGGTAGGAGTGGGAGATGTTGCCCGCGTGCAGCAGGTTGCCCACTTCCTTCAGTTTTTCGATGACCGGAGCATTGGCCTCAAAGACGTTGAGGCCCGCGAAAAATTCCACGCTGGGCAGGAAGCGGCCCGCGTCGTCCAGGGGGGAATAGATGTCCAGCCCGTAGGCCAGGCCGACCTCGTAGTCCTCGCGACCGTGGCCCGGCGCGGTATGCACGCAGCCCGTACCGGCGTCCAGGGTGACGTGACGGCCCAGGACCAGCGGCGAGGGACGGTCATAGAAGGGATGGCGGGCGGCGAGGTTCTCCAGCTTGTCGCCGGTGGTACGGGCGATCTCGCGGACATCCTCCCAGCCGAAGATGCGGGCGCAGCCTTCCAGCAGCTCGGCGGCCAGCAGATACTGCGCACCGGCGGCCTCCACCAGCACGTATTCGAATTCGGGATGCAGGCAGACGGCCATGTTGTCCGGCAGGGTCCAGGGCGTCGTCGTCCAGATGACCACGAAGGCCCGCGCCGGGTCGGCCCCGGGCAGGACCTCGGCCAGGCGGGCGTCCGTCAGGGGGAAGCGCACGAAGACCGAGGGCGAGGTGTGGTCGGCGTATTCCACTTCCGCCTCGGCCAGGGCCGTATGGCAGGAGCAGCACCAGTAGATGGGCTTCTTGGCGCGGATGACGTTGCCCGCATCCACGACATTGGCCAGCTCGCGCGCGGTGGCGGCCTCATAGGCGGGGGCCATGCTCATGTAGGGATGTTCCCAGTCGCCCAGCACGCCGAGGCGCTTGAATTCCTTGCGCTGGGTGTTGATCCACTTGCCGGCGTATTCCCGGCAGAGCTTGCGCACCACATGGGCGGGCAGCTCCTTCTTCTTTTCCTTGAGTTCCTGCTCCACCTTGAGCTCGATGGGCAGGCCGTGGCAGTCCCAGCCGGGCACGTAGCGGGCTTCGAAGCCCTGCATGTTGCGGGCCTTGATGATGATGTCCTTGAGGATCTTGTTGAGGGCCGTGCCCATGTGGATATGCCCGTTGGCGTAGGGCGGGCCGTCATGCAGCACGAAGGGGCCCTTGCGGGTATCCTGCTCGATCATGGCGCGGCAGGCGTCGATGTCTTCCCAGTGCTTGAGCATCTGCGGTTCGCGCTGGGCAAGATTGGCCTTCATGGGGAAGGCGGTCTGGGGCAGATTCAGGGTTTTCTTGTAATCGCTCATGCTGGCTCCCGAAGCGGGTGGGGACGCTCCGTGCGGTTCCCTTGTTATGCCGCTCCCGCGCGCCCGGCCGCACGCGGGCGCGGCTGTACGTTCCGTCAGGGAGACGGCTGTCATGACGTCGGCGTCGGGCCGCCGCAAAGGCTGGCCTTGTCCGTTTTATAAGACGATGATTTTCCGCAAAGACGCGCGCAAAGTCAAGGGATGACGGCGGACGACGGGGCGATCACGGCGACATGGCCCTCCCGTCCGTCGCGGGTCAGGCTTCCGGTTCCAGATGGGCCAGGAAGGTCAGCAGGTTGCCCTCTCCCGCGGCGCGGCAGCTCAGGTAACAGCGGGCGTAGTCGGCGGCGGTCATCTGCCGGGCAAAGATGCGGTAGCGGCGCTGCCGCCCGGCAAAGGGCAGGGCAAGGCCGCCGTCGCTTTCCGGCAGGCCCAGGGCGGGCGGCAGGGGCAGCCAGAAATCTTCCTGCGGATGCGCGTAGGCGCGGGCCACGCTGTCGGGCAGACCGCCCAGTCCCAGCAGGCGCAGCACGTTGTCGGCCACGTGCAGCACGAGCCGTCGGGCCGGATGATTGACCGTGATGAAGAGCTGTTCCGTGCGCCAAAGCTCGCGCAGGAGCGGCGCGCAGCGGATGGGCGCGTCCTGTTCCTTTTCCTCCTCACGCCGCAGGGAAGCCTCCGCGATGGACGCCGGATCACCGAAAAAGGACGGTCGGGATCGTTCATAGACCAGGCTGGCCTCCAGCGGGGAGAGGCCGCGACGCAGCAGCCCCTCCAGCAGGGTGTCGGCAAAGTCCACGCCCGGCAGGCGGGTCCAGGTGGGCCAATAGCCCTGAAAGAAGAGGTTGGGCAGCCGCAGCGTCCGGCAGGAGGGCGGCAGCCGCCGCCGGACCTCGTCGCTGGAAAGCTCGCCCCATTTGGCGCCCAGCTCCTGATGCAGATAGAGGGCGCAGCTGTCCAGCAGGTCTTCCGGCAGCGCGGCACGGGTATAGTTGAGCACATGCAGCACGCGAAAATGCCGGGCAAAGGCCGGGGTGGCTTCCAGCAGGGGGCGCAGGGCCTCGCCCTGACAATTGGCGTGCAGGAGGCAGAGAGCGCGCGGCATGGCTGCGGGCGGGACTATTCGTCCCATTCCAGATAGGTGGCCGTCTGTCGTCCCTTTTCGGAAACGGACACGCCGGCCACGCGCACCTTGCGGGCCTGCGGGTCGGGATGCCGCAGCAGGCGCTCGGCCACGCTCCGCCAGATGTGGCGGGCCAGGTTCTCCGACGAGGGATTGACGGCGTCAAAGGGCGGCGTTTCATTGAGCACGCTGTGATCCAGCGTGTCCAGCGTCTCCTTGAGCACCTGCCGCAGCACCTTGAAATCCAGCAGCAGTTCCGTGTCCGGCAGCAGTTCCTCGCCCTGCACCGTGAGTTCCACGCCGAAATTGTGTCCGTGCAGATGTTCGCACTTGCCCTCGTAATGACGCAGGGCATGGGCGGAACAGAATTCGTCCCGTACGGTGAGGCGCCAGCATTTCTTTCTGTTCATCGGAGGATCCAGTACATGACGATGGCCGCCATGATCATGACGATGATGGCCAGGATGATGCGTGCGTTCTGATCCCATTCGTAACTGGCGTCGCTTTCCGGATCATCGTCCAGCGGCGGGGAGACAATGTTCTGCAACCAGGAAAAAAGGGACATGGCAAGCTCCTTGGGCTAAGGGGGGAAATCGTCAAAAAATCGTCCTGCGGGGCTGCATTCAAAAACCGTACCCAGCACATGCCAAGGTAGGCAACGCCTTGGTCATGAACATGTTACCCAGACGAAATATCGCCTCCCGTAGGTAAGGGATCTACGACTTTTCAAGAAAACTGATGGAGATTTTTTATCCAGATCTCAATACGGGGGATAACGTAATTGACTCCATAATGTATGATCGCTCCCTTTGAAGGGACCGCAACGGTGACGCCGTGCTTTTTTAGAAACGAGTGCACAAGTGTAAAAACTTCAGAAGAAATATCTGTCTGCTCTTGAGAAAATTTCGCCCAAGGCGCTATCCAGATCCAACCGTCCGGTTTCAGGGAGGAAAAGAGCCTAGCGAGGAAGGCAATGGCATCCTGCGGGCCATCTTTGATGGTAGTGAAATAGTTTAACGACCCCCGACAAAAAATGCCGTCAAACATGTTCTGCTCGTATGGCCAGCTCTCCTGAAAATTTTGCGCATCAGCCATGTTATGGCCACGTAATTTCCCCAGTTGTGTGACGCAAGGGTCGAAATCCACACCATAAGTAATGGCTCCGCAGCGTTTGGCGATGTCCAGAAAATCACACTGTCCCGGGCCGAGGTCGACGACATGCTTTCCTTGAAAATGATCAGCGGTAAAAAAATCTTGCACAATATGCTGAAATGGTTCAACTAATACTTTTTTTCGCATATTTTGCTGGATGGCATTGGACATGAGAGAAATTTCTTCTTTGTTGTACAGCATGGAACCTCCCTGACAGCGCAGCTAGCTTTGTGGAAATATAAATGATTTGTTCAAGAAGTCATCGTTATTGAATATGCTGTGATATCTTTTTTAGGCTTAATGCCTTGAGAACTTCTTTCCAATATGGTGACGTGTCTCCCCCTCGGTAAAGTTTCCAATATTCTTCAATATATGGATGTGTGGGGAATAGTTTTTTTGCGCAATCTTCGTTCTGCGCGCCATATCTACAGGGATGCAGCAGTATGATATGACGCTCTCCATAAGCTAGCTTAAAGAGGAAATTGCGTATATCAGACTGTTCTGGTTTTGCTTCAAAAGCACCATCGCTGTATTTCAACCCCATAAAAGCATAGCGATTATGTGTGGAAAGAAGCTTATGCCGTGCCTGTGCCGGAGGGAAAAACTCATGATTGTTTTTTTGACCTTCTCTGGTTATTGCACCATGCGAACTATAATAATTTATCTCTAGCCCCTTTGAATTCAAAAAATCAATATCAGAATCAAAGAAAGTCCAAAAATGAGAGGGGTCAAAATTTTTGCTTGTCGCACAATTCCAATGATAACTAAAGCAAAATCCGTATTGTTGGAACAGTGCGAGTCTTGAATAATCTATAGGAAATGGCTTTTCTTCATTTTTGTTGAACTCTGTTACATAGACGGCTGTTGTTGATCGTATGGAGAGACTTTTTTCATATTCTAAAAAATGTATGGTATTGTGGGGTGAATAATCGCAATCATGGAGGAGCAAGATGGTGAATTTATTTCTAGGGGCCTTCTTTTGCCAAGAGGCGTATTCTCTTTTATAAATATTTCCTATGGTTTCTGGAGATTGTATTTCATCGGTAATTAAAAAGGAGAGCTCGTCAGGAGTGACAAACTGGGCATTGAAGGAAAGAAGGATTTTGTAAAGATCTTCTATGAACCTCATGGGGAGAATAGCGTAATCAGTATCAAACGTAGCGCTCTCTTGAGCCGGGAGATTGACCATTATAACGTCCTTGCTGTAATTGGCTATTAAAATTTAAAATGAGTTTACGTTGATTTCTTTCGCCTGCCGGTCACGACGCCCAGGCCGCCAGCGCTCTGTCCAGTTCCGGGCTGGGAGCCACCCGGAACTGCGGGCCGAGCTGGAGCAGGCAGCGGTAGCCGTCCAGCAGGACGACGGCCTGCGCCTCCACCTCGCCGGGATGGGCGGCCAGGATGTTTTTCAGGCTCAGGATATGTTCACGCCCCAGCCGTCCGGCCGGGATCTGCACGCAGATGGGCTGGTCGCTCTGGCCGCAGGCCTCGCGCAAAAGCTTCACGCTCTGCCCCAGCAGCTTGACGTCGCGGGGGGCCTCCTCGCCGTCCTCCTCGCCGTCGCGCGCGCTGTCCTCCTGCTTGTCCAGCCGCGCCCGCAGGCAGAGGGGTTGCTCGCTCTTCAGCAGTTCGCGCGCCTCGGCGTAGGGCTTGGGGAAGAAGGTCACTTCGGCATGGCCGGTGAGATCCTCGATGCTCACGAAGGCCATACGCTCGCCCTTGGACTTGGTGATGACCTCCTTGATGCTGGTGACCAGCGCCGGGCAGGTGATCTCCGCGCCGGGGAAGAGGTCGCGCGCGTCCTCCAGCGTGTTCAGGCCGATGCGGCGGATCTCGCGGCTGAAGGGCTGGAGGGGGTGGCTCGTGAGGAAGAAGCCCAGCGCCTCCTTTTCGAAGCGCAGTTTTTCGTCGTTCTCCCATTCGGGCATGGCGGCTTCCGGGCAGTCCATGCCGATGCCGGGCAGGGGGGCGGCCTCCGTGGGAGGGGCCAGCGCCAGCAGGGAGGCCTGGTTGGATTCCTTTTCCTTCGCCTTTTTCTGGGCGCGGGCCACCACGCCGTCCAGAGTGGCGATCATGGAGGCGCGGCTCACGCCGAGGCAGTCGCAGGCCCCGCCCTTGATGAGCGATTCCAGCACGCGCTTGGTGACCTTGCGCAGGTTGACCCGGCAGCAGAGATCCAGCAGAGAGGCGTACGCGCCGCCTTCGGCGCGGGCTTCCATGATCTCGCGGATGGCTTCGTCCCCCACGTTCTTGATGCCGCCGAGGCCGAAGACCACCTTGCCGTCCTTGGCCGAAAAAGCCCGCTGGCTGTCGTTGATGGAGGGCTGCACCACGTCGATGCCCATGTCCTTGCAGCAGGAGACGTACTTGAGCAGCTTGTCCTGATTGCCCATTTCCGAGGTCATGAGCGCGGCCATGAATTCCACCTTGTGGTGGACCTTGAGGTAGGCCGTGAAGTAGGACACCAGCGCATAGGCGGCCGAATGGGACTTGTTGAAGCCGTAGGCCGCGAATTTCTCCATGAGGTCGAAGATCTCGTCGGCCTTTTCCCGACCGATGCCGTTGGCCTTGGCCCCATCCACGAACTTGACGCGCTCCTTGGCCATGGCCTCGGCCTTTTTCTTGCCCATGGCCCGCCGCAGCAGGTCGGCGCCGCCGAGGGTGTAGCTGGCGATGATCTGCGCGATCTGCATGACCTGTTCCTGATAGACGATGACGCCGTAGGTGTCCCGCAGGCAGTCGCTCAGGGAGTCGTGCGGATAGACGACCGGCACCTGCCCGTGCTTGCGCTTGATGAATTCGTCCACCATGCCCGAGCCCAGCGGGCCGGGGCGGTAGAGGGCCAGCATGGCGATGACGTCCTCGAAGCAGGAGGGCTTGAGCATGCGCAGGTACTGCCGCATGCCCGAACTTTCCACCTGGAAGACGCCGTCCGTGTCCCCGCGCGAATAAAGCTCGTAGGTGGCGGCGTCGGTCAGCGGCAGGTTGTCGAGGTCCGGCGGCGTCTGTCCCTGCAGGCTGATGTTGTCCAGCGTGTCCTGGATGAGGGTCATGGTCTTGAGGCCGAGGAAGTCGAACTTCACAAGGCCGGTCTGCTCGGTCATGGGCCCGTCGAACTGGGTGACGAGTTCGCCGCGTTTGCCCGTGTAGAGCGGCAGATATTCGTCCATGGGCTTGTCCGACACCACAAGGCCCGCCGCATGGGTGGAGGCGTGCCGTGCGAGGCCTTCCAGCCGCCGGGCCGTATCCAGCAGCTTTTTGACCTGCGGGTCCCCGTCGTAGAGCTTTTGCAGCTCCGGTTCGGCCTCCATCGCCTTGTTGATGGTCATCTTGAGGTCGTCGGGCACCATCTTGGCGATGCGGTCGGTCTCGGCAAAGCTCATGCCCAGGGCCCGGCCCACGTCGCGCACCACGCCCTTGGCCTTCATGGTGCCGAAGGTGGTGATCTGCGCCACGCTGTCCTTGCCGTAGGTATCGACCATGTGCTGGATGACTTCCACGCGGCGGCGTTCGCAGAAGTCCACGTCGATATCGGGCAGGCTCACGCGTTCGGCATTGAGGAAGCGCTCGAACAGCAGATTGTAGGGGATGGGGTCGAGGTTGGTGATGCGCAGGGCCCAGGCCACGAGGCTGCCCGCCGCCGAACCGCGCCCCGGCCCCACGGGGATGCCGTGGTCCTTGGCCCAGTTGATGAATTCCTGCACGATGAGGAAATAGCCCGGAAAGCCCATGTTGCAGATGACGTCCAGCTCGTAGCGCAGGCGTTGGCGGTAGGCGTCCGCATCCACGGAGGCCGGGTCGGGATGCTTCTGCAGGCGCAGTTCCAGACCTTCCTCGGCCAGCCGCCGGAACTCCGATTCCAGCGTGGCTCCTTCGGGCAGGGGATAGACCGGGAAATAGTGGTGGCCGAAATCCAGTTCCACATTGCACTGCTCGGCGATGCGCATGGTATTGGCCAGCGCTTCCGGCACATGGCTGAAGGCGGCTTCCATCTCCTCGGCGCTCTTGTAGTAGAGTTCCGTGGTCTCGAAGCGCATGTGCTTGGGATCGTCCATGGTGGTCTGCGTCTGGATGCAGAGCAGCACCTCGTGGGCCTCCACGTCGCCGGCATCGAGATAGTGGCAGTCGTTGGTGGCCACCAGCGGCAGATGGAGCTGTTCGGCGATCTCCATGAGGCCGTTGTTGACCGTCACCTGTTCCTGCAGGCCGTTGGATTGCAGTTCCAGATAGAAGCGGCCGGGGTAGATGTCCGCATATTCCCGCGCAAGGGCAAGGGCCTTGTCCATGTCGCCGGCCTGGATGGCCCGCGGCACCTCGCCCGCGATGCAGGCCGAAAGGCAGATGAGCCCCTCGGCATACTGGCGCAGCAGGGCCTTGTCCACGCGCGGCTTGTAGTGGAAGCCCTCCAGAAAGCCCTTGGTCACCAGCTTGACGAGGTTGTGATAGCCCGTGTCGTTCTGGGCCAGCAGGATAAGGTGGTTCCGCTTGCGGGCCAGTTCGGACGTCTTGTCGAAATGGTCGTGGCAGACGTAGACCTCGCAGCCGAAAATGGGCTTGATGCCGACCTCGGCGCACTGCTTGGCGAAATAGGCCGCGCCGTACATGTTGCCGTGATCGGTGATGGCGCAGGCGGGCATGCCGAAGTCCTTGGCGCGGTTGCACAGGTCCTTGAGGCGGATGGCCCCGTCCAGCAGGCTGTATTCGGTATGGCAGTGCAGATGCACGAAATCGGACATGCGGCGTTCCTCGGCCGGGGCGGCCCGGCGGCTGGGGATGAAGGGGAAAGGCGGCGTGGCTGCGCCGTGGGCAGAGAAACTAGCATGCCTTGTCCCGCGGCTCAAGGCGCGCAAAGAGAGGTTGGTCAGCCGGAAAATATCTTTACAAGACTAGTTAACTAGTTTTATTGTTTTTATGCGTCTCCATGAAAGATCCCGGCGCAGGCGGAGGAAGCGCAGGCAGAGGACGGGAAAGCCTGAGCGCACAGGGGGGACTGCGTGGCCAGAAGACAGATAGCCCCGGCCGGCAGCGTCAGGGGGCGGTATGCACATCATTACAGATTCGACGCGGATGTGACTGACACGATCAACACGCCCGTTCACCTTCACAAGGGAATATGACCAGACGCTTCCGTATAGCGTGACGAGCTGTATTTCGGCGGCGGCACGCCTCGCTGCGCGGCTCAATACGCGGAGAGGGCAGACGCCGCACGACGAGCCTTGACTTGACTTTTTTGTTGGTTTTATACGTACGCGAATTATCATGGCGGGGTCTGCAAGGTGGAGGGGATATGGGAAGGCTCAATGTAAAAACGTGGCTGGGCTTCGTGCTCAATATGCTGGTGGTCCTGCTGGGCATCAGCGACCTCATGCTGAATGGTCCGACGGAGGCGGCCAGCCTCATCGTCCTCATGGCCGGCGGCCTGCTCGTGACGGGCGCCGGCATGGTCCTGCTGGCTCGTGGAAATCCGGCGGGGGGCATCCTCGGCGCGGCGGGCTGCATCCTCTTCGCGCCCACTGGCCTGATCTGCCTGATCGGCTGCCTGCAGTGCCGGGACAGGCTCCGCAGTAAGGCCCTGGCGGCGGCCGCCGCGACGGCCGAAACGCCGTGTGCGGCTTATGGCTTCGCGGATGATCGGGCAGGGGGCTGGCTGTACATGCTGGGAGGCTTCGCGGCCTTCTTTTACGGATTGTTTTATTACGGCGGCGTATTGCATGATGGCGGCGTCATCATGGCAGGGGGCGAAGTCTTCTCCATCATTGGCGCGTTCAGGATCGTCCGGGCCTGCCGCCGCAAACAGGAGCATGTCTGCGCTCTGTACCGGGACCGGCTGGAATGTTTCCCCGGTTTGTGGACAAGCGAGCCGGTCAGCATCCCCTATGCCGACATCCGCGAGGCCGGATGTTCATACGTCAGGCTGCGTCTCGGTTTTGTTTCCGGCGACGGTATGGCCAAGATCTCCGTGTACTTTTGCCGGATGACGCGCAACAAGCGTGCTGAGGCCCGATCCGTCCTGCAGGACAAGATGCGCGAGCTTGGCGTGTTGCGCGAAAAGTGAGGCCCGCGCGGGAGACTGGGCGGATTTCTCCGTAAGCGGACACGACCTGTGCGCTCATGGCGGCGGAAAAGATACGACAGCAGACGGCAGGAAGACCTGCAAGGGAGGAGAGGTGGAAAAGCTCAATGGGAAGGTCTGGGTGGGCTTTGTGACCAATGTGCTGGTGGCCCTGCGGGGCATCAAGGACATGGCGGCGGCTGGCGGGACGGTGGCCGCGGTCTTCAGCGCCGTCATAGCCGGCGGCCTGCTCGTGACGGGTGCCGGCATGATCATGCCGGCCCAGGGCAATCCGACGGGGGGCATCCTCGGCGCGGTGGGCAGCGCCGTCTTCGTGCCCATCGGCCTGATCTGCCTGATCGGCTGCCTGCAGTGCCGGGACAAACTCCGCAATGTGGCTCTGGCGACCTCGGCCGGACCTCGGCCAGAGGAGGCCGCGGCGCCTGTGGACGGGACGGTCTCCCCCGCGGCTCCCGCAGCGCCCGGCGAAAGGGCTGCCGCGACGATGGCGCCCGACGCGCGGTCGGAAGCCCCGTTGGCCTCCTATGGCTTTGCCGACGTGAGCCTGTTTGGCTGGGGCTTTGTCGTGCTGGGGATCATCCTGCTGTTTCTCGTGTTCCTGGCGAGGTCCGTCATGCCCCTTGCCGGCGCCATATGCCTCTGCGGCATGGGCCTCAAGCTGATCATCCAGGGACGCCAGCAGCGGGACAAGCAGGCCTTCAGTCTGTACCGGACGCATCTGGAGTGCAGCGTCAGCACGTCGAATTGCGAGATGCGCCGCATCCCTTATGATCGCATCCGCAAGGTCGAGCGTCGCGGCAACCGTTTCGATCTGTATCTTGATGATGACGGCGAAACGGAAAAGGTCAGCTTCTCTCTTGACCAGATCAAAGATTCGGAGCGCGTGGAAGCCCGTAAGGCGTTTGAAGGCAGGATGCGCGAACTGGGCGTACTGCACGAAAATTAGAGCATTTTGCCTTTGAAGAAGGCAAAATGCGAGACGGCGGAGGCGGCATGAAAACAGTCCGTCGGAGAAACGGCGGCGAACGTATTTCATCAAGGAAGCAACATGAAGCATTTCGGCAAGACCATCCAGGTAGGCGTTGCACTCGCCGTGCTGGATCTTTGCAGGAAGATCTGGTTCGTTTATACGGGACAACATTCCGTCATCCCCCTTGTCTTTTCCCTGATCGCCTTTCCGGTGCTGCTGCGGGGCGTGAGCGGTCTGCGACGCGGCGATCCCGAGGGCGGCGTCCTTGGGGCCGGAGCCAGCGCCTTTTTTGCGCCGCTTGGGCTCGTCTGTCTCCTGGGGTGTCTTTTGAGCAGGGACAGGTTGTTGCGTGAGGCCTGTGCTGCCGGAGCGTCAGTCCCCCCTGTCCCGGAAGGGGAGCGCACGGCGACGGAAGCCGCCGAGGCCTCCACGGCCACGGACGGGGGAGAGGCGGAGCAGCGGAGGCCGAACAGGGAATGGACCGGCAGGGACTTGTGGAGCGGGCTTGCCGGTACATTGCTGCTCATGGGCATCTTTGCGTGGCTGGAGTACGGAGAGGGCGGCTGGGGAGATGGGGTGCCCGTGAAGTTCCTTCTGCTGGTGGTCGGGTACCTTCTGTCCGTCGTGGGGGTGATCCTGCTGCTGCGCGGCAGTCCTGCGGGCGGGATGCTCGGCATCATGGCCAGCGCCTTTTTCGTGCCGCTCGGGCTGATCTGCCTGGTCGGCTGCATCCGTCTGCGGGACAAGCTGCTCGTGAAGAGCTGGACGGCGCGGGCATCGGCTCCTACAGTCCCCACGGAGGAGACGCCCGCAGGATGACGGCTACGGATGACGGCCGCAGGCCGCCGTGGGCTCCCCGCATGGGAGCGCGCTGCCGTACGGCGGGGATGTTATGCCGTCTCTTCCCGTCCTGCGGGAGCAAAGACGCCGGAGCGCGCCACATTGAGCAGACCGTGGGCGGCCCGCAGGGCCGCTCCCTCAATGCGATAGTCGCCAAAAAAGCCGCGCAGGAGCGCCTCCTGCGCCGCGTCGTAGCGCTGCCAGTAGTGCGGATTGTCCATATTTTTTTGCATGGCGTGCAGGGTCTTGTTGTCGAAGGGCCCTCCCAGCTTGCGGGCGATGTGCAGTTCCGGCAGGGCGTCTGCCGGGGGCAGGCGCGCTTTCCACGGCGCGAAGGCGTTATGGTCGCGGGCTGCGCTCTGATGCCAGGTGAGGAAGGGCATGACGTGCTGGCGCAGCAGCAGGCTGGTGGTGAATACGCCGGAAAGGGGAGAGGTCAGGATGATGTCCGCCGCAAAGCGCATGGCGTTGGGGGAAACATGGACGCTGTCCCTGATCAGGTGGACGCCGTCGACGCCGTCCAGGGCCTCATAGATCGGGTGGTCGTAAAACGGCTTGAAAAGGACGGTACGGCTGACGGCCAGCTGGCGCACGGCGTCGACATGTTCCCGCGGCTGGTCGAGCAGGCCGCCGCAATAGAGGATCAGCCCCCTGTCCGCCGGGACCGGCGCGTCGAGATGCTCCTCCAGGAGCCGGCGCAGGCGCTCCCGCGGGAGCTGCCGTCTGTCTTCCCAGGGGCCGAGCTGATAGGTCCCCGCGGGGAAGATCTCCCGTACGGGACCGCCGCCCGGCCGCGCCGCCGGCGGCTTCCCCAGATCGATCTGCTTCGCGTACTGGCAGAGCACATGGGTGAAGGGCGCATCGTCCGGCAGGAAGACGAAGGCCGAGGCGTGCAGCAGCAGGATGCGCCGGGCGGAAAGCGCGGCCAGGGCCGGGCAGCGTTCCAGATCCTGCTGGCCCGCAACGCCCACCGCGCCGTAGCTCCCTCCCGCCTGCCCCACGGGCAGGAAGCGGTAGCCCGCGTCCGCAAGTTCCCGAAAGGCTGGACAGTCGTCCCCGCCATTCCGCACGAGATCGTCCGGGACGAAGATGTCCACGGCATCGGCAGGCATATGGCCGATGACATGCCGGAAATACAGCAGACTGCGCGGCGCAAGGTAGAGGGCGAGGCGTTGGGCGTGCATGATGTCCTCCTTGCCGGAGAGCGGGAAGCGGGCGTGCTGCCCGGCAGACGGCCTGCGGGACGCAGCCTCGAAAGACGCAGCCGACTATGCCCAAGACGCGGCCAAAAGTCGAGGCGGCCGTTTGGGGCTTTTCCTGTTGTAAACGCTTTGCGTTCCAGAGCATACGTCCTGTCGTTTCCGGGAAAAACGCCGTTTTCCGCTCCCCTTCGGCCGGGCGTCGTCGTGCCGCCGTCTCGCCGGAGCGCCCTTGCCGTCATGGCCCGCGGGGCGTATACCCCAGTCCATGAATACCTCATCCTTGCCGGACGCCGGGATCATCCGGCCGCATGAACGGTGGTTTGCCGCCTATGTGGAGCGGCAGTATGCCCTCTGTGAGGGCGATGACGGGCCCATGCGGCTCAAGGAGCAGCATACCCGCGCCGTACTGGCGCATGCCCGCCGCATAGCCGAGGAAGAGCGCTTTGCCGCGCCTCTTGCCCGCGCCTGTCTGCTGGCGGCCTTGTACCATGACGTGGCCCGCTTTGCGCAGTATCTGCGCTACGGCACGTTTCGCGATCGGGACTCGCGCAATCACGGCCTTTGGGGCGCGGCCATCCTCAAGCGGGAAGGACGCCTCGTCGAAGAAGACGGGGCTGTGCGGCGGCTGGTGCTGACCGCCGTGGCCCTGCATAACCGCTATGCGCTGCCCGCCTCCCTGCCGCCTGATATGGCCCGCGTGGCCTGGACGGTGCGTGATGCGGACAAGCTGGATATCCTGCGGGTCATGGACGAGCATCTGTCCGGCCCGCGCCCGTATTGTCCCACGGTGGTGCTGGGGCTGCCGGATGCGCCGGACAAGGTGAGCGAAAAGGTGCTGGAAGACGCCCGTAACGGACGGGTGGCCGCGTATGCGGATCTGCGGAGCGTGAACGATTTTCGTGTGCTGCTGGGGACCTGGCTCGACGATATGCACTTTGCGAGCAGCCGCCGTCTTTTTGCCGCAAGCCCCCATGCCCTGCGGCTCCTGGAAGATCTGCCGCAGGAAGGGCCCTATGCCGCGGCGCGTGCCTGCCTCCTCCAGCGTCTGGAAAGGGTGCGCCGGGAAAGCGCCTCGCCGGACGGTCTCCTGTGAGGCGGGTGGGGGAAGTGTTGCCCCCGGCTGTCCGCGGGCGGCTGGAAGCCCTGGCGGAGCCGCCGGGCGCGGGCTGGGACGATGCGCGGCAGCCGGGCCGTCGCGTCCGCCGTTTTTTGCGGGCCCGCATCCCCTGGCCGGAGGACGGCGGCGCGGACATGCCGCCTGCGCCGGCCGAGATGCCGGCGCTGCCAGTGGGCGGTCTGCCCGTGCTGCGGCTGGGCTATATCCTGCACCTGCTGCCCTTTGCCGATGCCTGCGCCGTGGCCCTTGCCTGCGCCTGCGCCTGCCGGGAGCTCTGGCTGGCGGATTTCGTGCCTGCGGAACGCAACCTGGGTCTTGCGGCCGCCTGGGCAGCCCGCGCGCTGCCGGGCTTGCGGCCGTGGGGCGGCGCTTCGGCTGCCGGGCGGGACTGGCTGGCGCATGGCGGGTTGGAAGGCTGCCTCTACGGGGCCGGACTGCGTTGTCTCTCGCGTCGTACGCTGCTGGGGGGCGCGGCCCTGCTGGCGCGTTGCGTGCTGCCGTGGGAGAACGGCGGGCCATGCGGACAAGTCCGGGCGGAGGCGTCCGGGGGAGACGCCCGCTAGGGGCTGTTTCTAAAAAGTTTATTGCAGCCAAATCAAACAGGCCGCTAACATGACGTTTGCCCGAAATGTCGCGGCCAATTTATCATAGCGGGTTGCAATGCGTCGAAATGACTTGAGCTTTGC
>DWYJ01000099.1 GCA_019118745.1 Candidatus Desulfovibrio gallistercoris | reverse complement strand
CCCCTCCGCCGGCGCGGGAGCGGGTTTCCCTTCCCCCCAAGCCCCCCATCCCTTCCCCAGCGCGCTTTTACCGGGAGAAGAGTAGGGACACGAGGCCCCCGCCTCCGAAGGCAAGCGGAACATGTTCAGCTTGCTTATTTTATCTATTGAAATTATCTGTAAAATTTGTGCTAGCACGCCCTGGGAGGGCGTATGGATCTGGGCGACGTATTGCTGCCGTATCAGAAGGCATGGCTGGGGGACAGATCCCCGGTCAAGGTGGTGGAAAAGTCCCGCCGTATCGGCCTGACCTGGGCGCAGGCTCTGGACGACGTGCTGCAAGCCTCCACGTCCGGGCGCGACGGCATGGACGTGCTCTATATCTCCTTCAATCAGGACATGACGCGGGAATATATCGACACCTGCGCGGACTGGGCGAAAAAACTGCAAGTCGTGGCCGGAAAGGTCAACGAGGACATTTTCCGGGACGGCGACGAGCGGGAGATCAAGGCCTTCCGCATCGACTTCGCCAGCGGGCACAAGATCCTCGCGCTATCCAACCGTCCTTCCAACCTGCGCGGCAAGCAGGGCCGCGTCATCATCGACGAGGCCGCCTTCGTGGAGGATTTGCCGGAATTGCTCAAGGCGGCGCTGGCCCTGCTCATGTGGGGCGGGCAGGTCATCGTCATCTCCACGCACAACGGGGCGGACAATCCGTTCAACGAGCTGATCCAGGACGTGCGGGCCGGGAACCTGCCCTACAGCCTGCACCGCATCACGCTGGACGACGCGCTTGCCGCCGGGCTGTACCGCCGTATCTGCCGGGTGACGAAACAGGACTGGACGCCGGAGGCGGAAACGGCGTGGCGGGCCGAACTTGTCAAAACCTACGGCGACGGCGCGGACGAGGAACTGTTCTGCATCCCCCGGCAGTCGTCCGGGGCCTACCTGACCACGGCCATGATCCAGTCCTGCATGGACGACGTGCCCGTGCCGCTCTGGACGCCGCCCGCCGCCGACTTTGTGGACTGGCCCCTGCCCGTGGCGGAACGCTACACACGGGGCTGGATCGAGGAACAGCTCGCGCCGCTGCTGGCCGGCCTTCCCGCCGACCGGGCGCACTTCTGCGGCGTGGACTTCGGGCGCAGCGGCGACCTTTCCGTGTTCTGGCCCGCCACGGAAGAAAAGGATCTGCGCCTGACGCCGCCCTTCGTCCTCGAGCTGCGCGACTGCCCGCACCGTACCCAGCAACAGATATTGTTCGCCATCCTGGACGCCTTGCCGCGCTTTTCCGGCGTGTCGCTGGACGCGCGCGGCAACGGCAGCGCCCTGGCCGAGGCGGCCCGGCAACAGTACGGGCCGGCCTTCGTACGGGAAGTCATGATCTCCGAGAGCTGGTACCGGGAGACCATGCCGCTGCTCAAGGCCGGCATAGAGGACAGGACGCTGCGCCTGCCCAAGGATGCGGGCATCCTCACGGACTTCCGCTGCCTGCGTGTGGTCAAGGGCGTGGCCCGCGTGCCGGAGCAGCGCACCAGAGACAAGAGCGGCGGCCGCCACGGCGACAGCGCCGTGGCCTGCGCCATGCTGCTGGACGCCCGCAAGGAGCTGGGCAACGCCGAACCGTGGGAGTATGAGGGCATTCCTGCGAACGGATTTGATTTCAAGGGGTGGTAATATAGCTGATGTTTTGAGTTCTAACGTTTTTGTTTTTTTTCTTGCAGTATTCTATCAAAAATATCATTATTCAGATTTTGAAGTCGAATAAATTTACTATAAAATAGAATATAGAAGAAATGAAAAATGAGAGTGTAAAATTTAATGCAATATTTGAAAAATTTACATCGCCGTATGTAATTTTTTGAAAAATGTTGTCCTTGCAAATAAATAATATTGTACATATAGAGAATAGTGTTATAAATCTTTGTCTGATTTTTTTGATGTTTTTTCGAATACATAAAATGTAGTCTTCATTTTCTACACCATTAATTGAAAATGTAACAATAAGACCCATGCCAATAGAAAAAACTATCCCTATAGTATTGAATAGTGTTGATATGATATTAGTTTCTACATAAATTTCAAAATAAGCAAGAAGTGCTGCCGCAACACAACTCACCAAGAAAATAAAAAATATTTTCATAACGCTAACTCATCAAGAAATCTTGCCATTTCTATATGTAACTGCGGCTCGGAAAGCCAACCTTGTTCTGTTTTATCAACAGTGATTTTTTTGGTTTTTAATATATCTTCACCCCTTATTTTATTGCCTTTCTTATCATGAAACGTGATATTATCAGTGTCGCTAACAGGTTTCATGATGGCACCGAATTTTTTTTGGAATTCTTCATCGGACATTTCTCGTGGTTTTGTAAGCTTCAATATGAGCTCGGCAGAAATAACTTGATTTAAATCGATATCTTTTAAGGATGAGCTGTCAGCAAATAACTGCTTGCAAATTTTATCTACATACTCTTTTGTTACTGATATAATTTTGCTTTGTGTTTTTTCCTTGTCCTGATAGGAGGAGCTTTTCAGACTAGCTGGATTGGCAAACTTAACTGTCTTAATATCCGAAAATTTTAAATCTGGCGCTGGAATGACTATAGGCATAATTTCATATATATGGGTTTCGAGTAGCCAATTTATATAGTTCTCTACTCTTTTTATCGTAGTTGTTAAGGGTAAATTCGTAACGAGATGTGTATTGTTGATGCAAATATAATAGTGATTTCTATATATAGCGGCAGCATTGTTCGACTTTTTGCGAACCTCATTTATAGAAAAACATTCTTTTTTCATTAATTCGCCATCAATGTGAGTATCGTCAGCTCCAGGGGCAATCCTCATCATTGTAGCAAACAAATTTGTCTTATGATTTGAAAAGAAAGACATCAAATCAGATTCTGTCGTTTCGTCTTCTTGGTTTAAGAGCATAATCCTATCTTCGACAACGCTATTCTGTAATCTTTTCTCAAGATTTGCAAATATTTCATCATTGTTTTTAGATAACAATGTCGATTTAATGAGAAAAGCGCGAAGAGTGACTTCTCTTGTATTTGTTGCCATAGTGCAGCTCCTATGAAAGAATTTCGAAAAAAATAAAGTAGATATAGGAAATTTTCAAGATGTCTTATCTATCCAATCTGATTGAAAGTTTTCGTACATCCAGTGTCCTTCCGAGCAGGACGGGCATTTTTCTGTCACCATGAGGGAAAACTACAGGAGCTGGGCTTGCTGGAAGGTCGCCTTCCCGCCCGGCCCGTGCAGGGCAACCTGCTGGCCCTGGACGACAGGGAGGTGGACGCATGAACACGGAAGAAATGCATCCCGACGACGCGCTGGAAGAAGCCCGTTACATCACGGCCTTTCTGGGGGCCAGCGTCAGCGCCTTCGGCGCGGCGGACGAAGCCTGCCGCCCCAATGAGGACGGCTGGACGGGCCTGCTCATCATCACGGAACTGCTGAACGACCTGCTGACCCGCGCCGGGGAAGAGGCATAATCCCCCGCACTCCCCGCGCCCTTTCCGGGCATGACCTCCGTTTTTCTGTCACCATGACGGGAAAACGGAGGTCTTTTTTGCTATGGCGGACGGGCTTTTTTTGCCGGACGGCACCTTTCAGCCGTTCAGCGCGGCGGATTTGCGCGCGGAACTGGCGACGCGCCAGAACGCGGGCGTCTTTTTCGGGGAGCTGGACGGCTGGCTTTCCACCTTGCCGGACCCTGACCCCGTGTTGCGCAAGCGCGGGGACGACGCGGCCATCCTGCGGGAACTGTCCGCCGATGATCAGGTGACCACGGCCATGTTATCCCGAAAGAACCGGGTGCTCAACTGCCCGCATTTCACGCTCCGGGCGGGCGCGCCGGACGGCGAACGGCCCACGCCCGAAGCGGAGGAGCTGTACCGGCGGTTCATGCGCGACCTTGAGCGCACCAACCTGCGCGGCATCATCAGCGGGATACTGGACGCGCCCTTTTACGGCTTCACACCGCTGGAACTCGTCTGGCGCTTTGACGGGGACTGGTGGCGCCTCGTGGACATCGTGGCGCGGCCTTGCCACTGGTTCCGCTTCGACAGCCGCAACGATCCCGTCTTTGTCGGGGAATACGGGGCATTCTGCGCGGACCCGCGCCCCCTGCCGCCGGGCAAGTTCGTCTTCGTCACGCATCATGCCACCTACGACAATCCTTACGGCCTGCGCCTGCTCTCCCGCTGCCTGTGGCCGGTGAGCTTCAAACGCGGGGGGTTGAGCTTTTACGCCCGCTTCGTGGAGCGGCACGGTATGCCGTGGGTGGTGGGCGAGGCTCCGGCCAAGGCGGAACGGCTGGAAAAACAGGCAATGGCGCGGGATCTGTCGCGCATGGTGCAGGATGCCGTGGCCGTCATCCCGCACGGCGCGTCCGTCAAACTGGAGAGCGCCGGGCAGACGCAGGGCGCGATCCATGAGGACTTCCTCGCGCGGCAGGACAGGGCCATCAGCAAGGTGCTCATGGGGCAGACCCTGACCGTCGAGACCGACGGCACAAACAGCCTGGCCGCCACGGAAGCGCACAAGAGCGTGGCCGACGATCTGGCCGATGCGGACAAGGCGATGGTCACGGATGCCTGGAACGAGATCGCCTGGCTGTATGCCCAGGTCAACGCCGGGCCGGGCGTGTTCGCGCCGCTGGCCGCCTATGACGAGCCGGAAGACCTGAACACCCGGGCCGACCTGGACAAGAAGCTGACCGAGATCGGCGTGCGTTTTACGGCGGAGCATTTCACCAAAAATTACGGTCTCAAGGAAAGCGAGTTCAGTGTGGACGGCCCGCGGCGACCGGGCGAAGCCGCAAACTTCGCCGCTCCTTCCGGGCGTGCGCCCCTGGCGGAAAAGGCGCAGGCGAACCTTGACGCGGCCATCGTCAACATGCTGCCCGCCGCGCTCAGGGCGGGCGCGGCGTTCGTCTCGCAGGTCGAGGACGCGATACGGACGGCCAAAAGCTATGAGGACCTGGAGGAAGGCCTTGCCGCGCTGCTTTCCCCGCTCATGGCCCCGGACGCGCTGGAGAGCTTTCTTGCCCGCGCCATGACTGCCGCGGTCGGGCTGGGCGCGACGGCGGTCCAGGCGGAGGGGGAAGAAGATGGCTAAGAAAAAGCCGGACTTCGATCTGCCCGCCCCGGAGATCATCGCGGAGGGCGTCCTCCCTGACGCGGCCATCGAGTTCTGGAAGTGGCGGGCCAAGCTCACGGACGAGGAAGCCAAGGCGCTGGGGGAGGAGGCGAAGCACCGGGCTTTCTATGTTACGGGTCTGGCCAAGCACGACCTTGTGCAGCTGGTGAGCGACGGCATCGAGGAAGCCCTGAAAAACGGGGAGACGCTGCCTCAGTTCAAGGCCCGGATCATAGCGGCCATCCAGACGCAGGGCTGGCACGACTACCGCATCGAGAACATCTTCCGCACCAACCTGCAAACGGCGTATGCCGCCGGCCGCTACAAGAAGATGCAGGCCGTGAAGGCCTCGCGTCCGTACTGGCAATATCTGGCTGTCATGGACAAGCGCGTGCGGCCATCACACGCCATGCTGCACGGCAAGGTCTATCCGGCGGATCACGAGTTCTGGGCAGCCAATTACCCGCCCAACGGCTTTCGCTGCCGCTGCGGCGTACGCACGCTTTCCGCCCGGCAGGTGGAAAAGCAGGGCCTGACTGTGGAAACGGACATGCCCAAGGCGGGCGTATGGACCGACCCCAAGACCGGCATGGAATACTTTGTCCACTTCCCCGGAGCGGACAAGGGCTTTCGCAACAATCCGGGCAAGGACTGGGTCGAGTCCGGGCTGGATCTGAAAAAACATGGTCTGAAAGACACGGCCCCGCCCGTGCCCAAAAAGGAGCCGCTGACGCAGAAGAAGCTGGAAGCGGATATCGCCGCCATAGATACGCTGATCCAGGCCGTCGGGGACAAGGGAGCCGCGGCTGGGCTGGAAGCCAAGAAAGCCGAACTGCAGGCGCTCCTGGACAAGAAAACGGCGCAGGCCGCCAAAAAGAAACTGAACGCCCAGAGCAAGAAGCTGGGACAGCAGATAGCGGATTTCCCCGTCAAAACGTACAGCGGGATATGGCAGGCGGATGTCTCCACGGCGGACTGGAAAGCCAAGGCCGGCAGCATAGAAGCCAAGAAAGCCTATTTTCAGAGCAAGCTGCACTTCGGGAGCCTGACGCCGGAAGAAGAGGCGAAGTTCAAGGGGCTGCTGCAGGATCTGGAAGAGTTCGACGCCCAAGGGCAGCAGCTTTACGATCTGCAAAAGAAGCAGAAAAATATCCAGGAATCCTTGTCCAAACTCAAAAACGGTGATAAGGAAGGTCCTGATCCTTATTCCGAGAAGCGCAAGGATGCCGCCCTGTGGGCGCAGACGCCGCAAGAGGCGGACGACGTGCTGCGGGAAAAGTGCGGCGAGGTCTGGCGCAAGGCTTCCAAGGCGGAAAAGGACGCCGTTTACGAATATACACGCGGTTCCGGCGGCTTCAACCGCCCGCTTCGCGGCCATGACGGCTGGTGGGGCAACTTCAAGGGCGTGGGCAAGGTGGATCTGAACAACGAAGGCCGGGGGGCCGCCATCAAGCACATGACGGACCTCATCGACCGCTCGACGTATGACAGGGACATCTGGCTGCAGCGCGGCGTTGAGACGGCGGAAGGCGTGGCGAGTTTCCTTGGTATTGAGGTTCAAGACGTATACTCATTGCCGCTGAAAAAATTGAAGGCCCTTGAAGGAAAAGAAGTCGTCGAACACGCCTTTACCTCCTGCGGAAGTGCCAAAGGACAGGGATTCAGCGGTTACATTTTCCGTATCTACTGTCCCAAGGGAACAAAGATGATGTATGCCGAACCGTTCAGTCATTATGGAGCCGGAGCAAAACGCAAATGGGATGGCAAGAAACCGCAGGCGTCGTTCGGCTATGAGGATGAAACGATCATCCAGCGCGGCACAAAGTTCAAAGTAACAAAAGTGGAAAAAGCGGGAAACAAGCTGGTTTTCGAAATGGAAGTCGTTGAGCAGATATAGGGCAGTGCCATATGAGCGAAAAGAGACCCAGATGGGAAAAGGAAATATGGACGACTCAGGGGCCGAATGCCGTTGCGTGCAAAACATGCAAGTTTCGAGCTGCTGTCATTAATGGACACCAACAGGACAATGCCGATTGCGGGAACTGCGAAATCTACGAATACCCGGAAAGCAAGCCGAATGACGTATATTTTGACGGCGCGGAATGCGAGTTTTACGAAAAGGCGGACGACAGGCCTCTTGCGCTGATCCTGGGCGTGGCTGTGGGCGACGCGCTGGGCGTGCCCGTGGAGTTCAAGAAGCGCGGCACCTTCCATGTGATCAGTATGCAGGGCTACGGCACGCACCACCAGCCGCCCGGCACATGGTCCGACGACACTTCCCTGACCCTGGCCCTGGCGGATAATCTGTTTGCAGACGGAGACAGGCCCGACCTTGAGTGTATCGCGTGGGGATTCACGGAATGGTACGACAAGGCCGCCTACACGCCGCACGGCAAGGTCTTTGACGTGGGCAACGCCACGGCGGCGGCCATCAAGCGCCTGAAGAAGGGCGTGGCCCCGGAGAAGGCCGGAGGCGCGGATGAACGCGACAACGGCAACGGTTCCCTCATGCGGGTAGCGCCGCTGGCGTTCTACATGTTCGGCATACGGGATGCGGAAGAGCGGTTCCGCATCGTCCGGGATGTTTCTTCCCTGACCCATGCGCACGAATGGTCCGTGGCGGCCTGTTACATCTATGTCGAGCTGCTGAACAAGCTGCGCATGGGCCGCAAGAAGAAGGCCGCCTATGCGGAACTGCGGGAAGACTTCGCGCGCGGCGTGCCGTTCATCAGCAAGGCGACGCTGGCCAAGTTCGTCAGGATACTTGAGAACGACATCAGCCTGCTGCCGGAAGAGGAGATCCGCAGCAGCGGCTTCGTCATCGACACGCTGGAAGCCGCGCTCTGGTGTTTCCTGACCACGGACAACTACAAGGACGCCGTGCTGAAGGCGGTCAACCTGGGCGAGGATACCGACACCACGGGAGCCGTGACGGGCGCGCTGGCCGGACTGGCCTATGGCCTGGGATCCATCCCGCGGGAATGGCTCGACCAGCTCGCGGGCCGGGAGGAGATCCAGCGTATCGCCATCCGGATGCCGCGCTGGGATTATTTCCGCAAAACAATCTCCTGACCCTCTCGCTCAAAACCGTTCCTCACGGGCAAGGCCCCTGTTTTCCTGTCATATGCAGGAAACAGGGGCCTTGCCGTTGAGGGCGCGGACGTCAGGCGTGCCTTCCGCATGCCGCCGCGACAGGTCATGCAGAGAGAAGTCAGGAGTCCTGACCGGAAAACGGCGGGCAGGCGTTCGCTTTGGCCCGCCGCCTGTTGATCCATTTGACTGTCAGCACGGTAAGCGCAATGGAACCCGCAAGGCTGAGCGCGCCGTAAGCGCCGCCTTTCTGGGTGACGGGAAAGAAAGCCATCGCCCAAAGGCACCAGATGCCCAGTATGCCCCATAGGGAAACCGGCTTGCGCACCGGTGAAACGGTCTGGAGCGCGGCCTCTATGGCGGGTGCGGGTCGGGCGGAGGCTTTTTTCCTCCCCACTCGCGTACTGTACGACAGGCCGGTACCCGGCAAGCCTACCGTGGCCCGTGTCCCCTTTGCGCCGACATTGACGCATGCCCCGGCCTTGCCGATGGTCAGGCTCGCGCCGCTTTTGCTCAAATTGACTTTCAGGCCGGGCAGCAGCTTCATACTTTTTCTGAAACGAAAACCCATGCTCGTCTCTCACTGTTTGGGGAAGGTAATATCCTGCTGTCAAATATCAAAATTTATGTATTCGGTCAAAGGCGGTAAGGACGGCAAAAAAAGAGCAGGGACGCCAGGCCGGACTTTCCTGCAAAAAAGCGTGCACCGTTCGCGCCCTTTCCGGGCAAAGCCCCTGTTTTCCTGTCATGGTGACAGAAACAGGGGCTTTTTTCATGAACGACAAATGGATCGAGATAGCCCGCACGGGCACGTTCACGGACAGCGCCGGGCGTGAGCAGACGTTCACGGCGGGAGACTTGGACGCCATAGCCCGGCGCTACGACCCGCAAAAGCGGGATGCGCCACTCTGTTTCGGGCATCCGCAAAGCGACAAGGCCCCGGCCTTCGGCTGGGTGGACAAGCTGAAAAGCGAGGGCGGCAGGCTGTACGCCAGCTTTTCCCGCGTGCCGGACGCGGTGCGGGAACTGGTGGCGAAGGGGCATTACCGCCACGTGAGCATGAGCCTCATGCCGGACCGCATGACGCTGCGGCATGTGGCGCTGCTGGGCGCGGCGCAGCCCGCCATAGACGGCCTCAAGGCGGTGGAATTTTCTCACGACACGAGGGCCATCACGGTGGACTTCGCGGCTTCAACCAGAGGGGACGACTCCATGACCATAGAAGAATTGCAGCGGCAGGTGGGCCAGCTCACGGCGCAGCTCGAGGCGCTGAAAACCGAGAATGCGAACCTGAAAAAGCAGGCCGAGACCCACAAACAGGACAAGGACAAGGCCGAATCCGCCAGAAACGAGTCCGAACAGAAGGCGGAAAAGACGAGCGCCGACTTTGCGGCCTACCGGGAAAAGGTGGAAGGCGAACGCCGCGAGGCGCGGGTTTCCGAGCTGGTGAAGGCCGGGAAGGTGAAGCCCGCCGAAAAGGCCGGGGTGCTGGACTTTGCGGCGAAGCTGGCGGCACAGGGCGGCACGGTGGACTTTGCCGCGCCCGACGGCAAGAGCGAGACCATCAGCCTGGAAGAACGCTACCTGCGCGAACTGGAAGCGCGGCCCGCGGATGAGCGGGCGTTCGAGTTTGCCGCGCCTCCCGCGCATGGAGACCCGGCGGGGAACGGCGGCAACATCGATCCCGCCGAATTGACGGCGAAACTGTAGATCAGGGGAGAGAGACCATGAATGAAGGATACCTGGGCAAACATACGCTCTCCGGGGAACGGGCGGCCACGGGCGACCATCCCGCGGTGCTGCACCATCTGCCGCTTTCGGAAACGGCAAGGGCCGCCGTCATCCCCGTGGGCACGGTCCTGAAGCGCGTGGACGTCATGGGGGAGGACGACGAGAGCGACACCGTGGTGGGCGCTGTCTGGGAGCCGCTGCTTTCCACGGACGCGGCCACGGCGGTTCCCGTGGCCGTGGTGGATACGCCCTGCGATCCCACGGGCGAGAACGGCGAAACGTCCGCGCTGTGCGTGGTGCATGGCGGGGTGAAGCATCGCGTACTCAGGACCGGGGACGGCAAGGCGCTCTCCGACGCGCGGATCGCGCAGCTCGTGGAACACGGCATCTACCCCGCCTAGTCTGAAAACGTCTAACCTCAGGAAATATATATGCTTACGAATCTGAAAGGCATGTTCGCCCCGCAGGCGGTGGCGCAGTCGCTCAAGGCGCTGCCGCCGCTGGAAAGCACCATCATGGATCGCTTTTTCAAACAGCGCCCGACGCACCCCCTGTCCATGCTGGGCATCACGGATCTGAAGGCCGTGGTGCAGACCGTGCCGGTGGTGCGCCGGGACGGCGTGCCCGTGCCGCTGGACAATGAATCTCTGGAGACGCAGTTCTTCGCGCCCCTGCCCATCAAGGTCCAGATCCCCGTGACGGCGGCGGAACTGAACGATTTGCGCGTGCTGCTGGGCAATACGGCCTCTCTTGAGGCCTGGCGCACGCGCAAGGTGGATCAGATACGGCAGGCCGTCCACGCGACCACCGAGGGCATGTGCGCGGGCGTGCTGACCACGGGCAAGCTGGCCTGGCCGGTGAGGCTGCCCGGCGGACGCTCGGAGACCTACGGCATCGACTACGGCGCGCCGCTTTCCCATGAGCCGGCCGCCAAACTGACGGGCACGAGCAAACTTTCCGACGTGTACCGGCTGCTGCGGGACATGCAGCGGGAGATCCGCATGGCGGGCACCGGCGGCAAGGTGGAGTTCCTGTGCGGCGAGGACGTGGCCGCCGTCTTTCTGGACATGGCGGAGAACTACCGCTCCACGGCGCAGGATGCGCCCATCGGCATCAAGCTGGGCGACGGCGAGGTACGCATCGGCAGTTACGTCATCCGCTTCATGGACGAGACCTACCCCGCGCCGGTGAGCGGGGAATGGGTGCCCAAACTGAACGCCAAGACCCTGCTGGGCGTGGCCGTGGATGTGCCGGGCACCATCTGGTATTGCGCCATCGATTCCATTTCCGCCAACAATGCCGCCGTCCCGCTGCATGTCATTCCGGTGAAGAGCGACGACGATGCTTCCATCACCCTGATCGGGCAGGCCAAGCCCATGCCCGCGCGCCCGTCGCGGGCGGTCTGCAAGGCCGTGGTGGTGGAGTAGCAAAACATGCCCTGAGCGCCCCGGAGAGGCGTTTTTCCCTCCGGGGCGGACACAGGGCGGGAGAAAATGTTTTGGACTAGTCTAAAACCAGTCCAAAACGCGAAAAAACGGCATGCCCGTTTTTCGCCTCCCCGGCACGAAGGAGTCCCGATGCTGTTATGCCGCAGAGACCATATCGTCGACCTGTTGCACGCCGCCTATGTGGAGGCCTGCGAGCAGCAGAATCCCGGCCTCGTGGAGCGCACCATCGAAGCTGTGTCCGGGGAGGTCTCGGATGCTCTGAGCTACCGCTACCCGCAGCCCTGGCCGTATGTGCCGGAGCTCGTGCGCTACATCGCCGCCGTCATCAGCGCCTACCGCGTTGTGGAGGCCATCACGTCCCTGGTGGATACGGAGGCGAGCAGCGCCAATGAATGGCTGCCCCTGCAAAAGCAGTGGAAATATTGCACGGATCTGCTGGAAGACATCGCATCCGGCAAACAAAAACTGCCGCTGGAAGAAGCCAACCCCGACAGGGAAGAGGCCAGCGTGGCCGTGATCGCCCCCGTTCGTTTTTTTGACCTGCGGGGCCTGTAGGGAGGCGCTATGGCGGACAAAAGCGGCGTCTCCCTGCACTGGGGCGGGCTGGACAAGGCGCTGGGGAAGGCCGCGCACGCGCTGGCCCATACCAAGCCCCTTATGGAGTCCATCGGCGAGGGGCTGGTATCCGGCACACGGCAGCGATTCCGCGACGAGGAGGCCCCGGACGGGCAAAAATGGTCCCAGTCCGGGCGTGCCGCCGCATCCGGCGGACAGACGCTTACGGACACCGCCAGACTGCGGGATTCCATCGACTACGCGGCAACCCCCGACAAGGTCATGGTGGGCAGCAACCTGCCGTATGCCCGCATCCACCAGCTTGGTGGGGTCATCGTCCCCAAAAAAGCCAAGAAGCTGGTGTTCAAGGGGTACGACGGCACGACCAGGGCCGTCGACAAGGTGACTATCCCGGCCCGCCCGTATCTTGGGGTTTCCGAGAGTGACCTGGATGACGTGCGGGCCGCTATGGCCGACTTTCTGGCCGGGGCGTTCAAACCATGACGCCCGCCCGGCACAGCTCTGTCTCGATGCCCGTAAGACGCCCTGCGGCGTCAACGGGCACGGCCCTTGCGGGCCGCCTTTCGGTCGGGTCCTGTGCCGGATCGGGCTGTCGCTTGCCGCAAGCACGGTTGCGGCTTCGCTCCCGCTGCGCGGCAGCCGCCATCCTGGCGGCGAACCATGACCGAGGAGGCAGAGTCAATGCAGACATTCGCAAGGGAAGTCATCACGCGGGCGGCGCTGGCCGCCGGGCTGCCGGAAGGCCGGGTCATCGACATGGTCAAGAAAGACAACCTGACCCTCCAGCGCCCGCGCATGGAACTGCAATTCCTGCCGGAAAAATACACGCGCACGGGGCGCACCCTCGGCCTTGCCCGTCACCGCCGCACAGGAAGTGCGGCAGCCGCGCAGCGGAGCGAGCCGGAAACCGCGTTTTCCGGCGAAGCGATAGCGAGTGCCCCGCAGGACGCGGGGCCGAGCGTCATGGTTCTGACCCGCACCCGCGAGCTGTACGAGGTGGTGCAGACGGTCAATGCCAATGTCCTGGCCGATGACCGCCCCTGGCTGGAAGCGTTCAGCCATGCCTTTGCGGCGGCCCTGCCGCGTGGCGGCAACGACAGCCGGGGGAACTGGGTCAGGGTCCGGGCACAGCAGGCGACGTTCGGGCGCTCCCCGGACAAGCGCGTCGGGGATCAGGTCATCGAGGTTTTCACCAGGGTGGAGCGTCTGTTCGTGATCTCCTTTACCTGGAGGATAACCGGCAAGGAGGAGGAGGTCCTGATCCCGACGTTCACCATCAAACCCAAACTTGGATAGGAGTCATCTCTTATGGCGACGAAAAAGCAGAACGACGAACAGGCCACCACCGCTACGCCGGTCGACGAGGATCAGGCGGCGTCGGATACGGAAAACAGCGGCCGGGAGGGAGCGCATGGCGAGACGAAAGCGTCGGAAGTACGGGAAGCGGCCTCTGTTCCGCAAGAAAATGTGGCGGCAGCGCCCCGGGAAGCGACAGTCACGGTCTCGCGGGAACCCGCTGACGGGGAAAGCCTGCTGGACCTGGCCGTGCTGGCCGACCGTCACCGCGTCCCGTCCTGGATGGAGGCCGCCTTGTGCCGCATGATGGGCTGGGAAGCCGGTAAACGGGTGACTGACGCAGCCTACAAGGGCGCGCTGGACAAGCTCAAGGCCCGCCGTCTCGGCGGCGGTCGTGCGAGGTAGGCGCGGCAGCCGTTAGCGGGCGTTGCCCGCTTACGGATGGCGACAGCAACCCGCGAAAATGCGCTAAAGAAGGAGTCATGTTGCTATGGGCGACGTATTGCAATATTTGATCGACGGCACGTCCGGGATCGTTACCGGCGGGGTGGACGGCAAAGTCCTGGTGGCCGGCGTCTGCTCCAAAGGCCTTGTGGGCAAGGCCTATCTGATCGGCAAACGCACGGATCTTGCCGCCATGCTGGGCACGGGGCCGCTTGTGGATCGCGTGCGAGACATGCTGACCACGGGCGGACAGGCCCCATACATTGTGGCCGTCCCCGTACAGGGGCGGCCGGGGGGCTATATCTCCGGCCTGTCCGTGAACGGCGGCAAGGCCGGAGCCACCCTTTCCGGTTACCCGGCGCTCAATGCCGATGTGGTGGTCCGGGTGAATACCGGTGGCGAAATCGGCACGGCCACCCTTGAAATCAGCACGGACGGCGGCACAACGTTTGCCGAACCCGTCCCCTCCGCCACGCAGAACCCCATCAGCTCCGGGGAGGAGCCCACAGGAGCCACCCTGATCTTCCCCGATGACGCGAGCCTGGACGAGGGCGCGACCTACACCTTCGCTGTGCGCTGTCCCGTCGGCCCTGTGGTCCGGGTGGGGGACGGCTCCAGCCCGCTGCCGGAGGTGTCGGAACTGGATTCCGGCGTTCTGGACGGGGCGGAGCTGGTGGTGCGCATCGTGAAAAGCGGTGCCCGGAACGAGGGGACGTTCCAGCTCTCTGTGGACGGCGGGGATACGTTCGCGGCCATCCGCACCATCCCCGTGGACGGCCTCCACGAGCTGGTCGATTACGGCGTCAAACTGACCTTCCCCGAAGGAGAGTTCGTGGCGGGGACCACCTATACCTGCCGGCTGCTGCCTCCCGCCCCGTCCATCGTGGATGTTCTGGATGCTCTGGAAAGTCCGCTGGCCCTCTATGATGTGGAGTTCGTGCATATCGTCGGCCCCTCTGATTCGGTGGACTGGATGGCCGCCCAGGCCAGGGCCGACGAGCTGTGGAACCAGCAGCGGCCCACCTATTTCAAGCTGGAGGCCCGCCTGCCCTTTGACGGGGAAGACCTGAACGCCTATGTGGCGGCCCTGCTGGCGGAGCGGCAGGGGGTGGCGGGCCGGTTCGTGACCGTCTGCTGCCAGTATGGCGAGATCGTGGATGCTGCGGGGACATCCCGCCTGCGCAATGCGGGCGGCTTGCAGTCCGGGCGCGTGATGGCCATACCCGTCCAGCGGGCCACAGGCCGCGTGAAAGACGGCCCCATATCGCAGCTTAGCCTTCCGGATGGCTGGGAGGCCGTCCAGCCGACCCTGGAAAACAACGGATTCCAGACGGCCAAAAAATACGCCGGGCTGGAGGGGGCCTACTGGGGCGATTCGCGCACTCTGGCCGAGGATACCTCCGACTTTCGCTATGAGGAAGTGCTGCGTACCGTCTTCAAGGCCGTGCGCCTGACGCGCATCGCGGCTCTCAAAAGCATGTATGACGAGGCCGGAGACCCCCTGCGTCCGGACAGTGAAAGTGGTCTCGCCTATCTGAAGGCCAATCTGGAAAATGCCCTGGACGCCATGACCACGGCCGGGGAGCTGGCCTCCTATGTGGTGGAGATCCCCGCCGGGCAGGACATCGTGAACAACGGCGTGGCAGTGGAGATCACGCTTATCGGCATCCCGATCATTCGGGAAATCAAGCTGTACAACCGCTACACCTATGCGGGCTCCAACTTCGATCCGCGTATCGAACGCTACAGCGTGGCGGCATGACGGGAGGCGACATGTCGATCAATGGACGAGCCTACGACTGGGAAGACATCACGGTGACCCTGCCGCACGGAGAAACGGCGGGCATCACCGAGATCAAATACGAGGACGGGCAGGAAATCACGGCCCGCTATGGCCGGGGCAGCATCCCCCGCTCCTACGGCCGGGGGAACTACGAAGCCAGCGGCAGCATGGTCCTGGACAGGGATGAATGGGAAAAGCTCAAAAAAGAACTGACCATTGACGGCCTGGGCATCTATGACCATACGCCGTTCACCATCGTGGTCTCCTACGCCAACAATGATATGGGCACGATCACGGACACCTTGAAAAATTGCAAGATCACCAAGTTCAGCGGCGGGGGCGCCGCGCAGGGGGATGATAACGCCAGCCCCATGACCTGCGAATTCACTATCCTGTCCCCCATCCTGTACAACGGCGTGCCTGCCAAAAAGGATTGGAGCGGCTATACCCTGTAGGGGAGCGGCTCTTTGTTCGCATGGAGCGCGTCCATTACGGGCGCGCTTTTTCGTCTTGGGGTACGGTGTGCGGAAAGGGGATCTTCCCCGGGATACCACACAAAGGAGCGCATACCATGAGCGACACCCAACCCACCCGCAAATACGCCCCGTTCGACCTGACCTTCACCGACAAATGGGAAGACAGGGAGGTCGAGCTGTCCCTGCGTTTTGCCAAGCCCACGAAAATGGAGATCAAGCGCCTGCAGGACGTGGCCGGGAAAAATCCCGCACAGGCGGCCCGCAACCTGCTGCTGGCCACCATCCACCCCGATGACAAGGAGCGGCTTACCGAGGCTCTGGAAGAGTATCCCGGCATCGCCACCACCTTCTCCACCGCCCTGATCCGCGCCGTGGGCATTGCCGCCGATCTGGGAAACTAGAGACGCCGGACGGCTACGCCCAGGGCGATGCCCTTATCCTGCACTGGCTCCATCTGCAGCCGTCGGAAGACCTGGATGAGTGGGCGTGTCAGGTGCGTCAGGCCGTCTGGATGGAACGGCGCTTTTTCGAGGCCCTGTCCCGCAGCATCCTGGGCCCTCGTAAGGTTTGAGCATGGAAGTTTTCTCCGTATTCGCCACCCTGTCCCTGGTGGACATGATCTCCGGCCCGCTGGGCCGCGTCACTCAGTCCATGAACGTGGCCAATGCCGCGACCGCAGGTCTGGGAGAACGCATGGGCAACCTTGCATTGGCTATGGGTCCGGCGGCGGTGGCCGCCGGACTCCTGGTCGGGGCTTTCGGTATGGCGGCCGGCAAGGCCATGACATTTGAAAGCGCGATGGCCGACGTGGCCAAGGTGGTGAACTTCGATACCGCCGCCGAGTTCCGGGAGATGAACAAGACGGTCATGGACATGGCCGGGCGCATCCCGATGGCGGCGGACGGCATAGCGGCCATCATCGCCGCCGCCGGGCAATCCGGCGTGGCCAAGGAAGACCTGACCGAGTTTGCCGAGCAGGCCGCCAAGATGGGCGTCGCCTTCGACCTGACCGGAGACCAGGCGGGCAAGATGATGGCCGACTGGCGGGCCGGCATGGCCCTGAACCTGCCGCAGACCTATGCCCTGGCCGATGCCGTGAACCATCTTTCCAACAACATGAACGCCACGGCCCCCGCGCTGGGTGAGGTCATCCAGCGCGTGGGCGCGGCGGCCATGAGCTGTGGCCTGGCGGAAACGCAGGTGGCGGCGCTGGGCGCGGCGTTCCTTTCCGCCGGGGCAAGTCCGGAAGTGGCCGCCACGGCGCTCAAAAGTTTCACGACGACCCTGGTCAAGGGCACGGCCATGTCCAAGAACCAGGCCGCCGCGTTCCAGTCTCTGGGCTTTTCGGCCACCCAGATGGTCAAAGACATGCAGCGGGATGCCCAGGGGACCATTTTCAAGGTCCTGCAGGCATTGGCGGACAAGCCCAGGGAACTGCAAATGTCCCTCCTGACCGAGATGTTCGGCCAGGAATCCCTGGGGGCCATCGCTCCGTTGCTGAAGAACATGGGGAACCTGTCCCAGGCGTTCGAGCTTGTGGGCAACAAGGCGAACTATGCCGGTTCCATGCAGGCGGAGTTCGACACACGCAGCAAAACCACGGAAAACGCGCTGCAGCTCCTGTCCAACAAGCTGACGAATCTGGCCATTGCCGTGGGCAATGCCTTTTTGCCCGCCATCACCGCCGGAGCCAAGGCCCTGGGAGCGATGGCCGACGTCCTGCGCTGGGTGGCGGAGACCCGCGTCGGCCAGGTCATCCTGACCCTGGCCGGAGGACTGGCGGCCGCTGTGCTGGCTGTGACGGCTTTCAGCGCCGGGATGTGGGCGGTATCAAAAGCCGCCCCCGTGGTATCTGCCACCCTGACCGGCATCAGGGCGGCCCTGCTGGCGCTGGGCTGGCCGGTATGGGCGCTGATAGCCGCCGTGGGCCTGCTGTATGCGGCGTACAAGAAAAATTTTGGCGGGATCGCCACGACCCTGAACCGCTGGGGACGGAACATTTCCCTTGTTGTCCGGGGCGTGACGGCCATCTTCGAGAGCCTCAAGGGAAGCACGTTCGAGATCCGCGGAGAGCTGGCCAGGGACATCCGGGCCGCCGGTCTGGAGCGTCTGGTGGTGACCGTTGGCCGTGCCGTGTACCGCATCAAGGAATTTTTTGCGGGCATCTGGGAGGGGCTGAATGTTGACGGTGCGGTGGCGGCCCTGACCCCGGCCATGCTCAAGATCGGTGCGCTGTTCGATTCCGTGGGAAGGCTTGCGGGGTCCGTCTTCGGGTTCGAGGTCAAGGGGGCGGCATCCGAGGCGCGCAGTCTCGGCCAGGTCATCGGCGGCGTTCTTTCCTGGGGGCTTGAGCTTGTGGCGACGGTGATCGCCGGCGTGGTACGCGGCATCGAAAGCCTGGTCGCGGCATTCCGCTGGCTTGGTGCCGTATTGACCGGCGACTGGGCCACCGCCGCAGAAATGGCGCAAAGCGTCTGGGACAATTTTTGCGCGTCGCTCATGGCTTTTGCAGACCTTTTCCGCATTGGGGACTGGTTGCGCAATGCGTGGGCGCAGGCCACGGAATGGCTGGCTGGTATCGACCTTTTCGAGTCAGGGGCACGCCTTCTGGACACCTTCAAGGAAGGCATCTTGTCCAAGGTGGAAAGCCTCAAGCAGACGTTTTCCGATGCCCTGGCCAGCCTGCGCAATCTGCTGCCGTTCTCTGACGCCAAGGAAGGCCCCCTGTCCACGCTGACGTTGTCCGGAGCGCGTCTCATGTCCACGCTGGGCGAGGGCATGAACGCGGGCTTCCCCGGTCTGTACGCCACCCTGGCCGGCAAGTTGGGCAGCCTGAAAGAGAGCATAAGCAGCTGGTGGGACGGGCTGTGGAAGACCACGGATGTGCCCGTGCCCGCCACCGGCGAGCAGCCTGTTGTCCCCGACGTCCCTGGTATGCCCCCCGATCTGGCCGAGGAACAGGAACGTCGGGCGAGGGCCGCCGGAGACCGTGCCGCTGCCCCGCAATCCTGGACGCTGCATATCGCCAACATCACCCTGCCCAACGTCAAGGACGCGCAGGACTTCTTCGCTGACCTGCAGGCGGCTGCCGCTGAAATGGGAGAAAGCATGGCATGAGCATAAAGCTGCTGACATTTGAAGACGGCGTCGTGCGTATCGACGGCGAGGAGCTGCCCGGTATCCTGTCCGACCTGCGGGTGAGCGGACGGGTGCGCTTTGACGAGCAAAGCGTGGACAAGGCCAGCGGCAAGAAAAAGACGCCGCAGGGCTGGGAAGACGCGGACATCAGCCTGACCCTTTACCTGACGACGGACGGGTCCGGGACCTGTTACGACAAGCTGGGATCCTTGAATGGATGGTTCAAGAAAACGGACGGGAAAGCCAACCCCTCCATTTTTACCGTGACCAACCGGCACCTTCTCGCGCGAGGTGTGCGCCGTGTGGTGTTCTCGCGTCTGGATTCGGCGGAGACGACCCAGACCGACGAGATACGCGCGTCGTTATCCTTTGTGGAGCATAATCCGCCCATCGTGCGCCAGGAACAGGCGCAGGCCAAGACCCCCACACCCGGCGAGCTGGCCAAAAAAGCGGAGGAAAAAGCCGCAGCCAAGGCGGAAGAACCTGAAGAAGTCATCGGCGGGGACCTGTCATGATCGAGGGCCTGAACATCCGCTGCAACGTGGGACCGCTGGAAGTGTTGCGCAGTCCGTTTCTTGAGCTGGTCTTCCGGCGGCGGGCCGTTGTCAGCCGGGCAACCATTACCGTGCCGGACCCGGAGGGAGAAGCCCGTGCCGTGCTGGCTGTGGGGCAGGCGGTCGCCGTGCGCTGGGGATACCGGGGCGAGGCGGGCTTCTGGCAGGAATGGGAGGGGACCGTGGAAGGCATCGACCAGCCCCGCGCCGACAGTAGCAGAGCCGATGCCGTAACGGTGCATGCCGTTGGGCGTGAAAAGGCGCTGACCACCACGGAGGTGACGGAATCTTTTTACCGGGAGCCAGCTGACGTTGTGGCCCGGCGGCTGCTGGCCCGCACCGGGCTTGCCGTGGGCGCAGTGGACGTGCCGGGCGACGTGCTGCCGTACCAGGTCTTTTCCGGGGTATCCGTAGCGCGGGCCGTGCGCCAGCTGGCCTATACGCTGGAGCGCGGCTTCGGTCATGACATGAGCCGCCATGCGCTATGGCTGGGCGCGTCTGGACTGACCTGGAGCGACGGGGACGAGCCGGGCGACGTGTACAGCGTGGCTACGGCGGAAAATCTGCTGGCGCATACGCCGCCCCAAACCGACGGCGGGACGGGCGTCCTGGTGTCCGTTCCCCTGCCGGGATTGACGCACAGCCGCCGGGTGCATATCCACGACGCCCGGCGCAGCCTGGATGCCACCGTGCGGGCATTGGGCGTAGTGCATACGTTTCAGGAAAGCGGCAACCGCACCGTCATCACCTACGGGAAGGACGTCGGCTGGAGCTGAACGCCGCATGGAGAGACGAGGGAGCGCCCGGTCGGGATTTGCCCGCCGGGCATGAAGACGAACGAGGAACGGAAATGGACGAGCAACAGGGAAAACGGGATGTCGTAGGCATGATCCGCAAGCTCGTTGAGCTGGCCATGCCCAATCTGCGGCATTATTACCGCATCACCAGAAAGGCCCGTATCGTGGCCGTATATGCCTGCAATGGAGAATATTTTGCCGACGTGCAGCCGCTGCGGAATGACGAAAGCCCGGACCCCAAGGAGCCGGTCGTGCCGCGCGTGGCCCTGCCCGTGCTGTGGGGCGGCCCGGATCGCGGCGTGGTCTGCCCGCCCGTTGCCGGGGTGCTGTGCGACCTGGCCTATTATGACGGCGACCCGAATCATCCGTACCTCTCCAACATCCGTTGGGGCGGCGGCATGAATGCCCCCCATGCAGAGCTGAACGAGTTCGTCATCCAATGTGAGAATGGCGTGGAGATCCGCATCGACAAGGAAAAGCGGATCGTGACGCTGACGCCGCAGGACGTGCGGACGGAGGCCGGACAGGGCTGGACGGTCAAGGCGGGGGAACGGGCGGCTATCCAGGCGGGTAACGAGGTGAGCATCATCGCCCCGCGCATCAACCTCCAGGGGCATGTCATCTGCAAATCCGTGGACGGTATGGGGCAGGGACAGGCGGAATTCGTAGGAGACGTGACGATCCGCGGCGACCAGACGGTCACGGGCAACACCACGACCAACGGCAGCAGCCATGTTGACGGGGATTCCTACGCCGGTAGCCGTAGTGGGGGAAAAATTTAACCTTGTAGATTAAACCAATGGTCACGTTTGTTATCTTTTATATCCTGTTTAAGCCTATCTAAGCCTTCATAAGGTTTGTCTACTGAAGCCATTTCTTCGAAATAATGAAGGGGACGTTTTTCACCGTAACCAGATATAGTTATTCCAGAGTTGTCAAGACAAACATATCCGTGAATTCTAGAGTAGTTAGGGATAATATTAGATTCTATTCTATCTATAATTAAATTTATGCTTCTAGTTAGTTCAGCTAAGAGATTTACTAAATCAGTTGTAACTATGTCGTATTTCTTGAATACAATATCACTTTCTGGGTATCTATAGTCTTTATAAAATTTTCTAACAGAAAAAACATCAGCTCCATATTGGATACTATATTCATCAAATTTTGATATAAAATCATAAAGAGCGTGCCCATAAGATTCAAATGCTTTATCCAATGATAAAATTTGAAAATATTCTCTTGGCATCCTTCTATAAAATGAAATAAAATTTTTAATTAATGTGTAATGCTTATTGTGAATTTCATATCCTGATGAAAACAAAAAATTACTTGTAAAATGTTCCCACTCCTCACAGTTACATAGTTCATCCCATTTTTTAATAAAACTATTATGAATTTCTTTTAGTTCATACCCTAGAGAATTTTCATGATTAAATTTTATTTCTTTTAATTTATCAACAGTATATATTGTGGGGATTTTGTCGATTAGAGTATGATGAGTAGGACATAAAATGATAAGATTATCATAAGAATCTTTTTCGTCATCACTCATCGCCGGATTAGCACGAGGACCGCCATTTTCTTTTGCAACAATATGGCAAACTTCTCCTATCGTATGCTGTTGTCCTCCCGCATGCTGCACCAATGTCCGCCCACAAATAGCACAACGGTTATACGATCGAGCCCATAATTGTTTCTGAGTTGTTAATGATATTCCCATAAAAATCTCGCATAGAACGCGTCCTTTCCGGGCGCTTTTTTTGTGTGCCAGCTAAAGTTCCCCCATGAGTAGTAGCACGCTGGATATGTGGGGGCAAGACATCGCGCTGGACGACAGCGGGCAAGCCCGCGTGGCGGCCAACGGCGAGCTGGTCTTGACCGACGGCGTGGACACCGGGGTGCAGGACATCCGCCTGCGCATGTTCACCCGCCTTGGCAAGCTGTTTTATGACCGGCAATTCGGCTCCCTGATCCATGACTGGATCCTGGAAGAATCCACGGCGGCGAACAGGGCGGCCCTGGAATCCGAGGTCGTCATGCGTGTGGAGGAAGAGCCCCGCGTTGCCGTGGGGTCCGTGCGCTGCACGGTCACGGCCTGGGACGCACGCTCCATCACGGCGCTGGCAAGCTGGCGCTTCCTGGATGAGGACACGCCGCTGAACCTTGTGCTGCAGATCAACAAGCTGACGATGGAACTGGTGGTGAAAGATGCCGACCCGAGAACAGACAGTTTTGTTCAGGCTGTGGCCGTGTCGTAGGGCATGGCGGGCATGAAAGCGGAGGAAAGAACACCATGAGCGCCAAGCAATCACTGTCGGCATCCGTAAGCCTTGCAAGCGGGGCAACGGCTGCCGCCCCCCGTGTTTCCCGAACGATCGAGGAGGTCCGGGCCTCCGTATTCGGGTATGTGGAATCCGCGCAGGACAGCCTTGCGGCGCGGGGCTATCTGCCCGCGCGGCTGAACCTGAACAAGGGCGTGGTCCGGGGCCTGCTGGAAATTTTCTGCTGGGGCTACTGGCAGATCTACAGCCTGCTTGAGCGTCTGCTTGTGCAGGCGACGCCCTCGAGCGCCACGGGCGCATGGCTGGACCTGCACGCGGCCAGTGTGGACCTTTCCCGCCGTCCGGCGACGAAGGCGCGGGGCATGGTGCGTTTTTTCCGTACCGCGGAGTCCGGGCAGGACACGAACATCACCATCCCCGCCGGGCGCATCGTGCGCACCCTGCCGGACGGCACGGGACGGATTTTTCGATACGGCACGGTCGCAACCGCTGTCCTGTCTGCCGGAGCGGACCATGCGGATGTGGAAGTCGAGGCCGAGGACTACGGCGCGGCGGCCAATGCGTCCGTCGGCCAGATATGCGAGCTGGTGACTCCTGTAACGGGCATTTCCGGGGTGAGCAACCCGGCGGACTGGCTGGTAAGCGAGGGGGCCGACGAGGAGACGGACGCCAGCCTGCAACGACGCTATGCCTTGCAATGGCAGGCGAACAACGGCTGCACCAAGTTCGCCTACATGGCCTGGGCGCTGTCCGTGCCGGGGGTGGCCTCCGTGTCCATCCTGGACCGCCATCCGCGCGGCCAGGGCACCGTGGACATCGTGGTGCGCGGCGCGGACGTGCTGCCCACCGAAGCCCTGCTGCAGAAAGTCCGGGAGGCCGTGGCCCCCAATGTGCCCATAAATGACGACTGGCTGGTCAAGGGGCCGGTCCCCGTCGCCGCCGCCATAGACGGCCTGCTGGAATACACCGAGGGCGATCCGGACGCCATAACGGCCCAGGCGGAGACCCGCCTGCGTGCCCTGTTCGCGGAGACCAGCCCCCTGGCTGACGTGACGGCCCTGCAGATCGGGCAGGACCTGACGCTCGACCTGCTGACCCATACGGTCATGGCCGTATCGGGCGTCAAGCGCGTGACCTGGGCCAGCCCGACACAGGATGTGCTGGTCGTGCCCGCCGATGGCGTGGCCCGCCTGGAAAGTCTTGCCCTGCGCGCCGTCAGGGCCGAGGAAATGTGATGTCCGAGTTCTGGAGATATTTCCACGACGTCCTGGCCTGGCCTCTGATCCATGCCCCCGGCCCCCTGCAGGGCCTCGTCCGGGGCATGGCCCATGCGCTGGACGAGGCACGGGATGATGTCGTGCATTTCCGGCGGCAGTGGTTCCCGGCTCTCTGCGAGCAGGGGCTTGTGCCCGTCTTCGGGACAGGCCGGGGCCTGGTGCGCAGCCCTGCGGAAAACGACGGACAGTTTCGTACCCGTGTCGTCAATGCCTGGCGCTGGCATCAGCTTGGCGGCAGGCAGATGGGCCTGCCGGAGATCCTGGCGGCCTATGGTTACCATGTCGAGGCCATAGAGAACATGCGCCAGTTCGCGCCCACGCGCTGGGCGGAGTTCATGGTGCGGCTGGAAACGCCGCCCCATTACGGGGACCAGCAGGCCCAGCTCGACAACCTCGCGCATCTTGTCTGGCTCATCCTGGAGTACAAACCGGCGCGCAGCTTCTTTTTCCGTATCTACAACGACACCAACGACCGGCGGCCCATCATCCCCGGTATAGGTCCCAAGCTGGGCAGCGGCATCCTGTCGTTCTGGAGCGGGACGACGGACCCCGGCATCGGGGACGGGGATGTGAGCATCGCCTTTGGCCTCAAGATCCGCCTGTATGGCCCGGCCCTGCTGGACGGAGCCCTGCTTTGGGGCCTGACGGAGCGGCTGACCCTGTACGGGCCGCGCCGCGTCAACAATTTCGTGCTGAGCGTGTCCCGCCTTTCCGATACCTTTATCCGCCGTCATCCCTTCATCTTTTCCGAGGTGGTCAGCATAGGCAGCGGTGAGGACGTGTACTTTTCCGCCTCCTGGGATGACGGGAGCTGGGACGACCGCCCCTGGGAACGCTGGGAGGGCTTCACCCGCTACATCCCGCCGTGTGAACTCGGCATCCGCCATACGGCGCGCAGCCAGTTCGAGGCGGGCATCTCCCGCCTGTCGGGCATCAATGAACGGCTGGGGGGCGTGCGCCGCACCGTGCCGGCACGCGGCGTCAACCGGCTGTGCGGCCTGCGTCTGGGCGAGCATGGCCCCGTTCGCACGCCCGTGTGCTTGTGGGCCTATGAGGCCGAACGACGGAGCATGGGGGAGCTCGTCTTCCCCGGAGCCGTGCCCGGCCGGTGCTGGGGATCGGAGACGCTGGCCCAGGCCGGGCGCTCCCCCTGGCCCAATGCCGGGACATGGGAAGAGGAAGGCGGCTGGAATGACGCCGCCTGGGACAGCCTCAACACCTGTATGGGGATCATCATAACACCGGAGGAATAGATGCAATCCACCGTCACCGAACAGGGCCGCATCGCTATGGCCGTCGCCATTGCCGCGCGCCCGCTGCATATCGCATGGGGCCTGGGCGACGAATCCTGGGACAGTATGGACCCGCTGGAATGGCCGTCGCTGGTCAAGGCCACGGCCCTCGTCAACGAGGTGGGCAGGCGCAAGCCCTCTGTGGTCGGTTTCGTGACGCCCGACGACAACGGTTCCATCGTGGTGCCCGTGGAACGGCGGGTCACCGAAGAGGGAGCTGTGGAAGTGGTCACCAAACGCTATGCCTACAGTCCCGAACCGACGGCCTTCCTGTATCTGCGCGCGGATTTCGACTACAGCGACGCTCCCACCGCCACGTTGCGCGAGGTCGGCGTTTTCATGGACACGGAAACGTCTCCGGACTGTCCGGCGGGACAACTTTATTTTCTTCCGGCGGAAATCGTAAATCCGGGCCGCCTGTTTGCCGCGCAGATCCTCGACGAACCCATCACCCGCAGCCCCAACCGCAAGATCGGCATCGAGCTGGTCCAGGCCATCTAAGGAACATCACATGAGCAAGAAAATCATGGGCGGCCTGTTTGAGCTGCCTTCCACCCCGGACAACTACTACAACCTGCACGACCCGGAAAAATCCTTTGAAAGCATCCTCTTCCGCGACGGCTATGTGTTGCAGGGCCGGGAACTCAACGACCTGCAGGAACTCTTTTTTGAACATGCCAGGGGCCTTGGCGACGCTCTGTTTGCCGACGGCGATATCCTCCGCGACGCGCAGATCTCCGTGGACGCCTCCACCGGGCAGGTGGCCGCGCAGGCCGGGGCCATCTATCTGGCGGGCAAGGTGCGCGGCGTGCCTCCGGCCAGCTTCGTGATCCCCACGTCCGGAACGGTGACGGTGGGCATCCGCCTGGTGCTGGCCGTCATCAGCGAGAATGAAGACCCCGCGCTGCGCAACCCGGCGCAGGGCTGCGACGGCGAAGGCGAAGCGGGCGCTTGGCGGCTCAGGGTCGAGGCCCGCTGGGGCTTTGACACGGATGGCGGCTCCGGCCGCTTTGTGCCCGTCCACACTGTGGACGACGGCGTGGTGCGGGCCAAGGAACAGCCGCCGAACCAGGACAGTTTTACCCAGGGCATCGCCCGCTATGACCGCGACAGCACGGGCGGCAGCGGCTATGTGGCGGAGGGGATGCTGCTGCGCTTTGCCGAGCAGACCGACGACGCCCAGATATACAACCTGTCTGAAGGCCGGTGTCGGGTGTACGGCTACGGGGTTGAACTGCCCACCTCACGCCGCTTGTCCTATCCCGCGCGTCCTGATCTGCGCACCATAGATACCGAGGTCCATGTGGGCGACGGCACGGAAAGCCAGCGCATCACCGTGGCGCATCCGCCCATCCACAGCGTGAAAAAGGTCAACGTCATCGTCGAGAAAAGCGTGGAGCTGACGCACGGCAGCTACGCGGGCTGCGAGGACGCCCTGCCCGATACGTCGGTGGTTTCCCTTCTGGAAGTCAAACAGGGGGACACCGTCTATGCGGCCGGAGACGACTACACCAAGAACGGGGACAAGATCGACTGGTCCCCCTCCGGCGACGAACCCGCCACGGGTTCCTCCTATCAGGTCAAATACACGGTCATGACGCAGCAGATGCCGGATGACGTGGACGCCGACGGTTTCAGCGTCAAAAACGCCGTGCGCGACAGCAACGTCCTCGTGACCTACGAGCAGGCCCTGCCGCGTGTCGACCGCCTGTGCGTCACCCAGGACGGCGCGTTCGAATGGGTACAGGGCGTCGGCAACGAGCTGGCCCCCAAGTCCCCGGCTGTCCCGGCCACGTTACTGGCGCTGGCCAGCGTCACCCAGGCATGGCGCGGCGCTCCTTCCATCGTCAATGACGGGGTGCGGGTGGTGCCGTTTGCCGACATCCAGGCCATCAATGCCCGTCTGGATTACGTCATGGCCGAGGTGGCCAGGCAGCGGCTGGAAGCCGATGCCACCACGCGGGAAGACGGCGCGCGTGTCGGCATGTTCGTCGACCCGCTGCTGGATGACAGCATGCGCGACCAGGGCGTCAGCCAGACGGCCGCCATCGTCGGCGGGGAATTGCGTCTGCCCATCTCGGCCTCGGCCTATATGCCGTCCAGGGACATCAGCGCGCCGAAAGCCAGGACGTATGTGCCTGCGGTCGCGCTGGCCCAGACCCTGCGGACCAATTCCATGCGCGTGAATCCCTATTCCGCCTTTGACCCCATGCCCGCGCGCGTCACCCTGACGCCCAGCATCGACCGCTGGACGGAATACGACACCACCTGGGCCAGCCCTGTGACGGAAAAATTCAACGTCAGCAAGGACGGGTATTTCCACAAGGTCGTCGGTACGGAAACCACGACCAGCACCGAGACCCTGTCCAGTCAGTCCAGCGCGTTGGAGTTCCTGCGTGAGATCGACGTGGTCTTTGAAGTGCGGGACCTGGAGCCGGGGGAAGTCGTCCATGAGGTGACCTTTGACGGCATGGTCATGGAATGCCGTACCGCCCAAGGGGAACCGGGTACGATCACGGCGGACGAAAACGGCGTGGCGCGTGGCGTGTTCACCATCCCGCCCAACGTGCCCTCCGGGGCAAAAACCGTCGTCGTGTCCGCGCACAGCCGACAGGGGCAGGCCGTGTTCGTGGGGCAGGGGACGCTGACCGTGCAGACCCTGCGCCAGGTCAAGCAGATAACGACGGTCTGGATCGATCCTCTGGCGCAGACCTTCGTGGTGGAACAGGCCATGCAGCTTGCCGGTGTGGACCTCTATTTCACGGCGGCGGGCGGCGACGCGAAGGTCCAGATCCGCGAGGTCGTCAACGGCGTGCCCACCCGCGTGGTGTTTGCCGAAGCGCACATCGGCAGGGAAGAGATGGTGGTCACCGGCGGGGGGCATACGCGCGTCCTGTTCGATGCGCCGGTGCCTCTGGCGGCCAACGTAGAATATGCGCTCGTCGTGCTGTGCGATGATGCCGAGACCTCCCTGGCCATCGCCGTGCTGGGCGAATACGACGAACTGCGCAAGAGCTATGTCACCAGTCAGCCCTATACCATCGGCGTCATGCTCTCGTCGTCCAATGCCAGTACCTGGACGGCCCATCAGGACAAGGACATGGCCTTCCGTCTGTTGAAGGCGGACTTCACCAGCGCCCAGGCGCAGGAGATCGACCTGGGCAGTGTGGACACGGAAGAGGAGGCCACGGACATGCTCCTGTTCGGTCTGTCCGACCTGCCCACGGCCAGGACCGCCGTCCAGTATGCCGTGGAGCTGCCCGACGGCACGACCGCCAGCATGGCCGAAGGTCAGGCCGTGAACTTTACCAAGGGCCAGACCGGGCGCTTCAGCGTGAAGGCGTCTCTCTCCGGAGACGCCGCCGCATCCCCCGTGCTGTATCCCGGCACCATGCTGGTGTGCGGCAAGGTGGGGACGACCGCCGATTACTGCACCCGCAGCATCTCGTCATCCAGCGCGACCAAGGGGGTGCTGATCTTTGACGCCATCATTCCCGCCGGGGCCGCCGTGACGCCCAAAATGCGCGAGGATGAGGGGGAATGGCAGGAGATGACCAAAGCCGGGACCGTGAACCAGGGCGACGGGCTGGTGGAGTTCCGCTACGAGCTGGCCCTTTCCGGCGGCGATATGGTCAAGGCCAAGATCGAGCTGTCGGGCACGGCCACGGCCCGTCCCCGTGTCCGCAATATCCGCATGCTGGCCGTGAAGTAGCAGAGAGGAACCTATGGCTTACGACGAAAAGACCACCTTCCTGGGCCTTCCTCTGCCGCATCCGCGCAATACGCTGCGCGAGGATTGTCCGCGTATCCGGGAAAGCCTGCAAGGACTGGACGGCTTCGCGAAAAAAACGGACGCATCCCTGTCGCGCCTCCTTGAAACTGATACGGCATTGTCCGAGGCCAATGCGGCATTGACCAAGGCTGTGCAGGACCAGGCCGAGGACCTGACGGAAGCCATTTCCCGTGAGACGGAAGCCCGTTCCCAGGCGGACGCCGACCATGACGACGCCATCGCCGCCCTGACGAAGCAAATCGAGGCTCTGCAGGAAACGGTAGCCAAGATCGACCCGTGGGGCATTTTCCCGGTGCGTGTGTCCATCGCCGTGGACGGCGTGACCTTTGGCGGCTCCGACGGCCGCCGCGCCATCCTGCCCGGAGAAACGGAAGCGCGCGAAAATTGGGTGAAATGCGACGGTGGCAGCGACGGCAAGGGCGGCACCGTGCCTGACCTGCGCGGCCGCATGATCATGGGGGCGTCGGATGCCTATGCAGCCGGCTCCACCGGCGGCTCCGCGACCCACGCGCACGTTTTTTCCGGCACTGTCGGCGCGACGACGATCTCGATCGACCAGATGCCTTGGCATGGGCACACAAACTATAATCGTATCGCTTATGGCTCCGGTGGAAATGGTGCCGCATGTAACGCAGGAGAGCCCAATGGCACCACAGCAACGGGGAACGCCGTCATCCCGACCGGTGGAAGTGCTGCTCATGGCCACGCCATGACGGGTACCGTCAGCGCGGCCAACGATCTCCCGCCGTATTACGCCCTGGCCTACATCATGCGCGTCGCTTAACCAATGGAGGAACCATGTCTGCTGTTACCGTTGTCCCCGCTGACCGCCTCATCATCGTGGACGGTGAGGCCCTGCTGCTTGAGTTTTCGGCCCCGGAAGGCCTGCACGCCCTGCAATGGAAGGGCGAAAGCGGGCATACCGAA
>DWYJ01000098.1 GCA_019118745.1 Candidatus Desulfovibrio gallistercoris | reverse complement strand
CCCCAACCCCTCCCCCGCGCGCTTTACATAGAACATGGCGGCTTTCCCTTGCCGCAACTTGTTGTGTTTTGCTGGCGATGCTCGCAAGGCTCCTGCGTCGCAACGGGCCATACATCCCTTTTCAGGGAACGAGGGCCGCCGGTGAGGTCGGGCCTGCGCGTCGCGGCGTTGGCGCATTTTTCTGATGGAGCGCGCTGGGTGGGGTGGGGGCGTGGGGGGAGGGGCCCCCTCCCGCGCGAGGCGAGGGGCCCCTCCCCCCACATAACAAAGCGCCTCCGCACGCCACTCCGGCTAGCGGGCGTCCAGCCAACTGTCCCGCAGGGGCGGTTCCAGCCCTTCGCTCATGGCGGCCTGTCGGGCCTGGGGCAGGCTGGCCGCGTAGAGTTGTTCCAGCTCGTTGATCTTGCTGGTGTTGTTTTTGAGCAGCGAGACGGCCACCAGTGCCGCCAGCTTGCGCGACAGCATGTGAGCGAACAGGTCGTCGAAGAGCTGGCAGTTGCTTACGTCTTCCGTATAGAGCAGCAGGGCGCGGGCTGCGTCGGTCAGCAGCATGGTGCGTTCGCTTTCCGCATGCCGGGCCAGCGCAAAGGGGCGCTTGTGACGTCCTTCATGCCGGATCTCATGGGCCTTGAGGCAGTTTTCCGGCAGGGCATAGGCGTAGCGGTATTCCAGTTCGTAGCCGTCCGGCAGGGGCAGGCGGGCCAGCCAGCCGCGGCGCTGGGCGAAGGGCCAGGGAAAGTCCCGCAGCACCTGTCGTCGGGCGTTGTCCCAGTAGAGACGGCACTGGATGGCTTCCGGGGTGTTTTCCCGTTCCGAGGCCACGCTGCGTGTGCCCAGAAAACCGAGGGCCCGGTTCCAGATGCCCATTTGACTCAGGGTATCCATACGCATCCTCGCAAGAAGGAAGAGGGAGGGGAAAGGCCGGACGGCACGCCGCCGCCTCACATGTCGCTTTTTTCAAGGGCAAAGGGCACTAGCGCACCTGAAGATCCGGCACGTAGGGCAGATCTTCCTCACGGGTGAGGGCGGCAAAGAGACGGCCCTTGCTGACGGACTGCGAAGACTGCGGCGTAGGCACGAGGTGCAGACGCAGCCAGCTCTTGCGCACGCCCTGCGGCACATGCCGCCAGCCTACGCGCGCGCCTGCGGTAAGGGCCGTCCCGGCAATGGTCAGGCTGGCGTCGGGAACGTCCGTCCACGAGCCGTCGCTGCTGTCGGCCTCCTGCAGGGTGATGGCCAGCGTATCCAGTTCGGCGGGATCGAAGGCTTCGGGAACGCTGATGCGGAAGGGGATGGGCTCCATGCGGCCGGGCAGGCGCAGGGCGGTGAGCGGCACGGCGCGGCTGTCGGTCTCGGCGGTGAGGGAACCTTCGTGGAAGACGGACGTGCTGTCGATGATGGCCATGATGCTATCCTTTGTGGTTGGAAGGTGGCGGGAAACGGCCCGCCGGCGGCGTGGCGGCCGGAGGGCTGAGTCTCGGAAAGCAATGCCCGTTGGTGGAAACAGGCCTAGACGGGCTGTTCGGTGGAAAGGATGGCGTCGCACTGGCGCACGGGGCGGCCGTGCAGGACGGGGACGGCCTGGGCGGCGAAGAATTCGCCGTACTGGAGCTGCACCTGTCCGGCGTCGGAGTTCTGGAGTTCCAGCGCGGTCAGCACATCGGCATTGCCGTACCAGACGGCTTTCTGGCGCAGATGCTGGGGCATCTTGTTCTTGGCCTCGATGGTCAGCTTTTGCAGGTCGATGAAGCCTTCTTCGCCCTTGCGCTTGCCGAGCGCGGCCACGGGCAGGTTGGCGATGCGCACCACGGCCCGCCAGTCGCGCACGGCAAGGCCGCAGCGCCAGTTGTATTTGTCGCCCGTGACCTGGTATTTGCGGCCGTTGTCGTCCTGCGCCATGTAGGTGTGCAGGTCCTCATGCGAGAGGCCGCCGGTGCTGTCCTTGGGGTAGATGCCGTGCGCGGCCTGCGCGCCCCAGGAGACCAGCCAGAGGGAGGTGCAGCCGCTCTCGTCCGTGCCGCCGGCATCCAGCACGTTCTTGGCGTCCTTGGCCGGATAGCGCATGGCGAAGCCGTTGAAGGCGTCGGGATCGAGGTTGCTGTCGCCGTAGAAGAGGGTGGAGGCCACCTTCTGGCGCATGGCCTCGGCAAAGGCGATGCCCTCGCTCATGCGGAAAGCCTTGTCGCGGCTGCCGTAGAGGCGCAGCTCCTCCACGTCCAGCTCCATGATGGCTTCGAGGATGCCGCAGCTCTCCTTGACCTGCGACCACTGGGACTTGGCGGGCGGCGTGCCCTGATAGAGCCTGCGCCAGTAGATCTCCGGCAGGCCGGTGCGGATGCGGGTCAGGTGGCCGTCGGACTGGTTGGCCTCCATCCACGGCACGTCATCCATGATGTCGTTGGTACGGTTCATGAGTTCGATGATCTGACCGGCTTTCTCGCCGCGGTAGAACTGTTCCATTTCCGCCAGCGTGACGACGAAACCAAGAGACGAATTGGCCATGAGAAAACCTCCTGAAAGGAAAAGGGTGCGAAAAGTGAGGGGTGCCGGAGGGCGGGCAGGGGCGATCCTCTGTTCTAGAGTTTACGGACGCGAACTCCAGCCCGCGTACATGCGTTCTTCCAGCGGTTGCAGGGGCAGGTCGGGCCGGGACTGCGGCAGGCTGTCCTCCATGAGCCCGTCGGCCATGCGGTTGAAGAAGCGGATCACGGCCGGATGGTTGCCGTAGCCGCTCTCCTCCAGCAGGCGGCCGATGCTGCCGTCCGTGTCGAAGCGTTCCAGGGCGAGCTGGGCGCGGGCCACTGTCCCGGCCAGTCTGTCGCCGCCCATTTCCGGGTCGGCGGCCACATCCCGCCGCCACTGTTCCACCTGTTCCCGCCACTGCCGGCGGCGGCTGTCGTCCTGCGCTTCCAGACGCTGGCGGAAGAGGGCTTCCTGCGCCTCCGCCGGGGGCGGCGCATCGCCGCCGTGCGGCGTTTCCGGCGCGGCGGGAGCGGCATCGTCCACGCCCGGCAGGAAGGGCGGCAGGGGCAGCGAGCCGCCGGGGACGGCAGCGGCTTCCGGGGTCGGGCTTGTCGGGAGCGAGGTTTCCGGGGCGGTGAGCGGGGCGTCAGACATCATGTTCCTCCGGGGTAAGAAGTTGGGCCACACGGGCCGGGCAGGCCTCCTGCACCAGACGCAGGATGCGCAGGCCCAGCACGCGGCGGCCTTCGCGGGCGTACAGGCTGCCGGGGGCATCCTGCGGGCCGGGGTCGTTGGCCTCGAAGCAGTGACAGGAGGTCAGCAGCCAGCGCAGCAGGGAACGTCCCTGACGGCTGTCCGCCAGCAGGGCGGCGGCCTGCCGCAGGTTCTCCTCCCAGCGGCGCAGCTCGTCAGGGAGGGCGGACAGAGCGGCGTCCTCGTTCAGGGGGAGCTGGACGGTGCTGTCGTTCATGCGCGGCCTCCCGCGGTTTCCGCCTCAGGTGCGGGCGCGGCGGAGGGCGCTCCGGGCAGGGCGGCGGGCAGCAGGGCTTGCAGGCTCAGGGCGATGCCGTCCAGCAGGTTCCGCTTTTCTCCCCCCAGGGTGATCTCGCTCTGGGAGAGGGTCTTGCCCAGTTCCGCGGCCTGTTCGAGCTGTTTGAGCAGGCTTTGCTGCTGCTGCGCTTCCGCCCGTGCCTGCCGGAGCTGCTCGCGTTCCTGCCGGGAGCGGGTGATGCTCACGGGCAGGCCCAGGTTCCGGGCATAGGTATCCAGCATGTTGTCCACATCCAGACTGTCCAGCGCTTCCGGCCAGGCGGCCGCGGCCCGCAGGGTCAGGCTAAGGTACTGATCCGTGGCCCCGCTGCCCACGAGCTTCTGGGCCTGGGCCAGCAGGGAGACGAATTCCACCTTGAGCCGCCGTCCGACGAGTTCCGGCGGGCAGGGCGGCAGCATGTCCAGGCGCTGCATGAGGCTGAAGGTCCTGTCGATGAGCGGGATGAACAGCTCGTCGTGCAGGCGTTCCAGTACCGGGCCGATGAGCACCATCTTTTCTTCCTCGCGGGCGGCGATCTCGCTGGCCGTGACCTTGGAACGCCCCTCGAGGATGAGGCGGAACAGGTCGTTGTAGAGCCCGGCGCGTATCTGTTCCTGCACGGCCTGCATGGCCTGCCGGGACTGGGCCAGCTCCGGCTTGAGCTGGAGCAGGGGCGTGGCGGCCTGCGGGTTCTGACCGGGCAGGCTGTCCACGTAGTTGATGCCCCTCGGCGTGAGGTCGAGCCCCACGGAGCGCAGGCCCGCGGACACGCTCATGGGCGGGTCCACCGCCTTGTGGATGGCCTTGAGGGTGGTGATGCCCATTTGCTGGAGCATGCGGCAGTCGGGCAGAGCGTCCATGGCCGGGGAACGGCCGTAGACCTCGTTGCCCGCCACGTCCCAGCGCGGCCCGAAACCGGGGAAGTCGCAGAAGCCCGACACGCGCAGCGGGGTGGCGTTGCCTTCCCTGCCTTCCAGCCAGTACACCGAGGCCACGGGCATGGCCGCCGCAGTGAGCAGGCCGGGCCGCCGTCCACGCCGCCGGGGGAAGACGGCATGGATGACCGTCTGCCGCTGATCCGGCGTGCGCCGCGCCGCCTGCCGCAGGCCGTCCGGCAGGACATGCGGACCGAAGGCCTCCTCGATCTGGCGCAGGCTCATGGAAGAGCGGCGGAACACGGTGTCCACCCGGCGGGCGGCATCGGTATCCAGCGCGTATTCCCCGGCGCAGAGCGGCAGGAAGCGGAAGCCGTGGCGCGGGTCGGCCAGTTCGAAGACGAAGGCCGTGCCGAAGGTCCCCAGCTCGGCATAGAGCGTGTGCATGGCGTTGTAGAAGTTGGAGCGCTGGAACACCACGCGCATGCGCCGTTCCACCTCGTCCAGATAGAGTTGCCCGGCGCGGCTGTCGGCAAGGTCGGCATCGTCGAGGGAGAGGCGGAACCATTGCCGGGCCGGACTGGTCATGCCGCCGTGCAGGCCCGCGGCCAGGGTGCGCATGGCCAGGATGCCGGTGGCGTCCACCAGTCGCTTGTTGAGCAGGGGGCGGTTCTCGTCTTCCGGGCCGAGGCGGCAGCGCGTAGGCAGGAAGTGCTCCGCCAGGCTCTGCCAGGCGCTGTCCCAGGGGGACCGGCGATCCAGCAGGGCGCGCCAGCGCCGGGCCAGAGCGGGCACGTCGGCGCGTTCCGCGAGGGCTTCGCGGTCAGGCGGCGTGGCGGCCGGGGCACGCAGGCGGGTTTGCGGGAAAAGGGCCATGAGCAGGGCCTCCTACTGGCCCAGCAGGGTCTTGCCGCTCGTCCCTTCGGAGCGCAGCGGGTTGGTGTAGATGGAGCCGCGGATGCCGGCGGCCTTGCTGGCCTTGTCCTTCTGGTTCTGGCGGGCGGCCGTGGCGGCCTCGGTGACGGGTTTCTGCACTTCCTGCTTGGGCGCAGGGGTGACGGCGGGAACGCTGGGCGTGCTGGCGCCTCCTCCAAATCCCATAAGATCCTCCTTGGGGTGACGGGTGACGGGAATGCCTCTCCGCATCAGGCGGCGGCGCTGTCCTGAACGGCGGCCAGACTGTCCGGCGTGCAGCAGACCAGCACGCCGTCCACATGGCGGCGGCGACGGGCCAGCCAGCAGGCCCGCGGCAGGCGGGCCAGTTCGCGGAAGCCGCAGGCCGCGGCCAGCCGCCAGGCGTGCGCATTGCTGACCGGGCAGAGGCCCATGATGGCGGAGACGTCCGTGTGCGCGAACATCCACTGGAAAGCGCCCCGCGCGATGGGCACGGCCTGGGAAAAATGCTGCCGGAACACCGTGAAATCGAATTCCGCCACCTGACCGCGCCAGCCGCTGAACAGGCCGACGGCCAGTATGCCGCCGGCATCCGGCAGGGGGGACGCGGCGCTGTCCGACGGCCGGAGGGGGCTTGGCGCGGGCAGGGCCGTTGCGGGCGGCGGGGCGTCCGCCTGTTCGCAGACCAGCAGCAGGCCGCGGCGGGGGCGGGTGATGTCGCGCCAGCGGCGCAGGCTGGGACGATGACAGGCGTACATGGCGCAGGGGGTGAGCCCTTCCTCACGCATGCGGAAGAACAGGGCGTCGCGTTCCGCCTGTTGCAGGACGGGGCGATAGCGGTAGGGGGTATCCATGTTAGTCTCCGAAGATGTCGTAATGGGTGCGGGCCCGGCGCGGCCCGGCGGAAAGATCCGTTTCCGTCCTCCAGCCCACGGCCGCGTAGCGCAGGGCGTCGGCGGCGTGGCTCGTCCAGTCGTGCAGGGGGCCGGATGCGGCCTGCTCCTGCCGGGCGTTCCAGCGGCGACGGTAGGCGCGCAGGGCCCGCAGGCCCGTGGCGCAGCGGCTGCTGTCGAAGCGGCAGCGCCCCAGCAGGCGGCGCACGGCGTCGATGCCGTCGGCTACGGGCAGGGCCGGGGCCATGCTGAAACGTATGCCCAGAGCGGCGGCGGACTCCAGACGGCTCTTGCCCGTGCCCAGTTCGCGCACGCGGATGTCGTGCGGGGCGATGTGCAGGCCGTAGCGAAAGCCACGCCCGCAGAGCGCGGCGTCTCCACAGGCTTGTCCGGCCGGCCGGGCCTTGACCTCCAGCACATGGGCGTAGTGGGCAAGGCCCTCGCCGCTGGCCTCGTAATAGTCCAGCACCCGCCAGACGCCTCCCGGTTCCACCTGAAAGAACCAGATGGCCGTGGCGTCATCCATGCCGAGGTCCCAGGCCGTATGCACGGGCAACTCCGGCGCATGGGGCACGTCGCCGAGGCGGCCCTCGCGTTCGGCCTGCTCCAGCAGGGGCGCGTAATAGGCCCCGCGTACGGCCGCCGCAAAGGAGCATTCGAATTCCTGCCGGTATTCGGCCTCGTCCATGCTGCGGCGGGCCGCCTCCAGCTCGGCGGCGGGCAGATAGCCCGTCTGCGAGGCCGGGAAGCGGAAGCGGCTCCAGCCTCCGGCGGCCCCTTCCCGTCCGGCCTGTTCCCAGACGTCGTGCAGCAGGTTGTCCGTCCCGTGCGGGGTGCCGCAGAAGAGGGCGCGCCCCTGCCGGTCGGCCAGCATGGGCCGGATGACCTGCGACCAGACGCTGCGGGGCATGTCCGCCGGTTCGTCCAGCACGATGTCGTCAAGGTAGAGGCCGCGCAGGGCGTGCGGATTATCCAATCCGTACAGCCGGATGCGTGCGCCGGTGGGCAGATCGCAGCGCAGTTCGCTTTCATGGAAGCGCGTGCCCGGCACCGCTCCGGCGAAGCGGCGGAGGTAGTCCCAGGCCACGGCCTTTGCCTGCCCCAGGAAGGGCGCGGCATAGGCCGCCCGCCAGTCATTGCGGCCGGAACGCAGGGCCGCCCGCAGCAGATCGTTGATGGCGGCCACGGTCTTGCCGAAGCGGCGATGGCAGAGCAGCACGCAGAAGCGGGTACGACGGCTGTGGAACTGCCATTGCAACGGGCGCGGACAGTAGGGGATGACGTGGGACATGCGTTTTTCCGGGCTGAGGTAGAACGTTTTGCTTTTTTTTAAAGCAAAGCGCGAGTCCGTATGGTTTGAAGCGCAGAGCGTTCCAAACGGGAAATGCTCCAAGGCCGGTTTGCACAAACTTTACATGTTATTTAGGTATATTAAGTAAGCCATGCATACAAACTCTGCTTGCCTTTGGGGGGAGCCTCGTCCACCGTATCCTCCCCTGATAAAAGCGCGCTGGGGAAGGGATGGGGGGCTTGGGGGGAAGGGGAACCCGCTCCCGCGCTGGCGGCGACCGAAAGGCGGCCCTCAGGGCCGTGCCCGTTAGGCGACGCAGGAGCCTTACGGGCATCGACAGCAGAGCGAGGGGTTCCCCTTCCCCCCAAACGGGCGACGATCAGGTCTCGGGCGGCGCGGCGGAAGGTTCGGAGGCGGCAGCCGGGGGCGGCTGCTCCAGCCAGCGCACCTCCAGCGGCGGCGGAGGGGCCGCTCCATCCGCATTTTCGTGCAGGGAGCGCAGCAGGGCGTGCAGCTCGCGGATCTCCTTCACCACGTCGATGCCCTTTTCCGCCACGTCGGCGCTGTCCAGACCGCTGGTCAGGGTGAGCAGGCGGCGTTCCAGACTGCGGACGACGGTATCCGTCCGTTTGCGCCCGGCAGCCGGGGCGGCGCCGCTCCGTCTGGCGGCGGTCGCGGCGGCCATCAGATGGCCTCCCGGGCGCTGCGGGCCGGGAGCGGACGCAGTCGCTCCTCCTGCCGCTCCAGGCTGCGTTCCAGCCGGCTCAGCAGATGATCCAGCCCGGTGATGCGGGCATTGAGGGCCATGATGTCCCCGCGCAGCCCGGCCAGTTCGCTGTGGAGCTGGTTCAGGCGCTTTTCGCCGGGCACCTGCCGCACCTGCTGCTCCAGCGTGAGCAGACGGCGGCTGACGGCGTTTTCGTAACGGCTCTGGCGCTGGAGCTGCTCCTGGAATTCCTCCTGACGCACAAAGGCCCGGCGCAGGCTCCAGAAGGCCCAGACGACGGCGGCCTGTACGGCGAGGATGAGCAGCGAGGCCGCCGAGGAATGCAGTATGCTTTCCATGAAAAGATCCTTGCGGGTCAGAAACCCAGACCGAGCATGCCGAGCAGCAGGCTCATGATCTGATCGAGGGTGGACGGCGGGAGCTGCTCGCCCCATTGCGGGGCCAGCAGCGGCACGAGCACGAGCCTGCCCGCCACTTCCCAGACGAAGAGCAGGCTCAGCACCCAGCCGAGGAAGGAGCGCCAGAGGCGCAGGCGGCTGGCGGGCGCGCCTTCCACTTCCCGCTCATTGAGACGGCTCTGCGCCTCGGCGCGTTTGGCGTCGTCGCCAAGGAGGCCGCGCAGGCCCTTGCCCAGTCCGGCGGCCAGTCCGGCCAGTACGCTCCACATGGCTAGACCTCCCGTTCCAGTTCGGCCAGATAGTCGCCGAGCGCCTTCACCCGGTTGCGCCAGCCGTTGAGGAAGGCCTGCATGGACGGTCTGCGGGCCGCCAGTTGCCGGTAGAAGGCGTCACGCTGGCGCAGGCTCTGGCGGGCCGTGTAGAAATCGGCGTCGATGTGGGCGATGGCCTGGGCCATTTCCCGTGTCCTGGGCCCCATGATGCCGTCCTCGGCCAGCGGTTCGAAGATGTCGAGGCGGTTCTCCCCCACCAGATTGAGCGCAGCCTGGAGCTGACGCACGGCCCTGCCCGGCCCCATGTTCACGGCCCCGTCATACAGGGTGACGGCCAGCGGCAGGGGCAGGGCGTCGCAGCCGAGCTTGTCCCAGAAGTGCTGCCGGAAGAGGACGGCGGCCTGCTCCTTCGTGCAGGCGCGGATGTCGTCGGCGTCCACGTCGCCGTCCATATCCATGTCGAGGGCCTGCATCTCGCAGCGAGGACCGCCCTGACGGGCGCAGTTCTCGCAGCGGCGGTCTTCTTGCCGGCAGCGGCGGCGGGCCTCCTCGGCCAGATCCTTCACCCAGCGGAAGGAAACGCCGTGGTTGGTGATGCCGCCCGGATCATCCGGATGGTCCACAAGGCCGCCCTCCCAGCGGGCGGTAAAGGCATGGGCTCGTTCAAAGGCGGTGGGCATGGTCGCTCTCCTGGTTGTGATGGGCGGGGGATCCCCGCGGACAGGTGCACCATGCCCGAAAGGGCGTCCGGCGTAAGACTGAAAGAGTTCTGTAGCGTCAGGGCGTGAGGGGACGCGGCTTTGCGGAAGGCGGGAAGAATCGTCGGACGCGGGCGCGGCGGCGCATCATGCCGGCGGCGGGGAACCGTCCGCCGCAGCGGGCAGGAAGAGGAGGGGCAAACCGGGGGGCGGGAGCCCCCGTGGACGGCAAGGCGTTTTTCCGGCAGCGGCATGCCGGGAAAAGGGAGGAAGCACGATGCGGCCGCTTTGGGCCCTCGTGCTTTGTCGCCTTGCCGCACGGGGGAGGCGGATGGGGCGGGCGGAGCTAGGTATCGCCCTGTTCCGGGAGCAGGCCGGGCAGGGCGGCGGCGGCTTCGGGCAGGTCGTCGCTGGTCTTGAGTATCTGCCAGATGCGGCGCTCGCTGAGCCCTTCCTGACGGGCCAGCTGACGCACGGCGGCGCAGCCGGAAGCTCCGGCGGCGGTATGGCGGCTGAACTGCCGGACAAGGCGGATGCGGCGCACGGCGGCCAGCAGGAGGCGGCAGCGCGGTACATAGATGACCGTTCCGCCAAAGGTCGCCATCAGACGGCGCAGGCAGTCCGTGCCCAGCGTCCGCCTCAGGGCATGCTCCTCCGGCGGCAGGCGGCGGGGGATGCGCAGGGACTGGCCGCCGTAGTGGCGCAGCAGGCGGGTAAAGGCCGCGCCGTCCTCGTCCAGTACGCGCAGGATGAGCCGGGCATTGGGGCTGAGGCTCCGGCGCAGCGCCTGCCATATTTCCGTGGCGGCGGTGTCGCTGAAGGGGGGCGGGATGGCCGGCGTGCCGGATGCGCAGCCGGAAGGACGTTCGAACGGGCGTTGCCGTCCGCCTGCCGTGACGGGCCGTTCCCGGTGCCGGCCGGTGCCGCGCGCAAGGGACGGGAGGGGCGTGGCCCGCGACGGCCGGAGGCTCCCCGGATCGCCGTCAGTCCGGCACGGCTCCGCCGGGCAAGCGCGCCTACTGCACGACATGCCCGGCCTCCCATACAGGACGCGGAACCACGCCGGCGACCGGGACGGCGGCGCAGGCCGGGGGCTGCGGCAGAGGACTGCCGCCCGCGGTCAGGCTGGCCAGCAGGCGCAGATGGCAGGCGGCCAGGGCCAGCAGGGGACGTTCGGCGGCATTGCCGCGGGCCAGGACATCGAGGACATTGCTGACGGTTTCGAGATGATAGGGCAACTGGTGCATGGTACCTCCCTGAAGGACCCGAAAAGCGGTCTGGTTGAAAAGTTTTCCTGTAGCCGTAAGGGGCTCCGTTGCCGCCGGAGAGGGGGGACGTTGTCGTGCCAGGGGCAGGCAAGTCTTGCGCTACCTGGCTTTCTTGGCTAGCATTTTCGAACAACATGTATCTGTTTATATGTTTTTTGAGAAAAGTTCAAAAGAAAAATTTATAACTTTTCTTTTATGCTTGAGCTAAGCTGCCGGACTCGCTGGCAGAGGAGGGGATATGACGACGACATGCGGCACGCCGCCGGGACTGGGGAGCGCCTTTGCCGGAAGACTGCGGCGCCGGCGTCAGGAGCAGGGGCTGCGCAAGCAGGAGCTGGCCGCCCGCATCGGGGTGAGCCTGACGACCATACAACAGTACGAGAACGGGCAGCTGCCCAAGGGGGAGTTTGCCGTGCGTCTGGCCGGCGTGCTGCGTTGTTCGCTGGACTGGCTGCTGGCGGGGCGGGGGGCCCCCGACTGCCGGGCCGGTGCGGAGGAGGACGATCTGGTCATGGTGCCGCTGGTGGAGGCGCGCCTTTCGGCGGGCGGCGGCAGCCTGGAGACCGGCGGCGAAGTGCTGCGGCATTACGCGTTCCGGCACGATTTCTTACGCCGCAAGGGGAACCCGGCGCATATGGTGCTGCTGCGGGTATCGGGCGACAGCATGCAGCCGGACATACGCCATAATGATGTGGTGCTCATCGACCAGGGCCAGCGGGAGCCCCGGCCTGGGCGCATCTACGCCGTGAGCGTGGAGGACATGATCTACCTGAAGATCGTCAACGCCATGCCGGGCAAGCTGATCTTGAGCAGCGCCAACCCGGCCTATGCGCCCATCGAGGCGGACACGCGCGATCAGCTGGGCGATCTCGTGCACATCATCGGGCGGGCCGTCTGGGTGGGGCGGGAGCTGGAATGACGAAGGGCGCCTCCTGCCGGAAGCGCCCCGCAAAAAATGGACAGGCCGGACCTGTCAGCGTCGGCTTGCCGTACCGCCGTCGCAGTGCTCGCTGCCGAGATTGCGGTTCCAGGCGCGTATGGCCGCCCCCTGAGAGACGGACCACTGCTGGGAGGTCTGGCCGCAGGAGCAGACGACGCGCCACACGTCATCCCGCCGTCCCGGCGGACGCATGGATTCAAGGTGCACATCGACGCCGCCACAGGCGAGGCAGGGACGCATGGTATGTGGGTCCAGTTCTTTCATGCAGGGGACTGTATCAGTCGGGCGCGGGAGGGGCAAGCGGGAAATACCTTGATTCGCCGGAAATTTTTTATCTTTTTTCGGGAGGGAAAAAATTTTTTTGGGTCCTGACGCCTTCCTGACGGCGGTTGCGCTAGCTTGCCCCCATGAACACAAGGCGATACCGCCACAACACATCATGGAGGCTTGATATGCGTCGTTTTCTTCCTGCTCTTGCTCTCATTCTTGGTCTTTCCTCTCCTGCCCTTGCCGCGTATAATGGCCCTGCCAGTGGTTACGGCGGCTTCCAGGGGCCGACGTCCTCGGTCGGCGTCACCACGGTGGCCAAGGCGCTCAAGGCCTGGGACGACGCCCCGGTGGTGCTGACCGGCAACATCGTGCAGCGTATGGCCGGCAGCGACGACAAGTACGTTTTTCGGGACGGCACCGGCCAGATCGTCGTGGACATCGACCATGAGCTCTTCTGGGGCAAGACCGTGACGCCCGCCAATACCGTGCGCATTTCCGGCGATGTGGACAAGGACATGTTCGACCCCACCAAGATCGACGTCAAGTTCCTTGAAGTCCTGAAGTAAGATGTCAAACACATGAAAGAGGTGGCCTGTATGAAAATCTCCTCCCTTCTCCTGCTGGCGATGTCCCTGAGCGTTCCCGCCTTTGCCGCGCCGGACGGCCCTGCTCCCGGCCCGGCGGGCGCGGGGGGCTACCAGGGCCCGGCAGCCTCGTACGGCGGCTTCCAGGGGCCCACCGGCGGGACGGAAAACGATACCGTGGCCAAGGCGCTCAAGGCTTGGGACGAGTCGCCCGTGGTGCTGACCGGCAACATCGTGGAACGTCTGGCCGGCAGTGACGACAAGTATATGTTCCGCGACGCGACCGGGCAGGTCATCGTGGACATCGACCATGAACTTTTCTGGGGCAAGACCGTGACGCCCGCCAATACCGTGCGCATCGCCGGGGAGGTGGACAAGGAGATGTTCGAGGCCACCAAGATCGACGTCAAGTTCCTGGAGATCCTCAAGTAAACTTCTCAGGAACAGGCATAAAAAAGGAGTATTGTCATGAAGATTCTGCTTTCTTCCCTGCTGGTGCTGGCTCTGGCCGCTCCCGCGTTCGCTCAGCCGGGCTTCCAGGGGCCGGGGGCCGGTCAGGGCGGCGGCTTCCAGGGACCGACGGCGGGCATACAGGCCGATACCGTGGCCAAGGCGCTCAAGTGCTGGGATGACGCGCCGGTCATCCTGACCGGGAACATCGTGCAGCGCTACGCGGGCAGCGACGACAAATATCTTTTCAAGGACGCCACCGGCGAGATCATCGTGGAGATCGACTTCGGCGTCTTCGCCGGCCGTACCGTCACCCCGGAGACCAGGGTGCGCCTGTCCGGCAAGATGGACAAGGACGGCATGATGGAACCGGCCAAGGTGGACGTGAAGGTGCTGGAAATCCTCAAGTGACCTCCTGACGGCGGCAGGCCGGGCCTGCCGCACTCTCGCCGCCGGCTGTCCGGCATGTGACGGCCGGCGGCTCCCCGCCGGCCTGTCTGGACCGGGAGCGGCGGGATCTGGAGGGCGTTTCCCGGGGTTTCCCGCGAGACGCCGGGCCGTATGGTTTGAAGCGCGGAGCGCTTCAAACGGAAAATGCACTAACAGGAGCCCCCATGCGAATCGCCATCTTGCTGCTGTTTCTCTGTCTCGCCGGGGCGGCATCCGTCGTGGCCGCGGGGTTCGAGGGGCCGGGCGCGGGCTCGGCCGCCGGCGTGGTGACCCGGGCCGCCGATGTGGCCAACGCCTATGACGACGTGCCCTGCGTGCTCGAGGGCCACCTCGTGGAAAAACTGCCCCAGCGCAAGGACCGCTACGTCTTTCGGGACGACAGCGGCAGCGTGGTGGTGGAGATAGAAGATGAGACCTTTGGTCACCTGACGGTGACGCCGCAGACCCGCATCCGCATCGTGGGACAGGTGGAATGGAGTTCCAAGCGTCCCAACGAGGTGGAGGTGGAAGGTCTGGCCATCCTGGACGAAGAGCCCCGGCCCTGAGCGGGGCGGCCCTGCCGCCGTCGCCCGCCGCGTGTCCGGCAGGCCGCGTCCGCCGGTGAGCGGGCGAAGACGGGACGCCCGGCGGAAACTGTTCCTGACGCCATGACGAGGCGTGCCGCTGCCGCCTTCCCGCTGCGGGGAGGGGCGCGGTCATGCCGCGGGAGGCCCGTATGCCTGCACTGCTTCTGGTGGAAGATAACGAAGATATCCTTGCCATGCTCTACGCCTTCTTCGAGCCGCTGGGCTACGAGCTGGACTGCGCCCGTAACGGCCGGGCCGGTCTGGAACAGGCGCTGGCCGGACGTTTCGACTGTCTGGTGCTGGACGTGATGCTGCCCGGCATGGACGGCATCACCCTGTGCCGCACCCTGCGCGAAAAGCACGACTACCGGACCCCCATCATCATGCTGACGGCGCGGGACACCGTGCCCGACCGCGTGCTGGGGCTAGAGTCCGGCGCGGACGACTACCTGGTCAAACCCTTTGCGCTCAAGGAGCTGGAAGCCCGCATCCGGGCGCTCATCCGGGCGTGCGGGCGCGGCCGGCAGGGAGCGGGCGGCGGCAGCAGCGGAGAGCTGCGCTATGCGGACGTGGTGGTGGATGTGGCCGGCCACCGCGTCACCCGGCAGGGGAAGGAACTGCGGATCAGCCCCACGGGCTTCCGCATCCTCTGCGAACTCATGCGGGCGGCCCCGGCGCTGGTGGCGCGTGAGGAGCTGGAGCAGATGCTCTGGGGGGACGCCCCGCCCGGCGGCAGCGCTCTGCGCACCCATATCCACGAACTCCGGCAGGCGCTGGACAAGCCCTTCGATCCGCCCCTGCTCCAGACGGTCACCCACGTGGGCTACCGGCTGGGCGGCGGGGAGGACGCGTGAAGCCGCCGTCATCCCGGCGTTACGGCATCCGGCGGCGGCTGCTGCTGTCCTTCGTGCTGCTGACCGTGGGCATGGGCGCCGTGATGATCATCGCGGGGCTCGTCGCCTACGAGCGGCTGGGCCGCCATCTGCTGGAAGTCAATGCCCGGCCGATCATGCGCCTGCTCATGGAGGCCGAGGAGCGCGCCTTCTATGCCGAGGACCACGGGCGGCGCGTGCTCTACTGGGGCTCGGATCTGGCCGAAGGCATGGATCTGGATTTCCTGGTGGGCAAGCAGGTGCCGCCGGACTGGCAGGCGCTGACGGACGGCCTGCATCTGCTGGACAACGGGGCCGAGTTCGTCCTGCTGGCCACGCGGGGCGGGCTGCGCTATTCCCTCAGCGGCAGCACGGGGGCTTTCCGCTCCCTGCGGGCCGAGACGCTCCGCATCTTCCTGCTCTGCGTGGGGGTGGCCCTCGTGGCCGCCTCGCTGCTGGGCATCGTGCTTTCCCGCCGTCTTTCCGGTTCGCTCACCGAACTCACGCATGCCGTGGAGCAGGGCGAGCAGCCCGGCAGCCTGCCCTCCCTGCCGCAGGAGGCCCTCAATGACGAAGTGGGCGTGCTGGCCCGCGCCATCGCCGCCCGCGAGCGGGACCTCGTGCGCTACATGCAGCGCGAGAGCTTTTTTACCGGCGACGTGAGCCATGAGCTGCGCACGCCGCTCACCGTCCTGCAGGGCGGGCTGGAAGTGCTGGAACTGCGCCTCGCCGGTCTGGAGGGCGGCGAGGCCCTGATGCCGGTGCTGCAACGCCTGCAGCGCACGGTGCTGGACATGAGCGACATGGTGCGCAGCCTGCTCATGCTGGCTCGCCGTCCGGAGGACATCGTGCCCGAGAGCCTCGACGTGGCGGCGCTGGTGCGCGAGCTCTGCGGCGGGGACGCCGCCGTCGGTCTGGAGGGCCCCGCTACGGTCATGACCGTGGGGGACGAGGGGCTCGCGCGCATCATCTTCAAGAATTTACTGGACAACGCGCGAAAATACGCCGAAGATGGAAAGGTTCTGGTGAGTGTGGAGGATGGCCTTTTCCGCATCCGCAACAAGGGCCATATCCCGGAACATCTGGACGTCTTCGCGAGGGGCGTCCGCGCACCGCATCCCGCCGGTGCGCCAACACCCGTGGGGAGCGGGCTGGGTCTGTCGCTGGCGTTGCGCGCCTGCGAGCAGATGGGCTGGATCATCCGACAGGAAAACGTCGCTGACAGGGAAGCCGTCTTCACGGTGAGCTTTCCCCGTGAGCAGCCGGAGCACGCCATATGAAACTTCCCGCACGGGGCAGACTGATTCGCCTTGTCCTCATTTGCGCCGTCCTGCTGGCGGCCTATCGCCTTTTCTTCGCTTCCGGGCCCGGAGGCCCCCGCATGGCCGCCGATGCGCCGCCCGTGCGCGTGGCCACGGCGCTGTCTCAGGACATGCCCTATTTCCTCAATGGTCTCGGCACGGTGGAGCCGTCCAGCGACGTGCTGGTCACCAGCCGGGTGGACGGGCAGCTCGTCAAGCTGCACTTCACGGAAGGCCGCCGCGTGGCCGCGGGCGACCTGCTGGCCGAGATCGACCCCCGCCCCTTCGAGGCCGAACTGGCGCAGGCCAAGGGCAACCTGCTGCGCGACCAGGCCCAGCTCGCCAATGCCCGCAGCGACCTTGAACGCTACGCCAAGCTGGTGAAGAACGACTACGTGTCGGCCCAGCAGTACGAGACCCAGCGTGCGCTGGTACGGCAGTACGAGGGCGTGGTGGCGGCGGACAAGGCCGCCGTGGAAGCCGCGGCCCTGCAACTGACCTACAGCCGCATCACCGCGCCCGTGGGCGGCATCCTCGGCCTGAAGAAGGTGGACGAGGGCAACATGATCAAGAGCTCGGACAGCGAGGGCATCGTCCGCATCACCGAGACGCGGCCCTGTCATGTGCTGTTCACCCTGCCGGAGAACCGCGTGCCGCTGGTGCGCGAGGCCCTGCGCGCGGCTCGCAAGGAAGAGGCCGGGCGGCCGCTCGTGCAGGCCTGGGACCGGGAACAGAAGGGGCTCATCGCCGTGGGCGAGCTGCTCTCCATGGACAATCAGATCGACTCCACCACCGGCACGGTGAAGCTCAAGGCCCTTTTCCCCAATGACGGCGGCCTGCTGTATGCGCAGCAGTTCGTCAATGCCCGTGTCATGGTCAAGCTGCTCAAGGACGCCGTCACCGTACCGGCCGCGGCCGTGCAGCTGGGCAGCCGCGGCTCCTACGTCTATGTGGTGGATGCGGACAACGTGGCCCATGTGCGCGACGTGACGCCGGGCGTGAGCACCAACCAGCTCGCGGTCATCGACAAGGGGCTGGAACCCGGAGATGTGGTCGTGGTGGACGGGCTGGACCGCCTGCGCGACGGCATCACCGTCAATGTGGCCGCCCGCATGGACACCCCCCGCGCCGAACCGCTGGAGTAGCGGCCTGCGCTCCCCACCCGCCTCCCGCGTCTTCCCCGCCGCTCTCCGTCCCCCCGCACCTGCGGACGCCGCGCCGCACAGGTGAGGCAGCCCGCCGGACGGGGCGGCGCCGACCCGAACCCCGTGATCAGCCATGAACCTTTCCCGCATCTTCATCCTCCGGCCCATAGCGACCTCGCTGCTCATGGCGGCGCTCCTGCTGTCGGGCCTGCTGGCCTACAGCTATCTGCCCATTTCGGCCCTGCCGCAGATCGACTATCCCACCATCCAGGTGCAGACCTTCTATCCCGGCGCGTCGCCGGAAGTGACCTCGGCCGTGGTCACCGCCCCGCTGGAACGGCAGTTCGGCAGCATGTCGGGCCTTGTGCAGATGACGTCCCTCTCCTCGGCGGGCTCGTCGGTCATCACCTTGCAGTTCGACCTTTCCGTGCCGCTGGACGTGGCGGAGCAGGAAGTGCAGGCGGCCATCAATTCGGCGGACAACCTGCTGCCCTCGGATCTGCCCAATCCGCCGGTCTACAACAAGGTCAACCCGGCGGACCCGGCCATCATCACCCTGGCCGTCATGAGCGACGCCATGCCCATGACCCGGCTGGAAGACCTGGTGGACACCCGTCTGGCCCAGAAGATCTCCCAGCTCTCCGGGGTGGGCCTGGTGACGCTCTCCGGCGGCGAGCGGCCCGCGGTGCGGGTGCAGGTCAATCCCAAGGCGCTGGCCGCGGCGGGCCTGACCCTGGCCGACATCCGCTCGGCCATCAGTTCGGCCAACGTCAACGGCGCCAAGGGCAGCTTTGACGGGCCGGAACGCGCCAGCACCATCGACGCCAACGACCAGCTGGCCTCGGCCGCGGAATACGCTCAGACCATCATCGGCTACAAGGACGGCGCGCCCCTGCGCCTCAAGGACGTGGCCGAAGTGGTGGAAGGAGCGGAGAACGCCCGCCTCTCGGCCTATGCCGCGGGCGACGGTCAGGCCTTCCGGCAGGCCATCGTGCTGTCGGTGCAGCGGCAACCGGGGGCCAACGTCATCAAGGTGGCGGACAGCGTGATCGACCTGCTGCCGGAATTGCAGAAGACCCTGCCCGGCAATGTGGAGGTGCGCGTGGTCACCGACCGCACCACCACCATCCGCGCCACGGTGCATGACGTGCAGCTGGAGCTCCTGCTCTCCATCGCGCTGGTCATCTGGGTGATCTGGCTCTTCCTGCGCAACGCCTCGGCCACGATCATCCCGGCGCTGGCCGTGCCGCTCTCGCTGGTGGGCTCGCTGGGGGTCATGTACCTTGCGGGCTATTCCCTCAACAACCTGACCCTCATGGCGCTGGTCATCGCCACGGGCTTCGTGGTGGACGACGCCATCGTGGTCATCGAGAACATCTCCCGCTATCTGGAGATGGGCATGAAGCCCGTGCCCGCCGCCCTGCGCGGCGCGGGGCAGATCGGCTTCACCATCATCTCCCTGACGCTCTCGCTGGTGGCCGTGCTCATCCCGCTGCTCTTCATGGGCGACGTGGCCGGGCGGCTGTTCCGGGAATTCGCGGTCACGCTGGCCGTGACCATCCTCATCTCGGCGGGCATCTCCCTGAGCCTCACGCCCATGCTCTGCGCCACCATGCTGCATCCCCAGGCCATGCGGCACGAGAAGCGGCAGGCGGAGAGCGGTTTCTTTGCCCGGCTGCTGGACTGGTACGCCCGCAAGCTGGACTGGGTGCTGGCCCATCAGGGCCTGACCCTGCTGGTGGCGCTGGGCACGCTGGCGCTGACGGTCTTCCTTTACATCGTGGTGCCCAAGGGCTTCTTCCCCACGCAGGACACGGGCGTCATCCAGGGCATAGCCGAAGCGCCGCAGGATTCGTCCTTTGCGGCCATGACCCGCCGCCAGAAGGAACTTTCCGACCTCATCCTGGCCGATCCGGCGGTGGACAGCGTGGTCTTCCTGGTGGGGGTGGACGGCGTCAATCCCAGTCTGGGCACCTCCCGGCTGACGGTGAACCTCAAGCCGCTGGCCGACCGCGACGCCCGCGCGCCGGAGATCGCCCGGCGCATCATGGCGCAGGCCGATGCCCGGCCGGGCCTGAAGCTCTACATGCAGCCCGTGCAGGACCTGACCATCGAGGACAGGGTGTCCCGCACCCAGTACCAGTTCACGGTGGAGGCGCTGGACCGGGACCAGCTCCAGAAATGGACGCCGAAGATCGTGGCCGCCCTGGCCCGGCTGCCGGAACTCGACCATGTGACCAGCGACCTGCAGGGCTACGGCCGCGTGCTCTGGCTGGACATCGACCGGGACAGCGCGGGCCGCTACGGGCTCACCATGAGCGACATCGACAATGCGCTGTATGATGCGCTGGGGCAGCGGCTCATCTCCACCATCTTCACCCAGACCAACCAGTACAAGGTGGTGCTGGAGACGGCCCCGCGCTTTCGCAACGGGCCGGGCGCGCTGGAGAACATCTACGTGAAAAGTTCGGACGGGCAGCCTGTGCCGCTGAGCACGCTGGTCAGGATGGAGGAGCGCGCCACGCGCCTTTCCATCGCCCGGCAGGGGCAGTTCCCCGTGGCCACCATCTCCTTCAACGTGGCCGAGGGCTCGTCCCTGAGCGCCGCGGTGGACGCCGTACTGGCCGCCGAACGGGAGCTGGGCCTGCCCGCCTCCCTGCGCTGTCAGTTCCAAGGGGCGGCGCTGGCCTTCCAGTCTTCCACCACCAATCAGGTCTGGCTGGTGCTGGCGGCCATCATCACCATGTATATCGTGCTGGGCGTGCTCTACGAAAGCTACGTGCACCCGGTCACCATCCTGTCCACTCTGCCGTCGGCCGGGGTGGGCGCGCTGCTGGCGCTCATGCTGGGCGGCATGGAGCTGGGCGTGGTGGGCATCATCGGCATCATCCTGCTCATCGGCATCGTCAAGAAAAACGCCATCATGATGATCGACTTCGCCCTCGACGCCGAACGCAACGAGGGCAAGAGCCCGGAAGAGGCCATCCGGCAGGCCTGCCTGCTGCGCCTGCGGCCCATCCTCATGACCACCATGGCGGCCCTGCTGGGCGCGCTGCCGCTCATGATCGGCTGGGGCATGGGCGCGGAACTGCGGCGGCCCCTGGGGGTGACCATGGTGGGCGGCCTCATCTTCAGCCAGGTGCTGACCCTCTTCACCACGCCGGTGATCTATCTCTGGTTCGACCGGCTGGCCATCCGCTTCCGGCGTCGCCGTTCCGGCATGCTCGCTGAGGGAGAGGCGGCGGAGGAACGGCCATGAAGCCGCAGGATTTCGACGGCGAAGGGGCGGCCCGGCGGCATCGCTTCGGGCCGGAGTTCCTGCCGGTCAACTTTTCCGCGCCCTTCATCCGGCGGCCCGTGGCCACCACATTGCTGACGCTGGCCATAGCGCTGGCGGGGATCATCGCCTTCCGCCTGCTGCCGGTGGCCCCGCTGCCGGAGGTGGATCTGCCCGTGGTGGTGGTGCGCGCCTCCATGCCCGGCGCCAGCCCGGAGACCATGGCCGCCACCGTGGCCACCCCGCTGGAACGCGCCCTGGGCCGCATCGCCGGGGTCACGGAGATGACCTCCAGCAGCAGCCTCGGCTCCACCAGCGTCATCCTGCAGTTCGATCTGGACCGCGACGTCAACGGCGCGGCCCGTGACGTGCAGGCGGCCATCAACGCCGCGCGCTCGACCCTGCCGACCATGCCGTCCAACCCCACCTACCGCAAGGTGAACCCGTCGGGCGCGCCCATCATGATCCTGTCCGTGACCTCGGAAGTGCTGACCAGCTCCCAGCTCTACGACGCGGCCTCCACCGTGCTGGCCCAGAAGATCGCCCAGATCCCCGGCGTGGGCGAGGTGACGCTGGGCGGCGGGGCGCTGCCCGCCGTGCGCGTGCGCCTCATCCCCGATGCCCTGAGCCGGGCGGGCGTCAGCAGCGAGGACGTGCGCCGGGCCATCAGCGGGGCCAATGCCTATCTGCCCAAGGGCATGGTGGAGAGCGAAGGGACGTTCTGGCTGGTGGACGCGGCGGACCAGCTCTCCGACGTGGACGGCTACCGGCGGCTCATCGTGGCCCGCAAGGGGGATGCCGTCATCCGCCTCGGCGATGTGGCCACGGTGGAGATGAGCTCGCAGGACGTGCGCAACATGGCCCTTTCCAACGGCCGGCAGGCCATCCTGCTCATGGTCTTTCGCGCCACCGGGGCCAATATCATCGAGACCGTGGACAGAGTGAAGTCCATGCTGCCGCAACTGCGCTCCTGGCTGCCGGAAAGCGCGGACCTCACCGTGCGCATGGACCGTTCCATCACCATCCGTGCCTCGCTGGCCGAAGTGGAGAAGAGCCTGCTCCTCTCCGTGGCGCTGGTGGTGCTGGTGGTCTTCCTCTTCCTGCGCAACGGACGGGCCACGGCCATCCCGGCGGTGGCGGCCCCGGTGTCGCTCATCGGCACCTTCGGGGTCATGTACCTTTGCGGCTACACGCTGGACAACCTTTCCCTCATGGCGCTCACCGTGGCCACGGGCTTTGTGGTGGACGACGCCATCGTGGTGCTGGAGAACATCGTCCGCCGCATGGAGCTGGGGGAGACGCCGCTCCGTGCCGCCCTGCGCGGCGCGCGAGAGGTGGGCTTCACCGTCATCTCCATCTCGCTCTCGCTGGTGGCGGTCTTCATCCCCATCCTCTTCATGGGCGGCATCGTGGGGCGGCTGTTCCGGGAGTTCTCCGTGGTGCTGGCCACGGCGGTGCTCGTTTCGATGGTGGTGTCCCTGACCACCACGCCCATGATGTGCGCCCGCTACCTGCGCCCCTATGAAGAAGACCTTTCCCGCCGCAGCGGGCGGCTTGAGCGGCGGGGCGGCATCGTCTCCCGCCTGTTCACGCGCCTGGGCCTGTGGTGGGGCGGTCTGCTGGGTGGCATGCAGCGCGGCTACGAACGCAGCCTGGCCGTGGTGCTGCGGCATCCGCGCCTGACCATGCTCTCTCTGCTGCTGGTCATGGCGGGCAACGTCTGGCTGTACATGGTCGTCCCCAAGGGCTTTTTTCCCACGCAGGACACGGGCGTGATCATGGGCGGCATGCGCGCCGACCAGAGCGCCTCCTTCCAGAGTCTGCAGGAAAAGATGCCGCGCCTCATGCGTCTCATCCAGGAAGACCCTGCCGTGGAGCAGGTCTCCGGCCATATGTCCGGCTCGCGCGGGGGCGGGGGCGTGTTCATCGCCCTGAAACCGCTGGAAGAGCGCGGCATCTCCGCCATGCAGGTCATCGGCCGCCTGCGGGGCAAGCTCTCCTCCGAGCCGGGCATGCAGATCTTCCTCCAGCCCGCGCAGGACCTGCGCATGGGCGGCCGCAGTTCCAATGCCCAGTATCAGTACACGCTCCAGGCCGACGACCTGGACGCCCTGCGCACCTGGGGCCGGAAGCTGCGGGACGCCTTCGCCACGATCCCCATCCTCAAGGATGTGGACAGCGACATCGAGGAACGCGGCCTGCAGACCCTGCTCAGTGTGGACCGCGACGCGCTGGCGCGCCTGGGCCTGACCATGGACGACGTGGACAGCGCCCTGAACAACGCCTTCGGTCAGCGGCAGGTGTCCACCATCTATCAGGACAAGAACCAGTACCGCGTGGTGCTGGAATTCATGCCCGACTGGCTGGAAGGGCAGGATGCTCTGCAAAAGGTCTACCTGCCGGGCAGCGGCGGCCTTGTGCCGCTCCTGAGCGTGGCCGAAGTGGGGCCGGGCTTCGCGCCGCTCTCGGTGGCGCATCAGGGGCAGTTCGCCGCCGTGACCCTCTCCTTCAACCTGGCCGAGGGCGCGTCGCTCTCGCAGGCGCAGGAGGCCATCGACCGCGTGCGCGTCAGCATCGGCATGCCTTCCACCATCGTGGGCAGCTTCCAGGGCACGGCCAAACTCTTCAACGAGACCATCCGCAATCAGATCGTGCTGATCTTCGCGGCGCTGGTGGCCCTCTACATCGTGCTGGGCGTGCTGTACGAAAGCCTCATCCATCCCATCACCATCCTGTCCACCCTGCCGTCGGCCGGCGGTGGCGCGTTGCTGGCGCTCATGGCCGTAGGCATGGAATTCAGCGTCATCGCGCTCATCGGCGTGCTGCTGCTCTGCGGCATCGTCAAGAAAAACGCCATCATGATGATCGATTTTGCGCTGGACGCCGCCCACACCCGCAAGCTGCCGCCGCAGGAAGCCATTTACGAGGCCTGCCGCCTGCGCTTCCGCCCCATCATGATGACGACCATGGCCGCGGCCCTGGGAGCCGTGCCGCTGGCCCTCGGACAGGGCGACGGCGCGGAGATCCGCCAGCCGCTGGGCATCACCATCGTGGGCGGCCTCATGGTGAGCCAGGTGCTGACGCTCTATACCACGCCCGTGGTCTACCTCTGTCTGGACAGACTGCGCCTGCGCCTGCGGCGACGCTGGTGGCGGCTGCGCTACGGCTCCGTGCGGGCGGCCCGGCTGGCCGTGCTGTCCCGGCGAAGCTAGGGCGCTTTTGCCGGGGGAAGAGGCAAGGCTCGTGACGGCCGTTCATCCAAAAGCAAACGGGCGTGTGCGGCTGATTTGCTTTATCCGTTGAAATTGTTTATAAAATTTTTCTGATACGCCCTGCCGGGCAGGGCCCTGCGGAAAAGAGGCCGCGTCCGATTTTTTCGGGCGGTCGGCCTGTGGACTTGCCTTGCGGGAGCAGTTGCGGAAAAATGCGCTGCCGTTCAACATGTTCACGCAAATGACACAATATCGGCATAAGATGGATTCCCTTTTTGCAGGCCTCAGGGCGGGAGGAGGTTTGCAGGCGGCCCGGCGGGCCGCATGGCGCCGGAGACGCGGCGGCAGGGGCCGCTCCCAGCGGAAAAACGCGCAAACGTCCGACAGGATGGCGGAGGCCAGATGGGCAAGGTGACACGATTCGATCTCGGCGTCGGGCTGGGGATTCTTCTTTTTGCCGTGCTGCTGCACTATGGCCGCATCGGCGCATCCATCGGAGGGCTGGATCTGACGACCGACCCGGCCATGTACGCCGCCATTGCGGCGGCCTATGCCCAGCCTGGGGACTTCCTGAAAGACGTCGCCTTTTCGTCGCCCGCGCTGTTCTCTTCCCATGTGACCGGCCTTGTCCCGCTGCTGAGCTGGCTGGGGAACGATGACGGCAATTACGGCATAGCCTACCTGCAACTTACCGGTGTAAGCGTCTTCCTGCATTATGCGACGTTCTACCTGCTGGGCATCGTGCTCTTCGGCCAGCGCTGGAAGGCGCTCATCTTCACCATCCTCATGGGGCTCTGTTTCTGGACGCCGTGGGGGACCTACTGGGGCGCGGGTTACCGGGACTATACGCCGCGCAGCCTGTTCAGCGCCTGCTACGCTCTCTTCATCTGCGTCGGGCTGGCCATACTCCAGCGCCCGCGCTGGTGGCCGCTCTTCATGGCGGCGCTGGGCGGGCTCGTCTATGTCCATGCCATCAGCTCGCTGCCGGTGGCGGCGGGCTTCTGGCTGAGTTTCGCCGCCTGCCGCCCCCGCGGCGTTTTCTGGCCGCGTCATGCGGGCCGGCTGCTGCTGTGCGGCCTCTGCTTCCTGGCGGCCATGACGCCGTATGCGCTGGTCTATCTGCAGGCTTCCGCGGTCCGGCTCGGCCCCGAGGACGTGACCTTCATGGATCACATCCTGCGGACGCGCTTTGACATCGAATACACCGAATATCTGCGCGGCATGGCGAAATTTTACCGGCAGTATACGCTGCTGCCCGTGTTCCCGCTGGCGTTGCTGGGCACCTGGGCGATCGCGAAATACGGCGACCAGCGGGAACGACTGCTGGGCAAGCATATCTGGCTCTGGATAGCGGGCGTGTACGTTGTGATCCTGCTGTTCGTGCTGGATCAGGAGATCAGCCGTCATCTGGGCCGCCTGCGTCTCGAGTTCGATCTGGCGCGCGTGCACCGCTTCCTGCCGTTTTTTGCCATGTGCCTCATCTTCCTCGGGGCCAACATCCTGTGGCGGCGGATCGCCACGCGCACGGAGCGCCCCGTCTGGCAGCGGACGGCCGCCTGTCTGTGCTGTCTGGGGCTGGTGATTGGCTTTTTCTGCGGCGGCCAGCAGGATCTGGCGCGCAACGCCCTTGCCTGGTACTGGAACCGGCTCGATGCGGCTCGCTATGAAGAAGCCTACGGGCCGCTGCTGCAACGGGCGGAGATGATCAGCGCCGTCAAAGAACATACCCGCCCCGGCGAGACCCTCTTTTTCCCCGGTGAGGATCAGGCCATTCGCTATGCCGCCCACCGGCCCCTGACCTGGGCCTGGAAGGACGCCGCCCTGCTGTACCATGCCAAGGACATGCGCCTGCTCCATGACTGGGAACGCATCGAAACGGCCCTCAGAGCCTCGCCGGAAAGCTATATCGAGCTGGGCCTCTCCACCGCGCCGGATTACCTGCTGAGCGAACGACCGCAGGACCGTGCGCGCCTGGAAGCGGAGGTGGGCCCCGTCGTCTGGGAGAACGCCCGCTATCTGCTCGTCAGGAATGTGCACAAAAACTAGGCGGAAAGACTTTTGCGAGGGGGAGAGGGGAACCGTTTTGAAAAACGTTTCCCCTCTCCCCCTCGCGCACCCCCTCTCCCTTCCCCAAACGTTTGTCAGGGTACATGCCGGGCGACGTGCCCCTGCAAGGTGTCGCGCGTCTGTGCCGTCCCCCGGCTGGATGCAGGAAAGGCGGAGCGGACAGCCTAAATCGTCTGGTGTGCGTTTAAAGTAAGCGGAAAGACTTTTGCGAGGAGGAGAAGGGAACCGTTTTGAAAAACGTTTCCCCTCTCCCCCCTCGCGCCCCCCCTCTCTCTCTTCCCCAAACGTTTGTCAGGATCCATGCCGGGCAACGTGCCCCTGCAAGGTGTCGCGTGTCTGTGCCGTTCCCCGGCTGGATGCAGAAAAGGCGGAGCAAACAGTGTTTGCTGTTCGCTCCGCCTTTCCTAAAGGTTTGGGCTGGCTCGCAGCCGCCGCTGCCTTGCGTGTCGCGACGGCCTGCATCTGGACAAGTAAAGTTTTTTGGGAGGGAGGGGTTCGGGGAGGGAGACCTTTTGTCCACAAAAGGTCTCCCTCCCCGAAAAGAAGAGACGACTCTCAGCGATCCCAGCTGTAGGGGATGCGCGGGCTGTCGAGGGGGAGGGTCTCGCCTTCGTCGGGGTCGTGGGGCATGTCGGCTCCGTTGCAGAGCAGGGCGGGGGCATCCCCCACGGCGGCGAAGGCATACCAGACGCCCGGCGGTACGCGCAGCAGGGCGTAGGCGTCGGGGCGGCCCAGTTCCAGACGGCAGAGGACGCCCTGGGTGGACGAGTCGGAGCGGCCGTCATAGAGCACGAGGGCCATGCGGCCGCTGGGCACGGCAAAGTGCTGGGTCTGGCGGCGGTGGCGCTTCCAGCCTTTGATGTGGCCGGGCAGCACTTCGGAGAAGTAGACTTCCCCCAGGTGCAGGCGTTCGTCCGCAGCCGGCGCATCCGGACAGGGGCAGCCCGGCCGCAGGGGCGCCGCCGCCTTGAGCATGTGCAGGACGGCGCCGCCCGGCGTATCGATGATGCGCAGCGGCAGCAACCAGGCGCCGTCGATGCCGGTGCCGCGCGGCGTGCCGTCAGCCGGGGCGGAGGTGGAAAGCGTGATGACCGGAGGCATGGCCGTCCTACCTTACCCAGAGCTGCTGCCGTTGTTCGGCGGCATTGCAGTAGGCAGCGATCTGGCCGAGGCTGAAGTCCAGCAGGGAGGCCCCGGCCTGCTTGCCTCCCTCGCCGCGGTAGAAGCGGTGATACCATTCGGCGGTGAAGCGGATGGTCTCCTCGAAATTCAGGGTCGCCTTCCAGCCCAGATGGGCGAGGGCCTTGTCGCAGCAGAGCTTGAGCAGGGTGCATTCCTTGACGCCGGCCTGGGCCTGCGGGTCGGTCTCGCTCACGAAGCCCGGCCAGTGGGTCGCCAGCGCCGTCACCACCTCGGCCACGGTGTTGTTGACGTCCGCCGCGGGGCCGAAGTTGTAGGCCTGCCCGCGCACGGAGAAGGACCCTTCGCGCAGGCCCAGCAGGTGGGCCCCCAGCCACAGATAGCCGGAAAGCGGTTCGAGCACGAGCTGCCACGGCCGCGTGGCCCAGGGGCTGCGGATGCGCACCGCCTGCCCGTCCGCCCAGGCGCGGGCGCAGTCCGGCACGATGCGGTCCAGCGCCCAGTCCCCGCCGCCGATGACGTTGCCCGCCCGTGTGGTGGCGCAGGCCGGGCCGCCGCTGCCGAAATAGCTCTGGAAGTAGGAATGGGCGACGATCTCCGCGCAGCCCTTGGAGGCGGAATAGGGGTCGTAGCCGCCGAGGTGGTCGGTCTCGCGGTAGCCCCAGACCCATTCGTCGTTGCGGTAGCATTTGTCCGAGGTGATGAAGACCGCGGCGGCCACGGAGGGACATTCCCGCAGGCCTTCCAGCACGTTGAGCGTGCCCATCATGTTGGTCTCAAAGGTCAGCGCGGGCTTGTCGTAGGAAAGGCGCACCAGCGGCTGCGCCGCCAGATGGAAGACCGCCTCCGGCCGGAATTCCCGCAGGGCGCGGCAGACGGCGTCCCGGTCGCGGATGTCGCCGCGGTAGTCCCGCAGATGGCCGGCAAGGCCGGTCGCCTCGAAGTGGGAGGGCGTGGTGGGCACGCAGTCGGCAAAGCCCGCCACTTCCGCGCCGAGGCTCACCAGCCAGGCGGCAAGCCACGAGCCTTTGAATCCGGTGTGACCGGTGATGAACACGCGACGGCCTTTGTAGCAATTGGCAAACATGTCGATCCTTTGCGTTGTACGCGACGGCCTGCCGCGCACCAGAGGCAGGCGGCAGGCCGGAAAAAGTCCTGAAGAGAGCGGTGAGCGGCAGCCTTAAGGCTGCCCGTGCCGGGCGTCCTGGCCTCAGATCCAGAAGGCCTTGCCCGAATCCCAGAGTTCATTGAGCTTGAGGGAATCCCGCAGGGTATCCATGCACTGCCACTGTCCGGGGTGGGGATACATGGAGAGCTGTCCCTCGGCCGCCAGACGTTGCAGGGGCTCCTTTTCCAGATCGCAGGATTCGTCCTCGCTGAGGTAGTCGAGGAATTCCCGCTTGAAGACGAAGAAGCCGCAGTTGATGTATTCGTCAAGGACGGGTTTTTCCTCCCAGGAGAGGATCTTGCCGTCCGCGTCCGTGCGCACCGTGCCGAAGCGCGAAGGCATGCGCACGCCGGTAAAGGTGCCGATGGTGCCGGATTTTTTGTGGAATTCCACAAGCTTGTCAAGGTCGATGTCCGCCACGCCGTCGCCGTAGGTCACCATGAAGCGGTCGGTGTCGATGTAGCGGGCCACACGCTTGAGGCGTCCGCCCTTGAGGGTCTCCTGTCCGGTATCGCAGAGGGTCACGCGCCAGTCCACGATCTCGGTGGGATGGGCCGTGATGTCGCCGTTTTTGAGGTCCACGGTGAAATCCGTGTTGCGGATATTGTAATCATGGAAATACTGTTTGATGACCTCACCCTTGTAGCCGAGCGGCAGGATGAAGTCCTTGTAGCCGAAGCGGGCATAGATGGACATGATGTGCCAGAGCACCGGGCGTCCGCCGATCTCCACCATGGGTTTGGGTTTGATGGCCGTTTCTTCGCGCAGGCGCGTTCCCTTGCCGCCGCACATGATGATGACTTTCATTGTGCCTCCGTTGAGTGCCGTCCCATGCCCGCGACAGGCGGGCTGTCGGCATGACTCCCCTTGTAGCAGAGAGCGGCGGGGAAAAAAAGCCCCGCCGGGGCACGGTCCCTGCCGGGCCTTGCAATCCCTGCGGCCTGTGCTAGCCTGTACACAAGCCGTCTTCCCTCATGCAGAGGGGAGGCATACCCAAGGAGAGCCCTATGTCCTTTTTCCCTCGTCCCGCCGGGTTCCTGGCCCCGGCGCTGAGCGTCCTGCTGCTGGCCGCCTGCATGACCTCCGGTCCTGAAAAGACGCTCGGCGCGCTGGCGGACGCCCTGAGCGCCAACGACAGCGCGGCCTTTATGGCCAATGTGGATCTGAAAAGCTTTTCCGCCAATGAGATCAACAACATGACGCAGGAAAGCCGGGGCCTGAACATGCTGGATTCGCTGGGCCGCCAGCTCGGCATCGGCGGCGTGGACAAGATGCTCAACAGCATCGTGGATGTGGAGAACGATCTGCGCCAGCATTTCCACCGGGGCGTCAGCACGGGCGAACTGATGGCCGATTGCCGCCAGGCTACGACGCCTAACTGTCCGTGGGTCCCCGAATCCCTCAAAAAGGCAAAGGTGGTGAAGCTCGACGAGACGGCGGCCGTAGCCTCGGTCACCACGCCTGCGGGCATGACCTCCTGGCTGGCGCTGCGCAAGCAGGGTGAGAACTGGCAGGTGGTGGGGCAGGCCGTGCTGGAAGAGACGGCCCGCAAGTACGCGCTGGGCAAGGCCGCTCCCGCCGGCAAGGCGCAGCAGCCCGGCAGAGAAGGGAAGCCCGCCGAGGAGGGCAAGCCCACCCCTGTGGACATTTAGAGCCTTTTCCATCCGGCCAGGCGTTTCGCGGAGAAAACGCGGATCTTCCGCTTGGTTCGGGGCGGGCGTCGCTGTGCCGCCGCCTCGCCGAGGCCTGACGGGCCTTACAAATTATTTCGATGTGGTCGTGCCGTCCGGAAAGCGTTTTTCCGGGCGGCACGCGCGTTTTTGCGCCGTCGTTCAGGCCTGCTTGCGGTAGAGGCCGCGACCGTCCACCCAGCGCCAGCCGAGCAGGGTCGCCAGTCCGGCAAGGCAGGCCATGCCGCCCATGGCAGTCACGCTGTCCGGCCAGAGGGAGAGCCCGCAAAGGAACATGGAGGCGCTGCCGAAGAGCAGGCCGCCGCTGTTGATGAGCGCCGTCATGGTGCCGGTATCCGTGGAGAGCTGGTTGAGCATGAGCACGGTGGACGGCGGGCGGGTGGCGCTGGAACAGAAGCTGATGGGCGCGCACCAGAGGGCGAAGATGACGGGGTGCCAATGCCCCATGCACAGCAGCCCCAGGCCGGACAGGACGATGATGCCCAAAAAGACGGAGAAGAAGCGGCGCAGGGGCCAGTCGGCGAACCAGCGCCCATAGCACAGGGGCCCCAGCAGGCTCATGCCGGCATTGATGGCGAAAAACAGGCTGTAGGTCTGCGGCGAAAGGCCAAATATGCCCTGATAGATGTAGGAGGAGACCGCCAGAAAGGCCATGAAGGGCATGCAGACGGCGGAAAAGATCAACAGCAGGTTGCGAAAGCCGCGCTGTCGCAACACGTAGCCGATGCGGCCCATCATCCGTGCGAGGCCGCCCTCCGTCCGCACGAGGAGCGTCTCGCGCAGCAGCAGGGCGCCACCCCCGGCCAGCAGGCCGCATGCCGTGAGGCAGACGAAGATGCCGCGCCAGGAGGTGAAGGTCAGCAGCAGGCCGCCGATGACCGGGGCCAGCATGGGCGCGAGGATGGTGATGGTCTGGATCCAGGTGATGACCCGCGCCATGACCGGCCCGCGCAACACGTCCTTGACGATGGCCAGGGACATGGCGCTGATGCCGCCGCTGCCCACGGCCTGTATGCCGCGCCAGACCAGCAGGCTCTCGATGGAGGACGACAGGGCGATGGCCACGCTGGAGACGACATAGAGCGCGGAGCCGAGCAGCAGCACACGTTTGCGGCCGGCCTTGTCGCTGTACGGGCCCCAGAACAGCATGGAGAGGGCGAAAAGCAGGAGGAAGCAGCTGATGCTCAGGCTGGACAGGGCGTCCGTGGTGTGGAGCGAGGCCGCCATGTGGGGCAGGGCCGGGAGGTACATGTCAGTGGAAAGCGGGGCAAAGGCGCTGAGGAAGGCTAGGTAGAAGATGAGCCAGCGGTTCCCCAGGGCAAAGGCTCGACGGGGCATGGGGATGATCCTTTGCGCGCTGTGCCCGAACCGGCGGGGCAGGCGCAGGCAGCGCGGATTGGGCAGGATGCGGCGTCTGCCGCAAGGCGGCAAGCCAAGGCCGCCTGCCGAAAAAAAAAAAAGAGATTTCCCGGCCTTCAGCCAATCCAAAGGCCGGGAAATCGTGTGGGGAGGGGAGTATGTACGGCGCTCGGCATCACGAAGATGCTAGGCGCTCAGTGTCTGAAGAAGGGCGCGGGCGCTTTCGTTCGCGGGATTGTCGGCCAGCACTTTTTCCAGAAGTTCGCGGGCTTCATCCTTGCGATCAAGAGAGATGAAGCAGCCCGCCAGGGTGACGCGCATGGCTTCGGCCTGCATGTCGGCTTCGATGGCCGCCTGCAGATAGGGGACGGCCCTTTCCACGCAGTCGGCGGCGTAGGCCGTACGCACCATGCCGTTCAGGGCTACGATGCCGTCGCTGGCCATATCCAGCGACTTGGCGAAGGCGTCAAAGGCTTCCTGCGCCTTGCCCTGCTCCATGAGCACCAGCCCCATGCCGCAGTAGGCCTTGCTGTCCGGCTCGACGGAAGCCGCCTTTTTGTAGAGCACCAGGGCATTGTCCAGCTCGCCGCGCTGCACGGCGATGGTGGCAAGACCCATGAAAGGAGCGGAAATCTGCGGATTGTCGGTCAGCGCCTTGCGGTAGTACTTCTCCGCTTCGTCATAGTTTCCCATGAACAGGTAGCATTCGCCCAGTTCCTTGTTGATCTCATAATCAAGCTGATTTTCCATGTGCTCCTCGTCCTAAAGGCTTATTGCGTCTGGTTCGCTTCGAACGCCCTTTAAATGCATGTCTCGTGCCAAAAAAAATTTATCCCGCTATTCCGGGGGGACTGAAAAATACAGGTATTTTTTGGGAAAAAAATGCCGCCCATTTTTTTGACACTTGGCGGTTTTTTCTGATTTTCATGTCGGGAATTTTTTGCCGCAGGGCAAAATTTTCCTGTAGGAACCTCTTGAATTTTTTCGAAAAAGTGGAAGCCGTTCGCGCCGGGGGGGCAGCCCTTGCCGCCACACGAGCGGCACCTTCTGCCCAGTCGAGCCATTTCCGTTGGGAGCACCTTGCGTCGCCAACGGAAATGGTTCGACCGGCAGGTTCTCCGGCGCGCAAAAAAAAGGAGCCCCGGCGGTCTGGCCGGGACTCCCTGTACGGCGGAAGGCAAGCTGCCTGTCCGGCAAATGCGGATGCGAGGAGCTTACTGCACGTCTCCCAGGGCGTGGAGCAGGGCCGCGCCGCCATGCACGCTCACGACATGCAGCAACGTCCCCAGGACCCCTTCGATATCCAGCGTGGAGGTATCCACCACCACGGCGTCCGGCGCGGCGCGCAGCGGGGCGATGGGGCGGTTCCTGTCCATGGCGTCCCGCTTGCGGATCTGTTCCGTCAGTTCGGCCAGATCCGCCGCCTGTCCGCGCGCTTCCAGATCGCGCAGGCGGCGCAGGGCCCGGACTTCGGGGCTGGCATCCAAAAAGAATTTGAAGCGGGCCGTGGGAAAGACCACCGTGCCCATGTCGCGGCCTTCCACCACCAGCGGCCGCTGCTCCGCCAGCCGCCGTTGGGCCTCGCACAGATAGGCGCGCACCAGCGGCACCTGCCCCAGGCGGGCGGCCAGCATGCCGACCTCTTCCGTGCGGATCTCGCCGCGTACCGGCACGCCGTTGCAACAGATGCGCGTGGCGGCGCCGTTGCCTTCCAGAGAGAATCCATGCGCGGCGCAAGCCGCCTCGAGCCGTTCGTCTTCCCAGGTGTCGGCGCCCGGGCCCAGCCGCAGGGCCAGACAGCGGAACATGGCGCCGGTATCCAGATAGGCGATGCCGAGGCTCTCGGCCATGCGGCGGGCCAGCGTCGTCTTGCCGACGCCGGCGGGCCCGTCCAGCGTCACCACAGGCAGGGGAGCGGCGGTCATCGGGCCGCCTCCAGGAAAGCGCGCAGCAGGGAGAGGAAGCGGGCGTTCTCTTCCGCCGTGCCGACGCTGACGCGCAGATGCTGCGGCAGGTCATAGCTGGCGAGCGGGCGGATGATCAGGCCGCCGCGCAGCAGAGCGTCCACGCAGGCCGGGGCGTCCACGCCTTCCGGCAGGCGGAACATGACGAAGTTGGCCGCGCTGGGCCAGACGGTGCAGCCCGCGGCTGCCAGCTCCCGGCTGAGATGCCGGCGGCCTTCCCGCACGGTGCGGAGGGTGGCCTCGCGAAAAGCCGCGTCCTCAAGGGCGGCCAGTCCGGCCTCCTCGGCCAGCAGGTTGACGGAAAAGGGCAGACGCGCCCGCCAGCAGTACTGGGCCAGCGCTTCGGGCAGCACGGCATAGCCCAGCCGCAGCCCGGCCAGCCCCCAGCTTTTGGAAAACGTGCGCAGTATGGCCACATTGTCCGGCAGGCAGCCGCCGGCCAGCAGGGAGGCCTGCCGCTCGTCCGCCTCGCCGTCGCCCACGAAATCCATGTAGGCCTCGTCCACCACCAGCAGGCAGTCCGGGAAGCGCCGGGCCAGTTCGGCGGCCAGATGTTCCACCTCCGCACGGGGAGGACAGTAGCCGGAAGGATTGTCCGGGGTGGTCACGAAGACGAGGCGGGTGCTCTCGTCCACGAGAGAGAGGAGGGCCTCGAAATCGAAGCTGAAATCTTCGCGCAGCGGCTGGCGGCGCACCTCGACGCCGCAGATCTGCCCCTGTATGGGGTAGATGGAGAAGCACGGCGCAAAGCAGACCAGAGAATGCTTGCCCGGCACGAGCAGGACGCGCAGCAAAAGGTCGATGATCTCATCCGAGCCGTTCCCGACCACGATACGCTCCGGCGCGACCTTGTGCCGGCGTCCGAGGGCGGCCGTGAGGCGCGGGTTGCCGCCCTGCGGATAGCGGAAGCTCAGCGCGGCGGCGCGCTGCACGGCCTCGCAGACCAGCGGGGACGTGCCCAGGGGGTTCTCGTTGCTGGCCATCTTGATGACCTGCGTCAGACCGTATTTTTCCTTGATTTCGGCAATGGATCTGCCGGGGACGTAGGCCTTCAGGCCGAGGATGGCCTCTCGAACGGGGGATGTGTACATCTTGGCTCCCATGAGCATTTTCCGTTTGGAACGCCTTGCATCCCAAACCATAGGGCCTGCCGTTTCACGGAAAAACGCGCGGTTTTCCGGTCACGTCGGGCCGGGGGCGCTGCGCCGTCGCACGTGTTGCCTTTTCAGGAGCAAGCACGCATGCGGCGGGAAAAAGCGGACAAAAAAAGGGCGCGACCCCAAAGGTCGCGCCCCGGAAAGGCAATGGCTATTCTTCTTCGTCGGTCGGACGGATGGTCAGCACCGGCATGGTGGCGTTCTTGACCACCTTTTCGGCCACGGAACCGAAGAGGATGCGGTCGATGCCCTTGCGGCCGTGCGTCCCCATGACGATGAGGTCCACCTTCTCTTCTTCGGCGCGGCTCAGGATCTCTTCGGCGGCGTAGCCGATGAGCACATGGCCCTTGGCTTCCACGCCCACGAAGTTTTCCGCCACAAAGGCTTCCATGGACTTTTCGGCCCCGGAAACGATCTCGCCCACGAAGTTCTCGATGGTGTTCGGCGGCACATGGAAGCCCACATACTGGCTCAGCGAGGGAGCCGTGTACACGACGATGATGCTGGCGCCAAGCCCCTTGGCAAGCATGCTGGCGTATTCAGCCACGGACCTGCTGTGGTCGGAGAGGTCGACAGCGCAGAGAATCTTCTTGATTTCCTTCATGATATGCTCCAGTGCCCTTTCCGGCTCATCTTGGGGAGAGCCACCCCGGCCGTGCCGGAACCGGTCGTGACGGCTTCATCTTCTTGTGGTTTTATAGTAGAGTCTTTTCCGGCGTTAGACAAGTCCTGCCGCCCGCCGTCCGCGACCCGGAAAAAATCGCCGCTTTTTCCTCTGGAACGGTTATTGCAGCTTGTTCGGCGAACGCCAACCCTGGAGGCGAACATGAAGGTAGACAATACATCCATAGAAGCGTTGCTGCAGCAGCAGGAACAGGCGGCTCTCCGTCGGTCCAGCGGTGACAATAGCGCATTTGAAGCGGCTCTGGCCCAGGAGATGGGCCTGAGCGAGTCCACCAGCAGCGCTGCCCTGCCCCCCATGCCGGGGGCGAACCGTGCCGGTCTCATCAGCCGTATGCTGCTGGGCGACACGGAAGAATCTTCCGCCCTGACGCCGGATGAAGCCGTTTTCGAGGAAGCTTTTTCCCAGGCTTCCGGCGCGCTGGATCTCTGGGATTCCTACACGCAGGCACTCGGCTCCTCCCGCGCCGAATCCTCCCTGCGCGATGCCTATGCGCTGCTTGAGGGCATAGACAGCACGGTTTCCAACCTGCGCAAGGACACGTCGGGCCTGCGCGGTCAGAATCCCGGCTTCGATTCCCTGCTCAACGAGCTGGAGATCCTGACCACCACGGAGAAGATCAAGTTCAACCGGGGGGATTACCTCGTTTAGGCAAGGCGTTCCCTGACGGGACGAGGCCCGGCGGCAGCTCCTTTCCCCTGTAAGGTAGATGCCGTCCAGCGGGATGATCCCGGAACAGACGTGGGGAGAACGTGTTTTCAGAACGCCTTGAAAGGTTTTCACCGGACAAAAAGGCTGCGGAGTCATCCTCCGCAGCCTTTTTGTTTATGGCGTTAGAGCATCTTGCTTTTGAACAAGGCAAGATGCAAGGCAACGGCACAGCGCCGCCCGGCCAAAACCAGGCGGAAAAACCGTGTTTTTTCCACGAAACGCCAAGCGTTTCAATCTGAAGATGCTCTAGTCAGTTGAGCGCCCAAGGCGCGAAACAGAAAACCATCCGCTCTGCGGATGGTTTTGATCATGTATGTCGTTTCTCGGTTGACGTTCGTCTGACGCCATGCCCGGCGAAGACGGGGCTGCCGCAGCCCGGGGCCCGGTCGCGGCGTCAGTCTCCCGACAGGCTGGACGGTCTCAGACCTCCCAGCTGGCCGTATCCGTCCGGGCCCGCAAAAGGCCGTCCAGGATGCTCCACGGATGGGGGGGACAGCCCGGCACGAAGACGTCCACAGGCAGCAGCTCCTCCAGTCCGTTGCTGCATTCTTCATTGTCCCGGAACAGACCGCCGGAGATGGCGCAGCTGCCCACGGCCACCACGAGCCGCGGCTGCGGCGTCGCGCCGAAGGTCGCCAGCAGGGCGTCCCGCATGTTGCGGGTGACGGGCCCGGTCACGGCAAGGCCGTCCGCATGACGTGGCGAAGCCACCATGTCGATGCCGAACTTGCCGAGATCGTAGACGAGGGTGCCGAGCACGTTGATGTCCGCCTCACAGGCATTGCAGCCCCCGGCGCTGACCTGACGCAGCTTGAGCGAGCGGGCAAAGAGGCGGCCGGAGCGGCGCGGCGGCGTCAGCGGGCGCGGCACGCGGGTCAGGATCAGGTCTTCCCGGCAGAACGTCGCCAGATGATGGTCGCCGGTAAAGCGTATGCCTCCCTGCGCACAGGCCCGCGCACAGGCCCCGCAGAAAAGGCAGCGCCCCATGTCCAACGCCGGGCCGCTGTCCGCGCCGCCGGGGCCGGGAGCGTCCGGCGAGAGCAGGCGGATGGCCCCGGTGGGGCAGGCGTCCGCACAGGCGCGGCAGTCGCCGCAGGTTACGGCAAGGATCTCCGGGCGTCCCGGATAGCGGGCGGGCAATCCCGGCTGCACGCGGGGATAGTCCAGCGTGCGGTATTTCTGGTGCAGGCGTTCTTTGATGATATGCAGCATTGGCGTACCGCCTTGAAGAACCTGGGGGTTGAAAGATGTTGGACAAAAACGGCGGAACCGCATTCCCCTTGTAAGGCTGTCGGGGAGTGGTCTCTTTCTTTAGGGCCTGTTGACACTATCCGCTGTTTGTTTTGGGGGAAGGGGAACCCCTCGCTCTGCTGTCGATGCCCGTAAGGCTCCTTCGTTGCCTAACGGGCACGGCCCTGCGGGCCGCCTTTCGGTCGCCGCCGGCGCGGGAGGGGTTCCCCTTCCCCCCAAAAATAACCAGCATACCCCCCCTGACGGCTCCTACAGGTCATGGCCGCAGTAGGAGAGGTTGAAACTCTTGTTGCACAGGGGGAAGTCCGAGATCTGCTGGCCGCGGAGGGCCGCTTCCAGACCAGCCCAGTTGTGGAACGAGGGGTCATAGATCTTGTAGCAGGCAAGCCTGCCCTGCGCATCGGTGATCCCCACATGGCAGATCTCGCCGCGCCAGCCTTCCACCTGCGCCACGGCCAGCCGCCCGGCGGGCAGGCGTTCCGGCAGGGGGTGGCAGACGGCTCCTTCGGAATGGGAGAGCGCCTGTATGTCCGTACAGGCCAGATCCACCGAATCGGCCAGTTCGCGACTGCGCACGCGGGCGCGGGAAAGCACGTCCCCGCCTTTTTCCACCCGGATCTGCGTCTCGCAGAGCGGTAGGCAGGAAAGGGGCGCATCGAAGCGCGCGTCCCGGGCAAGGCCGCAGGCCCGCGCCGCCACGCCCACCAGACCCAGCGTGCGGGCCGTGGCGGCGTCGATCTCGCCGGTCTCCTCCAGTCTGTCCATGACGCTTGCCGAGGCGAACATGACCTTCACCGCTTCCCGCACGTCCCGCCAGCAGTGGCGCAGACGGTCGAAAAGGCGGGCGCACAGCTCGGCATCCACATCCACCGACACGCCGCCGGGGCAGACCCAGTTGCGCCCGAAGCGGTTTCCGCAGACCTCCGCCGTCAGGTTGAGGAAATCCCCGCGGATGCGGCCGTTCCAGGCCGAGGTGGGGAGAAAGCCCGTATCCCCGGCAATGGCCCCCAGATCGCCGGTATGGTTGGCCAGCCGTTCCAGCTCCAGCCCCAGACGCCGCAGGCGGTTGGCACGCTCCGGCACGGTGACGCCCGCCAGCCGTTCCAGCAGGGTGGCATGGGCCGTGGCGTGTCCGATGCTGGTATCCCCGGCCACGCATTCCATAAGACGCGCATGGATGGGATGCGGGCCGCCCAGCAGACGGCGTTCCACGTCCCGGTGCTGGAAACCGAGGCTGATCTCCAGATGCATGACGTTCTCGCCGTAGCACTGGAAGCGGAAATGCCCCGGCTCGATGACCCCGGCATGCACCGGGCCCACGGCCACCTCGTGCACTTCTTCGCCGTCCACGCGGTAATGGGTGAGCTGGGCCGGGCCGGGCCGCTCGCCGGGCGTGGCGGTCAGGCAGCCGTGCGGCACGAAGCGCACGGGTTTGAGCCAGGGATGACCTTCCGGGCGGATGTTCCACTGTTCCCAGAGCTCGCGTTCAAAAAGATGCGCCTGCGGACAGTCGGGCGTCAGGGACGCGTACTGCGTCAGGGGCGCGGTGCGCATCGCCCGCAGGAAACGATCCCCGCTGTGGGCGATGAGCGCGCAAAGCCCGGTCCCGCCGTCTTCAGGCAGACCGAAGAGCGCCAGCAGCCGTCCGCCGTCGCGTACCTGTTCCAGCACTTCCCGCCGCAGTTCCTCCACGGGCAGGACGGGCACGTCGGCCAGGGCAACGGATTGCTCGTAGTCAAAGACCATGATTCTAGCCTCCTATGAGCGCGGCCGCACGGCGCAGGATGTTTTCGAGCCAGGCTGGCGTATAGACGCCAAGGCAGAGCACCAGCGTGCCCAGACAGAGCGGCGGCAGCACGCTGCACGCGCTTTCCGGCTCGGCGCGCTGCATGTCGCGCGGGCGCGTGCCCTGCACCATGCGCAGCACCGGGATGGACATGCCCACGAAGATGACGGCCAGCGCCAGCAGGTAGCAGGTGGCCACCAGCCAGCGGCCCTGACTGAGGATGCCCTTGAGGATGAGGAATTCACTGACGAACAGGCCGAACGGCGGCGACCCCACGATGGCCAGGAAGCCCGCCGTCCAGAGCGCGCCGGTCATGGGCATGGTCCAGCGCAGGCCGCGCACGTCGTAGCTGGACAGGGTGTGGTAGCGGGTGAGGATGTTCCCGGCCAGCAGGAAGAGCATGCACTTGGTCAGCGAATGCCCCACCGCATGGAACATGGCCCCGAAGACCGCCGAACCGCCCAGCCCGATGCCCAGGGCGAGGATGCCCATGTGCTCCACGCTGGAATAGGCCAGCAGGCGCTTGTAGTGTCCCTGCCCCACGATGAAGATGGCCGCCGTGAACAGGGAGACGATGCCGAAGAAGACCAGCAGCCCGCCGCTGAAGTCGCCCAGCCCGGCCGCCAGCATGATCTGATGGCCGCGCAGGATGCCCAGCAGGGCGCAGTTGAGCAGGGCGCCGGACAGCAGACCGGAAACCAGGGACGGGGCCTGACTGTGGGCGTCCGGCAGCCAGTTGTGCAGGGGCGCGAGGCCCATCTTGGTGCCGTAGCCCACCAGCAGGAAGATGAAGGCCGCCTGCAGCCAGGGCGACTGCACGCCGTAGAAGCCGCTCGCCCGCACTTCCCGCGCCATGTTCACGAAGATGCTCACCTGATCCAGCCCTTCCTCCATGACGAGGCCGGGCCGATAGAAGCCGATGGAGAGCAGCAGGTTGCCGATCAGGGCCAGCGCGATGCCCACGGAACAGATGATGAGATATTTCCACGTGGCTTCGAGCGACTGCTGATGCCGGTGGAAGTAGATGAGCGGCGCGCTGGCCAGAGTGGTGCCTTCTATGCCCATCCAGAGCGCGCCCAGATGCCGGGTGGTGGTGACCAGCGTCATGGCCGCCAGAAAGAAGCAGAGGCAGGCCGTGAAGCGGCGTTCCGGGGCGTTGGTGAAGGGGTGACCGTCCTGAAAGCCCGTGCGCTCGCCCTTGAGGGCCTCGTCACGCAGATAGCCCACGCCGTACCAGCTGGCCGCGCAGAACAGCGTGCTGGCCAGCGCCAGAAAGAGCACGCCCACGGCATCCGGTTCCAGCAGGCCGAAAAAGGCGGAGGGCGTCTGCCCGCGTCCCACGGCCAGCAGGGTGAGCAGGCTCAGGGCAAGATGCGTGACGGCCACCAGCAGGAGCAGGCCGCGCCGCACGGTGCGCGACGGCAGCAGCAGGGTCAGCAGGCCCGCGCACAGCGGAAAAAGAAAGAGAACCTCTAGCATGGCAGTCTCCGTCCGGCGGCACTAGTCCCGGAGGTTGTGGAAGCGGTTGACGTCGATGGACTCAAAGGTGTCGTTGATGTGATTGATGGCGATGCCCATCACGAAGACCGCCACGAAGATGTCCAGCAGCAGGGTCAGCTCGAACCAGATGGCTCCGGCGCTCATAAGGGGGATGCCCAGCAGGAAGATGCCGTTTTCCGCCACCAGATAGCCCATGACCTGCGAAAGCGCGGTGACGCGCCCCACCACCAGCACCAGCCCGCAGAAGAGCGTGGTCAGCGCCGCGGGCAGCAGCAGCGGCGGGAAGAGACCGGGCGGCATGGGCAGGCGGCCTTCCAGCCAGAAGGAGAAAAGCAGCCCGCCCATGCCCGCCAGCACGGCCCAGCCGTAGCCGAAGCGGGGCCGCAGGTGCGGCTCCGCCCCGATGCGCCGCCGGGTGCGGTTGAGCAGATAGGGCAGGATGCCCCCCTTGATGACCAGGACGGCCGGGGCAAGCAGGATATGATCCAGCGCCAGCAGCACGCCGGCCAGCAGCACGCCCTGCAGGGTGATGAGCCGGATGAGGCTGCGCAGGCGGTCAACGCCCAGCAGGGCGAGATTGTTCAACGTCAGCACAAGGAGCAGCAGTTGCAGGAAACTGGTCATGGCACAGCCTCGTCAGCGTATCTGGGTCAGGATCAGGGCCAGAGCGGCCAGGACGCCCGCGCCGCCCAGCAGCCGGGGGACGGAATACATGCGCAGGCGGGCCATGACCGACTCCACCACGCCCACCAGCACGGCCATGAGCAGGATGGTCGCCAGCCAGCAAAGGGCCTGCGCCCACCAGGCCGGGAAGTCGGGCACCAGTATGCCCGCGGGCAGGGCCGCGAAAAACCAGAGCTTGAGCGCGGAACCGTACAGGATGTAAGCGAGGTTCGGGCCGGAATGGTCCAGGATCATGACCTCGTGGATCATGGTCAGCTCAAGGTGCGTGTTGGGATCGTCCACCGGGATGCGGCAGTTCTCCACCAGCAGCAGCACGAAGAGCACCACCGGCACGAAGAGCAGTTCGGAGCGGCCCAGCAGCCATTCCGTGCCGGGGCGTCCGCCCAGCATGCCGGAGAGGGAGAGATGCGTCTCCAGATCCAGCGCCCCGCCCACACAGGCCAGGGCCAGCAGACAGCAGAAGAGCACCGGCTCGGCCAGCGCGGAAAAGGTGGCCTCGCGGCTCGCGCCCATGCCTTCAAAGGAAGAGCCCGTATCCAGCGCCGCGAGGATGACGGCAAAGCGCCCCAGCCCCAGCAGGTAGGCGGCCAGCAGGAAATCCCCCTGGAAGGCCAGCGGCGAAGTGACGCCGCCCAGCGGCAGCAGGGCCAGCGCGCAGAGCGCCGTGGCCAGCGAGACCGCCGGGCCCAGCGAGAGCACGAAGCTGGAGCTGCGGCTCACCACCTCGCCCTTGCGCAGCAGTTTGAAGATGTCGAAGTAGAGCTGGAGCAGCGGCTTGCCGTGCCGGCCGGCGAACTTGGCCTTGACACGGTTGATGATGCCCGGCAGCAGCGGAGCCAGCAGCAGCGCCAGCACGAACTGGACAAGATAGGCGGTGAGCGGGCTCATGCGTGCATCCCCCAGATCAGCAGGGCCACAAGAGTGACGAGGATATACAGGATGTAAAGATAGATCTTGCCGTGCTGCACGATCTTCAGCGCATTGCACAGCCGTTCGACGGCTTCGAAAAGCGGCGTGAACAGACTGGTGCGCACGCGGTCCGGCGCGGCGATGGTCAGCGAGGCCTTGCCCGGGAAGAGCCCGCCCCCGCCCTTTTCCGTGATTTTGAGGCCCATGACCGAGCCGAACAGGCGGCCCAGCGGTTCGGAATAGGAGGCCTCGGTATACTGGATGCGCGGCGTGCCGAACTGGTAGCCGCAGCCCCAGGTCTCCCGGCACTCCACGGGCCGCCGCCGCAGCAGGCGGTCGCGCGCGAACAGCAGGACGGCCGTCAGCAGGATGACCGTGCCGCCGATGGCGGCGATGATGTCCAGGATATGCCCCACCTCGTTGACGGCGCGCGCGCCGGACAACTCGGCCAGGGGCGGCAGATGGGCCGCTATCTGGGCCGTGGGGGCCACCAGTTCGAAGCAGCGCCCGGCCAGCAGGCCGCCGCACACGCAGGCCGCCGCCGGGAAGAGGAGCGGCCAGAGGGTGCGCCAGCCCGCCGCATGCGGATGCTGGGCCGCCTCACTGCGCGGATCGCCCAGGAAGGTGATGCCGTAGGCCTTGGTATAGGCGGCCAGCGCCAGCCCGCTCACCAGTCCCAGGATGACCAGCGAGAGCAGCAGGCCGAGCTGGAGCTCCACCGTGGGCAGGCTCGCCCCGTCCAGCAGGGAGAGCGCCAGCACGAATTCTCCTGCAAAGCCGTTGAAGGGCGGCAGACAGGCGATGGAGGCCGCCCCCAGCAAAAACAGCCCGCCCACCAGCGGCAGGCGTTTCTGCAGGCCGCCCAGACGGTTCATGGCCACGGTGCCCGTGGCCTGCTGCACTTCGCCCGCGCAGAGGAAGAGCAGGCCCTTGAAGGCCGAATGGTTGAGCATGTGGAAGAGCATGCCCGCAAAGCCCAGGGTGGCGATCCAGGGGTGGCCGCTGGCCGCGCCCAGCACGCCCGCGCCGATGCCCACCAGCATGATGCCCACGTTCTCCACGCTGGAATAGGCCAGCAGACGTTTGAGATTGCTCTGCGCCAGCGCCTTCAGGATGCCCATGAGCGCCGTGGCCAGCCCCAGCACCAGGATGCACCAGCCCCACCAGAGGGGCGCATCCACCGGCTGACCCAGGAAATCGAATCCCCGCAGGATGCCGTAGAGACCGGCGTTGATCATGGCCCCGGACTGGAGGCCCGCCACATGGCCGGGGGCCGCCGGATAGGCTTCCGGCATCCAGACATGCATGGGCGCTATGCCGGATTTGGCCCCGAAGCCCAGCAGGCCCAGCAGGAAGAGGGCGGACGTGTAGCTGGAATGCTCCTGCGCGGCCAGCACCGCGAAGTCCGTGCTGCCGCCCACCTGCCAGAGCAGGGCGAAATAGGCGATGAGCAGCACCGCCCCCAGATGCGCCGCCACCAGATAGATCCAGGCGGCGTCCCGCACCTTGCGGTCGCTGTCGTCAAAGTCGATGAGGAAGAAGGGGGCAAGGGACATCACTTCCCAGGCGATGAGGAAGAGCACCGCATCCCGTGCGGCCAGCACCACGGCCATGCCCGCCACCAGCAGCACGTAGAAGAACCAGTGCGCCGCCAGATTGTGTTCCTCCGGCCGGGTCTTGCGCAGGGAAAGCCCGCCGGACAGGGCGCAGACGGCCCCCAGCCCGAAGACCGGCAGCAGGAACAGGCGGGTGAGCGGGTCGAGCCCCAGGGAGAACTCGCCCAGCGGCAGGCCCCAGGACAGACTGAACTGGAGGATCAGCTCCCACGGCCCGCTGAAGACGCCGGCCAGCCCCAGGCCGCAGGCCGCCACCACGCAGCCCGGCCCCAGCACGTTGGCCAGCCGCGTCACTCGTAACGACGGCGGCAGTCCGGCCAGCGCCAGGAGCGCGACGGCCGCAACGCCCAGAAGAACTATTGCCAGAACAAACAAGGACATGCCCACACTCCGCGGAGAGGCCCATGCCGCCGGAGCGGCCCGCCGTTGCGACGCTGGGGCGGGGGAGAGGGAGACCCTTTTGCAAAAGGGTCTCCCTCTCCCCCGCGCTCCCTCTCCCTTCCGAAAAATCTTTTTCCGGTCCATACCGGCCGGCGACGGGGCCGGGGACAGTCCGCCGCGCGCGTCCCCCGGTGAGCCCGTGAAAAATGCCGGGCCGGAAAAAACGTCTTCCGCCGCTGCCGACGCGAAAAGGAGGCCCGATGCGCGCCTTGCAAACGGCGCGCACACCATACGCCGAATGCCCGCCGCATGCAATGTCCGTCAGCGGGGATTTTCCGCTGTTTCAGCGTGCTTGCCAGCCGTGCCGGGCCCTGCTACCACAGGGCGACAGTCCAAAGGGAGAGAGATCATGTCCCATAAGAAAGTACAGCGCACGGATCCGCTGACCCTGAGTCTGCCGCCCGTGGGAGTGGACAGCCATGCCCATCTTGCCGGCAGCGAGTTTGACGCCGACCGCGAGGAGGTCCTTGCCCGCGCGGCTGCCTGCGGGGTGGCCCGCATCGGCAACATTTTTCTGGAACCGGCGGCCTTTGACGAGCAAAAACGCCTGTTCGACGATCATCCCGAAGTCTTTTTCGTGTTGGGCATCCATCCCTGCGAGGGGCAGACCTGCGACAAGGCCGCGCTGGAACACATGCGGCAGGCCTTTGCCGAAGAGCCGCGCCTGCGCGCCGTGGGGGAGATCGGTCTTGATTTCTATTGGGACGATTGTCCGAAGGAGTTGCAGTATCAGGCTTTTCAGCAGCAGCTCGATCTGGCCCGCGAGCTGGCGAAGCCCGTGGTCATCCATTGCCGCAACGCCGAGGAGGAGGCCCTCGCTCTGCTGGAAGCACGCGGTTTTGCGGATTATCCGCTGCTCTGGCACTGCTTTGGCGGGGCTCCGGCCCTGGCGCGGCGCATCGTGCGCAACGGCTGGCACCTCTCCATCCCCGGCCCGGTGAGCTATCCGGCCAATGCGGCCCTGCGCGAGGCCGTGGCCGTCATCCCCGACGACCGCCTGCTGCTGGAGACCGACAGCCCCTATCTTTCCCCGGTGCCGTGGCGCGGCAAGCGCAACGAACCGGCCTTCACCGTCTTCACCGTGCGGCAGATGGCCGAGGCCCGCGGCGTGTCCCCGGAAGAGCTCTGGCAGCTCTGCGGCGACAATGCCCGCCGCTTCTTCGGTCTGGAGTAGGGCGGAGGCGACTTCTTCGTCCTTTCTTTTTCCGCTGGATAGCGGCTTCAGCCCGGCATCCAGGAGGCAGACCCTAGCTATTACTACTTCAGGAAAAAATAGAGAGTCATGGCGCAATTCGACCAAACACAGCACCAGTTACCGATCCTCCATGAAAAGCTTGCCTTAATGGAGGGAAGGGCTAGCACGTCAGGAACGTTTTCGGACAATATGAAGCTTCCTGTTCACCGTTGGTTCCGCTATTCAGCAGGTTTTTCAGCTGATTGGGTGCGATCCGTCATACGAGATCATAAGCCTGGTACGGTGCTAGACCCGTTCGCCGGGAGTGGAACTACTCTTCTGGCTGCCGGACAGGAGGGAACAGAGAGTTATGGCTTCGAAGCGCACCCCTTCGTTGCGAGGATTGCCCGTGCAAAACTGTCGTGGAACTCCTCAGTGAAAGAATTTTCCTCATGGGCGGCTAGAGTGCTAAAGCTGGCTGAGAGCACTTCTCCAGACGTTTCCGGCGAATCGTCGTTGATTTTAAAGTGCTATACTGAGGATGCCCTTAAAAAATTGTGCGCCATACGAGAGAGTTTTCTGATGTGCAGGGCTGAGATGCCGCCAGACATCGGAGACTTAATCTGGCTGACGGTCACGAGTATTCTACGGCCGTGTAGTCATGCTGGCACAGCCCAATGGCAGTATGTCCTTCCTGCGAAAGGCAAGGCCCGTGTTGTTGAGCCTTTTGGTGCCTTCAAGGCGAAGATCAACGATATGGCCAGCGACATGCTATTTTTCCAGCGATTCTCATCTCCTTCCGGTAGGTTAATGACTTGCGATGCTCGTAGCCGTATGGAAAGCCTCGATGACAAGATTGACTTGGTGATTACTTCCCCACCATATCCGAACAACTATGATTATGGTGACAGTACTCGTCTCGAAATGTGTTTCTGGCACGAAATCAGCCGCTGGGGAGATCTCCAGAGCGCGGTGCGCCGCTTCCTTGTACGCTCGTGCTCGCAGCATACGGCAGCAGAAAAATTGAAGCTGGATGATGTTCTTGCCGCACCTCAGCTCTCTCCGATTCTGAATGATCTCTCCGGGATCTGCCGGGCCCTTGAACAAGAGAGGCTGAACCACGGGGGGAAAAAGACGTATCATACAATGGTTGCCGCCTATTTTGCGGACATTGCCTTAGTATTTTATGCGTTAAGAGGTGCCTGTCGGGCTGGGAGCCGGATGTGTTTTGTGATAGGCGACTCCGCTCCGTACGGTATTTACGTTCCTGTGGAGGATTTTATGGGAAGGTTGGCGGTGGCTTCGGGTTTCTCTAAATATTCCTTTGAAAAAATTCGCGATCGAAACGTAAAGTGGAAGAATAGAAAACACCGCGTCCCTTTGAAAGAGGGGCGTCTGTGGATAGAGGGGTAAAGATATGGCGAATTCGCCGTCGCATCGTTTGGGCCAGATAATTGGCGATTTTTTGGAGGAGTTGGTTTTACCTCTCTTGGAAGACTTCTGCCACAGGCACAGCCAAAATGGGCCGGAAAAGGCATTATACCTTGATAAAAAGGGCCGTCGATCATCACGCCCCGGGCAGAAGCTGACATGGTTTGATAAGTACGGGAATGCCCATGACTTGGATTTTGTCATTGAACGGGGCGGAACCCCGGACAAGATCGGACATCCGGTAGCATTCATTGAAGCGGCTTGGCGTCGATACACCAAACATAGCAGAAATAAGGCACAGGAAATTCAAGGAGCCGTAATTCCCATAGCGGAGAAGTACGCTTGGGATGCTCCTTTTATGGGAGCCTTTTTAGCTGGTGTCTTTACGGAACCAGCCATAGAGCAGATGAAAAGTGCTGGGTTCAGTGTCTCCCTTTTTCCGTATGATACAATTGTGGAGGCATTTTCTACGGTAGATGTTGATGTTTCCTTTGACGAGCAGACTGAGGATACGCGGTTCGCGAATATTGTAGCGGAAATTGAGGCTCTGGGAGCGAAGGAATTGGGCATTGTAAAAGATCGTCTCCTGTCGCTAAACGAAAGTCAAATTCATGGATTTCTTACCGCGCTCGACAAGGCTCTCGGCAAGAGGATCGACAGACTGTACCTGATTCCATTGCACGGACGTACCTATGAATTTCGAACGACAGATGAACTGGCGTCTTTCTTGCATGAATACAAGGGGGATGACGCAAGTTTGCCGTTAGTAAAATATGAGGTTTTTGTCAAATATACTAATGGAAGTGAAATCAGGTCACAATTTCATGAAAAGGAAGAGATTTGCGCATTTCTGGAATATATATCGAAAAGTATAGGTTCATAGAAAAATTTTCAAGTGTACTAGTGGTAATGCGGAATTATCAATAATCTTAAAGGATGACTGCCGCCCGCCGCGGAGGCGACCAGGCCTGGATGCCGGGCAAAAGCCGTTAGCCGGCGGAGAAGAAACCTATCTCCTGCCGTCGGGCTGACGCATCCCTGTGGAAAAGAAGCTGTGATCACCTCTAGTCAGAAAACTTCCTTTCAAAGCGTCAACGGAACTCCGACCCATTGCACCGAATCAGCAGGGGGAAAGCCGTTTTTTCTGACTTGCATCAGCGGCTGGCATCTCGTTTATGGGAAAGCATGAAGAGTTTGCCTTATTGAGGTAAGCGCGGCAGGGCGCGGAGGAGATCGCCGCCCCGCAGGGGCGGAAGCTCCGACGCCGGGCGGACGCTCGTCCCGCGCCACGTGCGGGACAGCGGGAGTCCGAACGCCCGCTGCCGCGCGGCAGAGAGAGGGCAGGGGGGGCGGCTGACGTGTTCCTGAAGTCCGTCAAGGATGGCTGCCCCAAGGCGGGGTTGGGGGGCGTAGGGGGCAAGGGGCTGGCAAGCCCCTTACCCCCTGCCGCCCGCCGCGCAGGCGACCAGGTCCGAATGCCGGGCAGCATCCGCTAGCCGGCGGAGAAGAAACCTATCTCCTGCCGTCGGGCTGAGGCATCTCTGTGGAAAAGAAGCTGTGATCACCTCTAGTCAGGAAACTTCCTTTCAAAGCGTCAACAGAACTCCGACCCATTGTACCGAATCAGCAGGGGGAAAGCCGTTTTTCTGATTTACATCAGCGGCTGACATCTCGTTTATGGGAAAGCATGAAGAGTTTTTGCCTTACTGAGGTAAGCGCGGCAGGGCGCGGAGGAGATCGCCGCCCCGCAGGGGCGGAAGCTCCGACGCCGGGCGGACGCTCGTCCCGCGCCACGCGCGGGACAGCGGGAGGCCGAACGCCCGCTGCCGCGCGGCAGAGAGAGGGCAGGGGGGCGGCTGACGTGTTCCTGAAGTCCGTCAAGGATGGCTGCCCCAAGGCAGGGTTGGGGGTCGTAGGGGGCAAGGGGCTGGCAAGCCCCTTACCCCCTGCCGCCCGCCGCGCAGGCGACCAGGCCCGAATGCCGGGCAAAAGCTGCCAGCCGGCGGAGAAAAAAAGACACATCCTCCGCCGTCGGGCAGCATCCGTAAAAAGAAGAGGAGGAGAGCAGGCGACCAAGCCCGGATGCCGGGCAAGAGCCGCCAGCCAACGACAGAAAAAAGAAAACGCCAGCGCGGCAAAAACGCCCGCCGCAGGCTATTCCTCCCGCAGGGTGCGGGTCATGAGACGGGTCACGGCGTCGGCGGGCTTCTCGCCGGAAAAGAGGATGCTGTGCACGGCGTCGGTGATGGGGGCTTCCACGCCGAGGCGCGCGGCCAGATCATGCACGGCAAGGGTGGTCTTGACGCCTTCGGCCACCATGCCGAGCCGGGCGGTGATGTCCTCCAGCGCTTCCCCCTGCCCGAGCCGCAGCCCCACCTGCCGGTTTCGTGAAAGGTCGCCCGTACAGGTAAGGGTCAGGTCGCCCAGGCCGGAAAGGCCCATGAAGGTGCGTTCCTGAGCGCCGCAGGCCATGCCGATGCGGGACATCTCGGCAAGGCCGCGCGTGATGAGGGCCGCACGGGTATTGTGCCCGAAATGCAGGCCGTCGCTGACGCCCGCGGCGATGGCCATGATGTTCTTCAGCGCGCCGCCCATCTCCACGCCCGTGACGTCCGCGCTCGAATAGCAGCGGAAGCGCGGCCCGGAGAGCAGATCGCGCAGGCGGCAGACGAGATCCGCCTCCCGCCCGGCCAGCACCACCGCCGTGGGCAGGCCGCGCATGACCTCCGCCGCGAAGGACGGGCCGGAAAGCGCGGCGAAGCGGAAGGGCGTACCGGCCAGCGACTCGGCCACGATGCGGCTCGGCGTGGCCAGCGTGCCCACCTCAAGCCCCTTGGCGGCATTGATGAGCACCGGCGAGGCGTTCAGGTGGCGGCGGTGCGCCTCCAGCCAGCCCCGCAGCTGCTGGGTGGGGATGGCCAGCACAAGATAGTCGGCCGACAGGACGCCGGGATCGGTCTCGGCCCGCAGGGCCGGATGAAGCGGCAGGCCCGGCAGGTAGCGCGCGTTCTCGTGCGTCTGATTGATGCGTTCCGCTGCCTCCCCGTCACGCAGCCAGAGACGGACGTCATAGCCAAGACCGGCCAGCAGATGCGCCAGCGCGGTGCCCCAGCTCCCGCCGCCGGCCACACAGAACCGAATGGATGCTTTCATGTTCAGAACCCCAGTGCGCTTTCCTGTCCCGGTCTGTCGGGAAGGGTGTCCCGTTCCACGCGCAGCGTATCCCCGAAACGCAGCAGGAACAATCCGCAAAAGCGGTCGCCGTTGTAGACTTCCACCCGGAAGATCTTGCCCTGCCTGTCCACGGAGAAACGCTTCTGGAAGGCCGCGTGCTTCAGGGACAGGCCGCTCTCGTCCTGACGGCCGCTGTCGAAACCGATGGCGTTGACGCGGTAGCCGTCCTTGCCGTGGATGACGGCGTCCTCGTACACGCGCACCACCTGCCCGAAGCCCACGAACAGCTTTTTGCCGTCCACAGTGGCCACCATGCCGTCCAGACTGTCGTCCATCTCGTGCCAGTCGGGCTCGATGAGGGTGATGGTGCGGTTGCCGTAATGGATGCACAGCCGGTTTTTCTGCTCCTGGCAGGGCAGCACGGCCATGATGGGCTTGGAGGTGACGGCGTTGTCCGCGCAGTCTCTGGGCAGCGGCAGGAAGCGGATGCAGTCCCGCACGTCCTCCAGCGGGAGGAAGACCCGGTTCCCGGCAAAGGCGACGCCGAGATTCTCCCGCAGGGCCTGCCGGATGCCGTCGGGCGTGAGCTCGAAACCCCGCTGGAAGCGGACCCCGGCCTGATGCAGGAAGTTCTCGATCATCTGCAGGTGGTAGTACACGCGCAGCTCCACGGGGAACTCCTTGCTGGCCTCCAGGCCGAAGGCCGCCTTGCCCTGCCGCACGGCGTAATAGGAAAGGCTCTTCTCCATCTCCCGGTCGCCTTCGGCCGTGCGGGTGTTGTGGATGTGGTAGGTGTGATGCGGGGCCAGGAGACGTTTGTTGACCGCGGAAACGACGGCGTGGGCCTCGTCGTGCAGTTCGCCCATGAAAACGTTCTCCAGACGGGCCTGGTCGATGACGATGCACTGGCCCCAGCGGCGCGGATTGTTGAGCTTGTCGATGTAGGTGGGCCGGTAGTAGCCGCTGCCGTCGTGCAGGTTGAGCACCAGCCGCACGTCGGGGTGCCCGATGAGATCCTTGATGCGGCTGACGGTGTGGAATTCGGGGTCTTCCCGGTCCAGCCGGGCGAACTTGCGGTTCATGTCGCCGTGCAGACCGCGGGAACGTCGGATGATGCTGGGGAAATTGAGGTTGGGCACGACCCAGACGGCTCCTTCCTGGATCTCGTAGCGCGTGCCGAGCAGGGTGGCCGCCGAGAAACCGCCGGGCTCGTCCCCCTGGATGCCGCCCACCACGAGCACGGCCTGACGGCCCGTCCCCAGACGGATGGTGGTGAAGTCCAGCGCATCGCCCGCCGCCGCCGGCCGGACGAGGAGGCCGCCAAGGAGCCCGCACAAAAGGCCCAGCAGGCACACGACCCGCAGCAGGACGCGACAAAAGGCGGCGGGACGGGCGTCCTGCCGCCGTTCAGGGCGAAACGGGATGTCATAGCGCATAGTCGGCCCTTTGGCGGGGCGATGGCCTCCCCCCGCGGGAAAAGCGTCCCCGTAAGCAATAACGGATGGTATCTTTTTAGTGTTACCCATTTGCTCCCAATGAGCAAGCCCTTCTTTTGCGGGGCGCGCATTGCCCTGCCGTCATCATTTTGTCATACTTGTGGTGTAGGCCAACCTCAAAAAAGGAAGGAGCAGGATATGGGCAGCAAGTCCGACGCCGAAAGCGGCAAGAAGAACAAAGAACAGGCGGAGCAGGAGCTTTCCGCCGCCGAGGTCCTTCCGCCGCACGGCGAGGCGCTGCGGGAGTGCACGGAGGCGCAGATCCACGATCTGTCCTGCCCTGGTCTGTACATCAACCGGGAGACCAGCTGGCTGGAATTCAACGCCCGTGTGCTCAACGAGGGGCTGGACAGCCGCCAGCCCCTGCTGGAGCAGCTCAAGTTCCTCTGCATTTTCCGCAGCAATCTTGACGAATTTTTCATGATCCGTGTGGCCAACGTGCAGCGGCAGTATGAGAACCATGTGCCGTCCACCGGCCCGGACAAGACGCCGCCCGGCCGCCAGCTGGCGGAGATCCGGCGGCTGGTGCTGGCCCAGCTGGCCCAGGCGCAGGAGCACTGGAGCAAATGGCTGGTGCCGCATCTGCGTGAGCGCGGGGTGCGCCTCGTGCGCTATTGCGACCTCACGCGCAAGCAGCAGAAATTCCTTGACCAGTATTTCGCGGACGAGGTCTTCCCGGCGCTGACGCCGCAGGCCATCGACCCCAGCCATCCGCTGCCGGTCATCTCGGCCCTGACGCTGAACTTCCTGGTGCAGCTCGAGGACAAGCATGGCGTCACCCGCTATGCCCGCCTGAAGATCCCCAACAATTTCCCGCGTCTCGTCTTCTCGCCGCGCAGCAAGGAAGCCAAGAGCTACACCTCGCTGGGCTTCAGCTCCAATACGCGGGACAATGACATCATCCTGCTGGAGACGCTGGTGCAGCAGCATCTGCCCATGCTCTTCCCCGGCATGAAGATCGTCAATTCCGCCCTGTTCCGCATCACCCGCAACGCGGATGTGGAGATCGAGGAGGACGAGGCCGACGACCTGCTGGAAGCCGTGCGCGATCTGGTGGACCAGCGCCGTTTCGGGGATGTGGTGCGGCTGGAGGTGGCCCATTCCATGCCCGCGGACATGCGGCGCTTCCTCGTGGACATCCTGGAGCTCAAGCCCTTTCAGGTCTACCGGGTCAAGGGGCCGATGGCCTTCTCTTCACTCATGGCCCTCTATGGACTGGACAGGCCCGGCCTCAAGGACGAGCCCATGCATCCGGTGCTGCCCAAACCCTTTGCCGAGGAGAGCGGCGAAGCCATCTTCGATGCCCTGCGCACGCAGGACGTGCTGCTCTTCCATCCGTACCAGAGCTTTGGGGCGGTGCAGGAGTTCATCCGCCGCGCCAGCGAGGACCCCGGCGTCATCGCCATCAAGCAGACGCTCTACCGGGTGGGCAAGGATTCCCCCATCGTGCAGGCCCTCATCGAGGCCCGGCGCAGCGGCAAGCAGGTCACCGCGGTGGTGGAGCTCAAGGCCCGCTTCGACGAGGCCAGCAACATCGGCTGGGCCGAAGAGATGGAAAAGGCCGGGGTCCATGTGGTCTACGGCATCCCCGGCATGAAGATCCACGCCAAGCTCTGTCTCGTGGTGCGCCGCGAGACGCAGGGCGTGCGCCGCTATGTGCATATCGGCTCGGGCAATTACAATCCCTCCACGGCCAAGATCTATACGGACATGGGCCTCATGACCTCGCACCCCGGCATCTGCGCCGAGGTGAGCGAGCTGTTCAACGTCATGACCGGCTATGCCGAAAAGGACGACTACACGCATCTGCTGGTCGCCCCGCACGGCATGCGCCGGGCCATTGTGGCGGCCATCCGGCGTGAGGTGGATCGCCAGCGCACGCACGGGGACGGCTTCATCGTGCTGAAGTGCAACCAGCTGGTGGACAAGATCTGCATACAGGAACTCTATCAGGCGGCGCAGGCCGGCGTGCGCGTGCGCCTGCAGGTGCGCGGCGTCTGCTGCCTGCGGCCCAATGTGCCCGGCCTGAGCGAGAACATCGAGGTGACGTCCATCGTCGGCCGTTTCCTGGAGCATGTGCGCCTGTATTACTTCCACAACGGCGGGGATCCGACGCTCTACATGGGCAGCGCCGACCTCATGCCCCGCAATCTGGATCGCCGCATCGAGGTGCTCGCGCCCATCCTTGACCCGGCCCTGCGGGAACGCGTGAGCCGGGAGGTGCTCAAGCCGCATATCGAGGACACGCGGGTGTACCGCCTGCAGGCGGACGGCAGCTATACCCCGCCGGACTCGCCCAAGGGCGAGCAGGGCGGCGTACAGTATCGCATGCTGGAAAGGTTCGGCTGTCTGGCTGAGTAGGACAACGAAATATGGCGGGGCCCGTGGGGCCCCGCTCTGCCGAAGGTGACGGCAAGGAGACGACATGGCGCATTGCAAACATTGGCATGACGGCGTCTGCAAGGACTGCCGCAAGAATTGCCCCATCAAGAAGAAACTGGCGGCCAAGGCGGCCAGGAAGGCCGCGCGTCTGGCCGAAGAAGCGGCGGCGGCCGGGGATGCGCCCGGCGCGAGCGTGGATGTCTCGACCGAGATCCTGCGTCTGACGGCCGGAGCGGCCGAAGGCAGGAAGAAAAAGGACACGGCGGGCAAAAAAGGCGGGAAGCTCCGGCCCGCAGCCGCTCCCGAAGCGGCGCTGACGCCGCAGCCGGAAGAGAGCGCCGCCGGGGAACTGCGGGAGGACACCCTGCTGGGAGCGCTGGTGCACGGCAAGCGGGTGGCCGGCTTCGCGCGCGAGCTCTTCCGGGCCACGCAGGAGCTCCACGGGCTTGACGCCCTGTGGGGCGGCGTGCTTGACTGGGCGGCTCTGCTGCATGACGTGGGCTGGGTCGAAGGCCAGCGGGCCCACCACAAGCGCAGCGCGCGCATGATCCGTCAGAACCTCGTGCCCGGCCAGGATGTGCCGGCCGAACTGCGGGCCTATGCGGCGCTGGTGGCCCGCTATCACCGCCGCCGCGACCCTTCGCGCCGTCAGCGGCGCTTTGCCGCGCTGGACGCTGCGGAACAGCGGGCCGTGCGGCAGCTTGCCGCCCTGCTGCGGCTGGCCGATGCGCTGGACTACAGCCACACGGGAGCGGTAGGGAAGATGGAAGCGCGTCTCGACGGGGACACGCTGGTGCTGAAGGTGAAGTCCGCTCTGGGCTGTTCGGCGGAGCTGCATCGTCTTGAGAGCAAGGCGGAGCTGTTCCGGCAGGTTTTCGAAAAAGAGGTTCGCTGGCAATGCAAGGAACGGGCACGGGCGTAGGCCGGATTCTGGGGATCATCGATCTGGGCAGCAATTCCGCCCACCTCATGGTGGTGCGCATCGCTCCCAACGGCGTATTTGCGGTGCTCAACCGCGTCAAGCACATGTTGCGCCTGGGCGAGAACGCCTTCCAGGAGCGCCGCCTGCAGGAAGAGGCCATGCAACGGGCCTTCCATGTGCTGCACTCCTTTGGGGCCATGTGCGCCTCCTACGGCGCGCAGGAGGTCATCACCGTGGCGACCTCCGCCGTGCGCGACGCCCATAACGCCCAGGAATTCATCCAGCGGGCCTATGAAGCCACGGGGCTTGCCGTCACCGTGATCTCCGGGCAGGAAGAGGCCCGGCTCATCTATCTGGGCGTCTCCAGCGGACTGCCGCACAGCCTGAGCCAGCGTCTGTTCATGGACATCGGCGGCGGCAGCACCGAGCTCGCCGTGGGCAACTCGCTGGATCACGCCTGCCTCGAATCCCTCAAGCTGGGGTGCGTGCGACTGGACAACCAGTTCCTCCAGGGCCGGGAAAAACCCGTCTCCGAAGCCGAATTCGCGGCCATGCGCAATTTCGTGCGCATGGAGGCCTCGCACAGCCTCCAGCGGGTGAGCGCCTACGACATCACGGAGCTGGTGGGCAGTTCCGGCACCATCCAGACCCTGCATGCGCTGGGGCACCGTCTGGAGCGGGGCACGGCTCCCGGCCCGGACGAGACCACCCTCACGCTGGAGAACCTGCGCCGCACCTCGCGCCACATCTGCTCCCTGCCCCTGTCCAAGCGTAAGGAACTGCCGGGCGTGAGCCCGCGGCGGGCGGAAGTGCTCGTGCCGGGGGCGGCCATCCTGCAGGCCATGCTGGAAGAGCTGCACCTCGAGACCATGCAGGTCAGCAACCGCAACATCCTGGACGGCATCCTGGTGGATCAGCTGCGTCGGCTGGGGTACGGCTCGCAGCCCGTGCCCGGCGGCATACGGGAACAGAGCGTGCAGCGCCTGGCCCGGCGCTGCAATTACGAGGAGCGCCATGCCCGGCACATGATGGGCCTTGCCCTGCAATTGTATGATTCCGCCGCGGAGTGCGGCTGCATCAGCCCGGACAAACAGGCGCGGGAACTGCTCTGCCATGCGGCCATCCTGCATGACATCGGCATCTTCATCGCCTATCCCAAGCATGCCCAGCACAGCCACTACCTCATCCGCAATACGGAACTGCTGGGCTTCACCCAGGACGAGATCGAATTCATGGCCCAGCTGGCCCTGCTGCACGGCAAGGGGCCTTCCCGCAAGCAGGAGCAGGCCTCCACCGAAGGGCTCGGACGGCTGGCGCAGCATCTGCGCCCCTGCGCGCTCTTCCTCTCGCTGGCCGAAGGGCTCGACCGCACCCATTGCCAGAATGTGCACACCGCGGAGTTCCGGCGCGACGGCGGTGAGGCCGTCCGCCTGCATATCGCGGGCAGCGGCAACTGTCTGGTGGAGCAGGATGCCCTCAAGGGCATGGATAAGGTCATCAAGAAAGGCCTTGGCCGCGAGATCCCCTTCAGCTTCGTCAGCCGGGGGACCGGGGGCGTGCAGGCCGGATGATATTCGTGCGTTGCCCGCCGGCGACGCAAAGACATCGCATAAAGGAGATGCATGCCTATGGCAAACGAAGCCGACGCGCACGTGCTGAAGACCGTGCTGGAGAAGCTGCCGAAATACGGGCTGGAACTGGTGGAGATCCGGTCTGAGGATGGCGGTCTGGTCATCCGTTCGGCCTCCGGCGCTGCCGCCCTGATCAATCTGGCAAACGTGACGGAGTACTACACCAGAACGGGGGACGAAAAAGCCCTGGACGATTTCGTGGCCCGGATAGCCGCCGCCCTGACGCAGGACGATCTCCCCGACTGGAAGGACGCCCGCGAGCATATCTATTATGCCATGCATCCCCGCACGGACGATGAAGTGCAGCCTCCGCTGGCCAGGCAGGTGACGCCGTACTGCGTCAGCCATCTCATCCTGGAATCGCCCACCCGCAATGAATGGATCACGCCCAAGATGCTTGAACGCTGGGGGGTCACGGAAGAGGAAGCGCGACAGACCGCGGAGAAAAATGGCGAACGTCTGCTGGAGGAAACGAAATTTTCTGTGGAAAGCCTCGACGACGGCATCTCCATCGGGCATTTCGATCTGGAGGATGAAACCCTCAATGCCGCTCTGCTGCTGGCCCCCTCGCTCGGCGAGCGTGTCGGCCCGCACTTCGGCTGGCCGCTGTATGCCGTCATCCCCAACAAGCGGCGCTTCTGCCTTTTCCGCAAGAAGGATTTTGAGCAGCTCCAGGAGCGGATAATCCACTTTGTCATCCGCAATTACGATGACAACAAATTCCTGAGCCCCGAACTGCTGGAGATCGGCCCGGGCGGCATACGCTCCGTCGGAGCGTGGGTCGAGGCGAACGGCGAGAACGGCGACGAATAGCTCGTCGACGCTTATACACCACATAAAGGAGATACTTGCGTATGGGAAACGAACTTGACCCGCGGGTGCTGCAGATCGTGCTGGAAAAACTGCCGGAATACGGGCTGAAGCTGGTGAGCCAGCCTTCCGCGACCAGCCTGCACGTCAGCTCCCCCCTCCCACAAGTCCGCCATGATCAATCTGGAAAACGTGGCGGAACATTATGCCGAGACCGGGGACGAAGAGGTCCTGGAGGATTTCGTGTCTCAGGTGGCCGCCGCCCTGAATCCCGAGGGGAGCGGCAGCATGGAGCCCGACAGCTGGGAAGAGGCCCGCGGGCACATCTACTACGCCATGCGTCCGTATGATGTGGAGACGCTCCCCGAGATCTACGACAACGTGACGGAGTACAGCATCCGCTACCTCATCCTGGAGACGCCCAAGCGCAATATCTGGGTCACGCCGGAGATGCTCGAGAAGTGGGACGTCACGGAAGAGGAAGCTCGGCAGGTCGCCGCGGAGAATGGCGACCGCCTGCTGGCGGAGACGGAACTTGTGGTCCAGGAAGGCAGTCAGGGCACCATCGGTTATTTTGACCTTGAGGACGAGACGCTCAATGCCGCGCTGCTGTTCGCGCCTTCCTTCGGCGAGCGGGTCGGTGAGCGCTTCGGCTGGCCGCTGTATGCCGTCATGCCCACCAGCTGGCGCTTCTGCGTCTTCAGCACGGAAGATTACGAGACCCTTGAGGACAACATCAGGGATTTCGTCGAGAACTTCTATGACGACAGCAGGTGCGTCACGTCCGAACTGCTGCAGGTCGGCCCGGGCGGCATCCGTGCCGTCGAAGTGCTGATCGATGTGTATGGAGATGACGAGGACGACGAAGACGAATAGCGCATATCATCCTTGAAAAGGATGATATGCGAGGCGGCGCGCGCAGCAGGCTTTTCCCGTGCGCCGGAAAAAACGCCGGCAGCCTTCGGGCGCTCTTCGGGCCCGTAGCCTGTTCGGCATGCCAGGAAAGCACAAGGGGGGCAAATGCCCCCCTTGTGTCATGGCGTGCAGCGCCGTGCCGCCGCCTCGCGTTTCGCCTTTGAAAAAGGCAAAAACGCTCTATTGCGGATCAAAGCCGATGTCGACGATGGCTTCGCGCAGGGCGGCCATATCCACGGGGGCGCTTTCCTCGAAGCGCAGTTCGCCGGCTTCCAGGTCCACTTCCGGCCTGCTGACGCCGGGGATCTTGGCCGCGGCTTCTTCCACAGCCGCTTTGCAGTGTCCGCAACGCATTCCGTTCACTTTCAGTACGGGCATGTCAGCCTCCAGAGTAAGCGTGTTTACAGGGTATTGATTTTCATTTTCATAAGGTTCATCTTCTGTGTACGCCCGCCTGCATCGGTCGTCAAGCTGCGCCCCGCCGCGCAGCGGCATGGCGGGCGGGGAAATGAACCGGGGACCGGCCGGGCCGGTGCCGCAAGCGGGGAGGATCGCCATGAGTGACGAACAGCTCTGTTCTCTGCGCTACGATATCCAGGGGATGCACTGCGCGGCCTGCTCTTCGCGCATCGAGCGCGTGGTGGGCCGCATGGACGGGGTGGCGGGCGTATCCGTCAATCTGGCCACGGCCAAGGCGGAAGTGCGGGTGCCGCGGTCCCGTCGGGATGAACTGTCGGCGGCCATCGTGGCCAAGGTGGCGGGGCTCGGCTTCGGCGCGACGCCCTCCCGCCCGGAAGACCCGGCCCGCCAGTTCGCCGACAGCCGCCACAAGGCGGAGGAGGAACGCCGCAAGCGCTTGCGCCGTCTCCTGCCCATGCTCTGTTTCGCCCTGCCGCTGCTCTATCTCTCCATGGGGCACATGGCGGGCCTGCCCCTGCCCGAAGCCCTCGCCCCGCACAGCGCCCCGCGCGCCTTCATGCTGGCGCAGCTCGTGCTGACGCTGCCCGTGGTCTGGCTGGGCAGGCATTTTTACGCGGAAGGCCTGACGGCCCTCGTCCGGCGCAGCCCGAACATGGACAGTCTGGTGGCCGTAGGTACCGGCGCGGCCTTCCTCTTCAGCCTCGTCAACACCATCCTCGGGCTGCTGGGCCATGATCCCGCGGGCCGGGCCATGAACCTGTATTATGAATCCTGCGCCGTGCTCGTCACCATGATCGAGTTCGGCCAGTTCCTGGAATTCACGGCCCGCCAGAAGGCGGGGGACGCCATGGGCGCGCTGCTGCGCCTGACGCCGGAGCGCGCCCTCAAGGTGCACGAAGACGGCGGGGCCACGGAGATCCCGCTGGCCGAGGTGCAGGTGGGGGACGTGCTGCTGGTGCGCCCCGGGGCCCGCGTGCCTGTGGACGGCGTCATCCTGACCGGCACCAGTGCCGTGGACATGTCCCTGCTCACCGGGGAATCCGTGCCCGTGGCCGTCTCCGCCGGGGATGAGCTGGTGGCGGGCAGCGTCAACGGCGAAGGGCCCCTGACCATGCGCACCGAGCAGGTGGGGCAGGACACGCGGCTGGCCCGCATCATCCGGCTGGTGCGCGAGGCGCAGGGCAGCAAGGCCCCCATCGCCCGGCTGGCCGACCGGGTGAGCTTCTACTTCGTGCCGTCGGTCATGCTCCTTGCCCTGCTGGCCGCCCTTGCCTGGTGGTTGGGCAGCGACGAACCGGCCGGCACTCCGCTCACCGTCTTTGTGGCCGTGCTGGTCATGGCCTGCCCCTGCGCCATGGGCCTTGCCACGCCCATGTCCATCATGGTGGGCACGGGACGCGGGGCGCAGCTCGGCGTGCTCATCAAGAACGGGGCCGCGCTGGAGCAGACCGGGCGGCTCCAGGTCATCGCCGTGGACAAGACCGGCACCCTCACCACCGGCAGGCCCGTCCTGACGGACATGCAGCGGCTGGAGAGCGCCCCGGCGGCGCTGGACGGCGGCGCGCTGCTGGCGCTGGCGGCGGCGCTGGAAAGCCGTTCCGAACATCCGCTGGCGCGGGCCATCGCCGCGGCCGCGCAGGAAAAGGGCCTGCCCGTCTGCCCCGTGCGCAACGAAAGCGTGTGGCCGGGACGCGGCATTGCGGGCATCGTACGTCTGGGCGAAACGGAATGGCAGGTGGCCGTGGGCAGCACCAATCTCATGGGGCGGCTGGGCCTCGTCGTGCCGGATGAGACGCTCGAACAGCTGGCCGCCGCCTCCGAACGCGGGCAGACGCCGCTCATGCTGGCCGTCGCGCCCCATGTCCGCACGCCGGAAGGGGAGAGCGCGTCCGCTGCCGGCAGCGGCGGCGAAGGGCTGCGACTGGCGGCCATCCTCGCCCTCGCCGATGCCCTGCGGCCGGAATCGCCGGAGGTCGTCCGCCGCCTGCAGGACATGGGCCTGCGTGTGGTCATGCTCACCGGAGACAACGAGCGCACGGCGCGCGCCATCGCCGCCCGCGTGGGCATTGCGCCGGAGGACGTGGGCGCGGGCCTGCTGCCCGACGACAAGGCCGAATACATCCGGCGGCTGCAACAGGACGGCCAGACGGTCGGCATGGTGGGCGACGGCATCAACGACGCGCCCGCGCTGGCGCTGGCCGATGTGGGCATGGCCGTGGGCTCCGGCGTGGACGTGAGCGCCGAGGCCGGAGACATCGTGCTCATGCGCGGCGGCATGAGCGCCGTACTCAGCGCCCTTGCGCTCTCCCGCGCCACCTTGCGCAACATCCGGCAGAACCTCGGCTGGGCTTTCGGCTACAACATCCTGGGCCTGCCCGTCGCCGCGGGCCTGCTGCACCTTTTCGGCGGCCCCATGCTCTCGCCCATGATCGCGGGCACGGCTATGGCGCTGTCCTCCTTCTCCGTCGTCAGCAACGCCCTGCGGCTGCGCTTCTTCCGTCTCGAACCGCTGCCCTCCCTCCCGTCACCGCAACATAACGCACAGGAGAATTGATATGGAAACCGCTCTGCGTGTCGGTCTCACCGGCCGGAAAGAGATCACCGTCACCTGCGACATGATGGCCTCCAGCATCGGCAGCGGCCACGTCTACGTCTATGCCACGGCCATGATGATCGCCGGCATGGAGGCCACGGCCGTGGATCTGCTCCAGCCTCTGCTGCCCGAAGGCTGCACCACCGTGGGCACGCATGTGGACGTTTCGCATGTCTCGGCCACGCCCTGCGGCATGAAGGTGCGCTTCACGGCGGAGCTGACGGGCATCTCCCCCAACGGCAAGGGCTTCACCTTCCGGGTGGCGGCCTACGACGCCGGCGGCCTCATCGGCGAAGGCACGCACGAGCGCGTCATGGTCAACGGCGAGGCTTTCGAGCAGCGTACCCACACCAAGGCCGAGAACCTCGCGCACCGGGACAGCTTCTGAGCCTCGCCCGGACAGGACCGTCCGTTGACAGGGGCGGGAGCCGTCCCTACTTTACTCCCGTACCCGTCGCCCGACGGGCTCCATGACTTATCGCCGCCACGCGGCAGGAGAATACGACATGCCCCTGTGCACCATCCCTGAAGCCCTGGCCGAACTGAAGCAGGGCAAGATGATCATCCTCGTCGATGACGAGGACCGGGAAAATGAAGGCGACCTGACCATGGCCGCGGAATTCGTCACCCCGGAAGCCATCAATTTCATGGCCAAATACGGCCGCGGACTCATTTGCCTGCCCCTCGCGCCCCACATGGCCGACAGGCTGGATCTGCCGCTCATGACCCAGCGCAACGGCTCCCGCTTCGGCACCAACTTCACGGTGTCCATCGAGGCGCGCGAAGGCACCACCACGGGCATCTCCGCCGCCGACCGCGCCCGCACCATCCAGGTGGCCGTGGCCGACGGGAGCCGCCCGGAGGACATCGTCACCCCCGGCCACGTCTTCCCCCTGCGCGCCCGCGTCGACGGCGTGCTGGCCCGCGCCGGGCAGACCGAGGGCAGCGTGGACCTTGCCCGCCTCGCCGGGCTCCGCCCCGCCGCCGTCATCTGCGAGATCATGAAGGACGACGGCACCATGGCCCGCCTCCCCGATCTGGAGGTCTTCGCCGCAGAGCACGGCCTCAAGATCGCCGCGGTCAAGGACATCATCCGTTACCGCATGGAACGCGGACAGGTCTCCGTCAAATGCGCGGCCCGCGCCCACCTGCCCAGCCAGTTCGGGGACTTCACCATCTGCGCCTACGAGAGCGAGCGCGAACCGGGTACCCACATCGCCCTCGTCAAGGGCGACATCAGCGGGCCGGAGCCCGTGCTCGTCCGCGTGCACAGCGAATGCCTCACCGGGGACGCGCTCGGCTCCCTGCGCTGCGACTGCCGGGCCCAGCTCGGCGCGGCTCTGAGTCAGATCGAACGGGAAGGGCGCGGGGTGCTGCTCTACATGCGACAGGAAGGACGCGGCATCGGCCTGGCCAACAAGATCCGCGCCTACGCCCTGCAGGACGAAGGCTACGATACCGTGGAGGCCAACCGCAAACTCGGTTTCCCGCCGGACCTGCGCGACTACGGCACCGGGGCCCAGATCCTCGTGGACCTCGGCATCCACAAGGTGCGCCTGCTGACCAACAACCCCAAGAAGATCGTCGGCCTCTCCGGCTACGGCATCGAGATCGTGGAACGCGTGCCCATCGAAGTGGACGCCTGCCCCGAAAACGAGGCCTACCTCCGCACCAAGAAAGAAAAAATGCACCACCTGCTCAGCCACATCTGCGGCCATTAGGGTCTGTTGACATCATTCGTTGTCTGTTTGGGGGGAAGGGGAACCCCTCGCGTTGCTGTCGATGCCCGTAAGGCTCCTTCGTCGCCTAACGGGCACGGCCTGCGGCCGCCTTTCGGTCGCCGCCGCGCGAGAGGGGTTCCCCTTCCCCCCAAGCCCCCCATCCCTTCCCCAGCGCGCTTTTGCCAGAGATGCTCAGGTCGCTTGAGGGAGCGCTCCTTGTCGCGGGGCCTTGCCAATATTGACGTCTGTCAATATAAGAAGAGGGCAAGAGGTGCGGTAACACCCCTTGCCCGGTGGGACAGTCCCCGGAATTATTTATTCTTTGCTTCTGCCCCTGTAAGAGTTCCCCCTCTTATCAGGGGCAGACTGTTAGTTAAGGTTCTACCAATGGTAAAACAGGGCCACCACGACGCCGGCCACGGATTGGGCCGCAGCGTCCAGCAGAAGCTGCTTCATGGTCTATCCTCCTTTCGGAGAGCTGTCCCGAAATTAGTATGCAAATGTGTCATAGGTGCCTTGTCAACACCCCCACGGTCGTGGGGAAGACTCCCGTGCGAGAGCTTTTGCACATCTAGGCAATGGAAACACCCCCACGCGCGTGGGGAAAATTGCACGCTGATCACGCGCACGGGCTCAGCCGTGGAAACACCCCCACGCGCGTGGGGAAAATCTCACCACCGCTTTTTTATACGATTGAAAAATTTATAAAGCAAGAACTAATTTTACCTATCTAAACAATATTTATTTTTTAAAAAATTTTAAACAATATAAATACGTTAATATTTTTAGATGAATTTTGAACGCAGATTTCGCGTGATAAAAAGGCGGATTGCGAGGGGTGTCCGTAAGGATAGGCTGGAAAAATTTTTCAAATCATATC
>DWYJ01000008.1 GCA_019118745.1 Candidatus Desulfovibrio gallistercoris | reverse complement strand
GCGGTAGAAGCGCTCAAAAATGCGTTTGCGGTGTTCCGGGGCGATGCCGGGGCCGTCGTCTTCAACGCTGAGCACGACTTCGCGCCCTTTCCGCTCCGCGATGATGCGCACATGCCCGCCAGCCGGCGTGTAGCAGACGGCGTTGTCCACCAATATATTCACCGCCCGCTGCAGCATGGCTTCATTGCCCTCTACCAACGGCAGCGCTTCTTTCGGGCGCACGGCGCTCAACCCTACGCCCTTCTGCGCCGCCGCCGCGGCATAGCATTCCGCCGCGCTGCGGATGAGCGCGCCGGCCTCTACCGGGCTGCCTCCCGCCGTCCGTTCAGGCGCGGCGGTCAGGAGCAGCAGATCATCGGAAAGCCGACCCATGTGCGTAAGCTCCTTGAGGATCTGCTGGATAAACGGGGTTGGGTCGGGCGGCGCCAGTTTCAGCGCCTCCGCGTTGAAGCGGATCACCTGCAGCGGCGTGCGCAGCTCGTGGGAAGCGGCGGATACGAAGCGATTCTGCTTTTCGTGGGCGTCCCGGATGGGCTGCACGGCCCATCCCGTAAAGAACCAGCAGAACAGGGCGATGACGGCCAGCGCCGACAGCGCGATGCCCCCATACCGCAGCCGTTGGACGCGCCGCTGGGCGTCCGCTTCGCCCATGTCCCGCAGGACGGCGACGGTGCGCGGGCTTCGATAGTCGTTGATCTGGCTGACCGCCGCCAGGTAGCGTTCGCCGTGATCGCCCATGACCGTGCCCTGCCAATTGCCGGTGGCGCCTTCTGCCGCCGCTATGGCGCGGGAAATCAGGACCTCTCTGTCCGTCGCGCTCTGCCAGCCGCCGCGGAAGGGGATGGGGCCGCCGCTGTCGGCGATGGAGATGATGAGATTGTCAGATGCCTCGATTTTGGCGAGTTCCGGCGCTTTCAGAATGCTGTTCAGGCGCACGTCCTGCACGACGCGCTCCATCTGCGCCGTCAGCCGCACCCATTCGCTGCCCTCCATTTGCCCCTCGGAGACAAGGAGCGCCGCCAGCGCGGTACAAAGGATTACGGCGGCGAGCACGCCGGTGAGCAGCAGCGTCAGCTTTCCGCGCAGCGCCGCGATCATGGGCACTCCAGGCGGAAGCCGATGCCATGCACGGTAGCGATCTTCACATCCGCCCCCACCGCGCTCAGCCGCTTGCGCAAAAAATAGATGTAATTGTCCAGATTGCCGCCCTCCACCGGCGCGTCGCCCCAAACCCGCGACAGCAGCAGCTCGCGGGGCAGTACGCGCTCGGGATTGCGCATGAACTGGGCCAGCAGGCTAGCCTCCCGGCGGCTCAGCGCACAGGAAGCGCCGCTCTCGTGCTGCAAAAAGCCACGGTCCGCATTCAAGGTAATCCTTCCATACCGCAATCGCTCCGGTTCACTGAGCTGCGGCGTACGCCGCCCCAGAGCGCGCACCCGCGCCAGCAGTTCTTCCACGGCGAAGGGCTTTACCAGGTAATCGTCCGCCCCCGCGTCCAGCCCCTCCACCCGGTCGCCGATATTGGCCAGGGCCGTGATCATCAGCACAGGGGTGGTGATGCGCCTCTCCCGCAGACGGCGGAGGAGCTGGACGCCGTCTATTCCCGGCAGCATCCGGTCCAGCAGGATCAATTCATATTTGCCCTGCCAGGCGGCTTCCAGGCCGCTCAAGCCGTCCTCGCAGACATCGGCCGCAAAGCCCGCGTGTTTTAAATGAAACGCCAGCCCCTGGGCCAGCGGGGCGTCGTCTTCAACGATCAGTATCCGCATGAACGCGCCTCCCTTCCATGTCCCCATGATAGCGCGAAAGTATCTAATTTTCCTCTAATTCCCGGACTTAGAAACCTTTTAGAAAAGCGCCTGTTAGAATGAGGCTGTAAGGGCCCCTTGCCCTTATTATACACGATTTTTGCGCGGGAGGGTATCATGAAAAAGAATTGGAAAAGGCGGCTATACCTATTTCTCTGCCTGGCGTTGCCTGCGGCGCTCTTTCTCTCCGGCGTCTCCCTGGCCGCTGGGGTGGCCATGGGGCGCTACGTGGAAACGCCGGTAGACCTTCCCAGCGGGACGTGGCAGGCGTTCACACAGGCAGGCGGCACGATCTACGCCGTGGACGCAAGGGGAGAAACGCTGCTGCGCAGCCTTGACATCGCCGCCAACAACTGGGAAACGCTGCCCACCGGCCACGACGAGGCAACCTCGCCCGCGCTGGGCGGCATCAACGGCATTGCCGTGGCCCCAGACGGCACGGTTTACCTGTCCTCCGGCTGGGCCATGCAAACGCAGGACGGCTATCCCTTCCTCGAGCGCATCCAAAACGGCCAGGCGCAGCGGGTACAGCTGGACCAGAAGCTCTTCACGGGCGCGGACCGCCTGCTGTTCTGCGCGCTGCCCTCCGGCGGCCTGATTGTCCTCAGCGACATGGAAGCCTTCCGCTTCTCGCCGGAGGGGGAAACGCTCAAGCGCTATGCCGTGCCGGGCGGCGCTTCGGTGGCCGCCTATGGCGAAGAAATCGCCATTTGCTCCCCGGCCAACGGCCTGATCACCGTGCTCGACGTGGAGAGCGGGCAGACCCTGCGCACGCTGCCCTTGCCCAGCGCGGCCAGCGACGGCGTGGCCGGCTATGACGGAAACGGTGCGCTGTACTACGTCTGTTCGGACGGGCTATATCAGGTCAACGCCGGCAGCGCCCTCATGGTGCAGATCGCCGACGGTCGCCTGATGACCGCGAGCAAGCCCGGCGCCGAGGTATGTGCCCTGCTGTTCGATGCGCAGGACAACCCGATCGTCGCCTATACGCAGGGCGGGGTTAAGTCGCTCATCGCCTATCGCTACGACGAAAATATCGCCACCGAGCCGAACACGCTTTTGAGCGTCTACACGCTCTACGACAGCCAGACGCTGCGCGAATATGTGAATCAGTTCCAGCAGGTGCATCCGGATGTCATGGTCGATATTACGGTGGCGCTGCCCCAGGGCACCGCCGTTACCCGGGACGACGCCATCCGCACGCTGAACACGGAGCTTCTCTCCGGCAATGGGCCGGACGTGCTGGTGCTGGACGGCCTCCAGGTGGGAAACTACATCCGGCAGGGGATGCTGCTCGACCTGTCCTCCACCATACAGCCGATGCTCGATTCCGGCGAACTGCTGGAAAGCGTGGCCTCGTCCTTTGCGGAAGACGGCGCCATCGCCGCCGTGCCCACGCGCTTTTTGCTGCCCACGCTGTGGGGCGAGGTAGCGGGCCTGGAGATGCTGGCGGACATGGCGGCATGGGCGCGGGAAAACCCGGACGCGCTGCCCCTCTACGCCACAGACGTGGAGCTGCTGGCCGGCACGTTCTACCTGAGCTGCGCCCCGGCCTGGTTTGACGATTCGGGGCGGCTGGACGAGGCGAAGATTGAGGCGTTTCTCGCCGCGCTCGGGGATATCCGCGGAAGCTGGACGTATGAGGCCGCCGTGCAGGCAATCGGGCAGGATTACCAGGCGCGGCTAAACGACGAGGGCGTGGCGCTGGAATGGAACCCATATAGCGGCAGGGACAAGGGCGTTGCGGCGGAGGTACTAGGCGGCATGACGATGGTGGCGGGCCTGCAAAGGCAGCTTCCCAGCCTGCTGCGGGGCAGGGACGCGCTGGCGGAAATCAACGGCCAGCTGCATGCAAGCGCCATTGAGGGCGGAGATTTCGTGCCGCTGCCCGGTCAGGCACAAGGCTGCTTTGTGCCCGCGCTGACGTTGGGCGTAAACAAGGGAACGGTGAACCCTGAAACAGCAACGGCGTTTATCGCCTGCGCACTGGACGAGGCCACGCAGGACTCGGCCTTTGACGGGGCGGCAGGTTTTCCGATAAACGCTGCGGCGCTGGAGACGATGCTGCGCGAAGACGCCGCCCCGCAGTACACCACGGCAGGCGGCTTCGGGGAAATCTACTGGTCCAGCAAGTGGCTCGATCAGGGACAGTGCGACCGGCTGCGCGGGATCATCGACGAATTGCAAACGCCGGTGGTCGTAGACTTTACGCTCTGCCAGATGCTCGTGGAGGAGAGCGCGCCCTTCTTCCAGGGCGGCATCGACGCCACGCAGGCCGCGCAAAACGTGTGCGCCCGGGCCAATGCGTACCTTGCGGAGTAGCGGCGCGGGCCGCCGCGAGGCGTTGACCGGCTGTCTGTTCCTGTTGCCCAGCCTCATCGGCGTGAGCATCTTCCAGGTGTTCCCCATGATGGACACCCTGCGCCGGTCGTTTTTCTCCGTCGCCGGGGAATGGCGCGGATGGGGGAACTATCAGACGCTGATGGACAGCGCCTCCTTCCGCCTGGCCGCAGGCAATACCGCCCGCTTTCTGGCCATCGCCATTCCGCTGCTTTTGCTTCTCTCGCTGGGAATCGCGCTGGCGGTCAAACGCGCCCCGGCGTTCGTGAAGTCCAGTTTCTTGGTGCCGCTGGCTCTGCCGGTGGCCTCGTTGGCGCTGATCTGGCGGCTGTTGTTCGATAGCCAGGGGCTGGTCAACGCGGCGCTGAACGCCATGGGGATAGACACCGTCGCCTTTCTCGATTCCGGGGCGTCCTTCTGGGTGCTGGTGGGCAGTTACATCTGGAAAAACGCCGGCTTCGGCATGGTGCTGATCCTAGCCGCGCTGACGAACGTCCCCCCCAATCTCTACGAAGCCGCGCAGTTGGACGGCGCGGGGCGCTTTCAGCAATTCCGCCATATCACGCTTCCACACCTGTATCCCACGCTGTTTGTCACCGCAGTGCTGTCCGTGATCAACGCCTTCAAGGTGTTCCGGGAGGCCTATCTGGTGGCGGGCAATTACCCCCACGAGAGCATGTACCTTTTGCAGCATCTGTTCAACAACTGGTTTTTGCGGCTGGACGTGGATAAGCTATGCGCGGCCGCGACCCTGACCGCGTTGGCGTTGGCGGCGCCGGTCGCGCTTTTGCAGAAATTCTGGGGGAGGCGGCGGGTGTGAGAGGATTGGGGAAAGGCCTTTGGGCCGGCCTTTGCGCGATGCTGTGCTTGGCCCCGATGTTCCCGCTGGGGATGCTGCTGACCGGCTCGCTGATGGGCGGCGGCGAAGCGCTGAAAACCCTCGGGCCTGTCTTTTCCAGGGCGGCGGGATATGCCTCTTGGCCGCTGCTTCCGCAGTATCCCACGCTGCGGGGATACATGGAACTCATGCTGGATTCGCCGGAATTCTTCGCCATGTTCTGGAATTCCATCGTCTACGCGGTTCTCGCGCTGCTGGGGCAGCTGGTGGGCGTAGGCGCTGCCTGGGGGCTTGCCCGCTACCGCTTCCCTTTCCGGAAGGCCATCTTTGGGCTGTACGTCTTCCTCATGCTCATGCCGTTTCAGGTGACCATGATCGGGCAGTACTTGGCCCTGGATTCGCTGCAACTGATGGATACGCGCTGGGCGATCATCCTGCCTACGGCCTTTTCCACGCTTCCGGTTTTTATCATGACGCGCTTTTTTGAGGCGATTCCGGAAAGCGCACTGGAAGCGGCGCGCATCGACGGCGCGGGGGAAGGGCGTATCTTCCTGGGCATCGCCCTGCCCCTGGGATTTTCTGGACTTCTCAGCGCCATGGTGCTGGGCTTTATCGAGGTCTGGGGCATGATCGAGCAGCCGATGACCTTCCTGCGCTCACAAAACCTGTGGCCGCTGTCCATGTATTTGCCGCAGATCACGCAGGACTCGCTGGGCTGGGCGATGACCGCGTCCGCCATCGCGCTTTTGCCGCCGCTGCTCGTATTTCTCTGCGGCCAGCGATATCTGGTACAGGGCATTGGAAGCATGGGACTCAAGGAGGGATGATATCGTGCAGATCCAAGGAAAGCCACGCTCCATTTGGCCGCGTGTGCTAGGATATTTCCTCGCGGCCATGCTGCTTCTAACGCTGGTCAGCCGTGCGGCGGACGCGCTGCTGCTGCCGGTGGTGGAATGCGGCCGCCCTCTGCCGGGCGCGCTCTCCCACATCGTGACGCTTCGCGGGATAATCGAGGCGGAGGAACAGCGTGCCGTGGCGGCGGAGGCGGGGCTGACCATCGCCCGGGTCTGCGTCCGCGCCGGGCAGAAAGTGGAGGCGGGCGACGTGCTCGCCGAGTATGACCGGGAAGCGCTGCGGCGCGTCTTGGAAGAAAAGCAGGCAGCGCTGCAAACGCTCGCTTTGCAGGCGCAGTTGGAGGCCATGGAGCCGGGCGCGGAGCCGTCCTCCGGCGGGACGGCCCAGCCCCAGTCCGCTGCCTCGGATGTACAGCGCCAGATTGCCCGGCAGCAGCTGCGGGATCTGGAGACACAGGCGGCGCAGGCGGAGGTGGACCGCCTCACACAGCTCCTGTACGGCGGCGCGACGCTGACGGCGCCCGTGTCCGGCGCCGTCAGCGAAGTCCTGGTGGAAGCGGGCGACGTCGCCCCAGCCGGGGCGGCGTTCCGGCTTGCCTCCGCTTCCTCGGCGCTGATCGTGCGCTGCGAAGCCGCCAGCGACCAGGCGGAGCACCTCTCCATTGGCATGGAGGCGCGTTTCCAGCTCTCCGGCGAAGCAACCCCCAGCGCGGAGACGGCGGCCCTGCGCAGCCTCACGCCAACGGCCGCAGGGTATGAAGCCGTATTTACCCTCCCGGACGGCTGCGGCGCCATCGGCCAGTCCGTTTCCCTGACGGCCACCCAGACGACCGGGACCTACGGGATGTGCGTGCCCCTGGGCGCCATCGTCTACCGCGGGGAAGCGGCGGGCGTGTACCGCATCCGCACGAGGCAGAGCGTCCTGGGCGAGGTGGAGTATGCGCAGTTCGTCGCCGTGACCGTCCAGGAAACCGACGCCCAGTCTGCGGCCATCGACGCTGCGCTGCTGGCGCAGGATCAGGTGATTGTCTTGAGCAACAAGCCGGTGGGTGAGGGCGACCGCGTCAGGAGTGCGACATGAAGCGTGCGATCATGAGGCTTTTCTGTCTGGCGGCATTCGCCGTCTTCCTGACGTCCGCCGTCTGCTGCGCCGTCAATCTGTGCGCAACGTGGGCAAACTGCGCGGCCTGCTCCATCGCCCCATCCACCGGCGGCCAGCTGGCCTTGCTGGACGCCCTGTATCCCGAGATCGAATGGACGGCCTATGGGCAGGACGACGCTTCCCTGCCTGTGGCGAACGACGCCCTTCCCGCCCGCAGCGCGCAGATACAGGCGCTTTGCTTTTTCGGCGATCCCGGCCGCATCGCCCCCTTTCCCCTTGTCTCCGGACGGCTGCCCCGCCAAGGGGAGAGCGGTGCGTGCGCGCTGGACGTGAATACCGCTTGGGCGCTGTTTCGCACCACGGACGCAACCGGCAATCGCGTCCGCGTGGACGGCAATTCCCTGCTCGTGGCCGGCGTCCTCGACGTGGAGCGGCCGCTTCTGATGGTCTCCGCCGCGCAGGACGCGGGCTTCGACCGCCTGGCAGCGGGCAGCCGCGAGGAACTGGCCGTACTGGCTGCGGCCCTCGGGGAGGAGATGGACCCCTTCGAGTTCAGCGGCTTGGAAATCTCGCGTGCCGCGCTGCTGCTGTGCATCTTCCCCGTCATCTTCCGCGTTGCCTCTGCGCTGGGCGCCCTGCGCCGGCGCGGGGGCTGGCGCAGGGAAGCTGCGAACCTCCTGTTGGGGGCCCTGCTTGCGGGCGCTGTCCTCGCCATTCTCTGGTGCGTGCCGGTGCGGCTGCTGCCTACGCGCTGGTCAGACCTCAGTTTCTACGCGGAACTGCTGGACAGCTTCCGCGCCCGCGACTTGCGATTGCCCGACGCCCGGGACCTGCTGCTCCAAAGCGGCCTTGCCCGGGTGGGCGTCCTGAGTCTCCTGGCCTGCGCGGCATTCTGGATAGAAAGGAAGTGCCTGCAATGCGAAAAACCCTTCTGATCCTGTTTTTGACCTTTGCCATTGGTTGCTGCGGCTGCGCTGAATCGCTACCAATCGCCGCCGGTCTCGACGCACATCTGCAATTTGAACGCTATCGGAGTTTCCAGCTCGATGAATCCACCGGCGAATGGTCGGCGCATACGCTGGCCGCCGGCCAGCTTCTCAGCGCGATTGAGCAGGGCGAGGCCAGCGGCTCCATGGGCAGCGGCGTCTGTATCCTGTACCCCGGCGTGCGCGGCAACCGCGACCTGTCGCTGCTGGAACCCGTCCTCTATGTATATTTGCTCAAAAACAGCCCGCTCCAGGCCGGCGCGCTTTCCATCACCACCGGCGGCGTGCGCTACGACTTTGCGCTGGCCGCAGAGCAGACGGCCGTCGACACCCGCAAGTGCGAACGCTTTACGCTGCCGCTGGACCAAGAGACGTTTCCGCTTCTGGAAAGCTTCGCCGCAGCGGGCGGGGAAATCCGCATCTATGGTGAGTCCAAGGTGTTCCGCACCAGCGTCGCTGAAGCGGACGAGTACCCAAACAGCCGCCGGCGCGTGGAAGCCATGTCCATCGCCGCGGTGCGGGACTTCCTCCCCCTGTGGCCGGAGGGCTACGGGCTGTGGGATCTCAACGCAGCGCATTGGTCGGACGGCAGGCCTGAGGCGGCAGCGGTCGCGCTCGACGCCAGCGCTTGGGCGAATGCGCTCCCCAGGCTGGAAGCCGCCACCCAATGTCTGGACACAAAGAACCCCAGCGCCGTGCGCGCCTATCAGCAGATGCTCAAGGAACACGCCTTCTTCACCGGCAAGATAGACGCCGTATTCGGCAAGATCACGCGAGAAGCGACCAGACAGGTGCAGCAGCTCTACGGCCTCGTTCCCACCGGTATGCCGGATCGCACGTTGATCGGCTGCCTCCTCGGCGGCGCACAAGGGCAGGCGGCGACAGAAC
>DWYJ01000097.1 GCA_019118745.1 Candidatus Desulfovibrio gallistercoris | reverse complement strand
TCGCTTTTTCTCTCCATAGAAAACTTGGCGGCGATATTTGGGAGCAAAGACTACATGATATTTGCAGTTCCATTTGGTATGCGCTAAACTTTTGTTGTCACCCATTGTGACCTCCTTTTGATTTGCTTCATCGTTGCAGTTGCCAGACCGCAACGTGATGCTAGCAAATCAAAAGGAGTTTTTATAACACACGCAAAGCTTTAAGCTTTTTTGAACCTCCCGCCTAGCGGGAGGTTTTCTTCATACAAAAAAAGGGGCTCCTTACAGGAAGGAGCCCCTTTTTTTAGCGCATTTTTCGTTGGAACCGCTTTGCAGCTCACACCATACGGTCTTTCGTTTCGCGGAAAAACGCGGTTTTTTCCGCTTGCTGTGGGCCGGGCGACGCTGTGCCGGGCCGTGCGGTCAAAACGCCTCCGCCGTTTCCCCTTGCCGGAGGACTCAGTCTCTCGCCTCAGTCTGCGCGTCTTGCGTATCCTCTGCATCCTCGACGTGTTGAGCGTAATATTCCTCAATGTTGTATACGGTATAATACTGGTATATTGCCGGAAAGATCACGCACCAGACCCAGCTCAACTTCCTCGGCATGCCGCTTTTGGCGAACATTTCTTCCAGCGGACGTTTTGAGGCACAGGAAATGTACAAGCCCAGCACCCCGGCCATGAGGCTCAAGATCTTCGCAATGAGCATCTGTCCATAATCGAACGGATCGACGCTCAACATCACTGTCGACCATGAAAAGCCTGTGATCACGATCACCGGGAGCGCCACGGGGATCGTTGTTTTACCCGCATGCCTGTTGATGCTTTTGACGAAACCGTACAGCCAGAAAGACGACCACAGACCGGCAGAGGCCACTGTCAGCAAAATGAAGGCGAATGTACTGACGTCCGTATTGCTGAACTTGTCGCGAAAATTTCCCGCAGCTCCCGTCATCCTCTCTTCCTCTGTGTCTGCCTCTGCTTTTCTCCAAGCCCATCACGGCATCTCTTCCCGCTTGCGCATCACGCCACAGCCACCATGCCGGCCAGACCGCTCGAGAGCCTGTGAACTCAAATTTTACAAATAATTTCAGATGATAAAACAAACAAGCCCTACACGCTCCGCTTGCCTTGGGAGGCGGCGCCACGTGTCCCTGGTCTCTTCCCCCGGTAAAAGCGCGCTGAGGAAGGGGCAGGGGGCTTGGGGCAGGGGAGAGCGGGCAGCCCGGCTCAGACGCCGCCCTGCCGCAGGGCAAAAAGACGGGCCGCGAGGGCTTCCAGGATGCGGGCCGGGCCCACGGCGAAGGTCAGCGCCTCCTGCGCCTCGGCAAGCCAGCGACCGCACAGGGCGCGGGCCGGGGCGTCAAAACCGGCAAGCGCCATGTCCAGTGGATTGTCAACATCTTCCCGACCGGCCAGCACGCGGGCCAGCGCTTTCTGACAGGCAAGGAGGATGCGCCCGGCAAGGGCGGCGTCCAGAGCATTGCGGGCGCTGCTGCGTTCGAACAGGCCGCGCCCGCAGCGCAGGAACTCGCCGAGCGCTTCTTCCCAGGGCTGCAATTCCGGGTCACGGCAAGAACTGTCCGGCCAGGGCAGGGTAAGGCAGAGGGAACGGGAGACCAGCGTGGGCAGGAGCTGCTCCCGCTGGGCGCAGAGCAGGACGAAACGGGTGGACGGCAGCGGCTCTTCCAGACTTTTCAGCAGCGCATTGGCCGCTTCGTCACGGGCAAGGGTCAGACCGGCCAGCATCACCACCCGGTAGCCCGGCCCGTGCGGCGCGTCCCGCAGGCGGCTTTTGAGGTCCCGGACGCGGTCCATGTTGAAGGCCCGGACAAGACCGGGATTCTCCTCGTCGTCCTTGTTGCTGATGCGCCCGTCATAGGCCAGGATATCCAGATGCTCGCCGGCGGCGACCTGCCGGCAGACCGTGCAGGCGCAGCAGGGGGCGGAAGCCTCGGGACATTTCAGACGGCAGGCCCACCAGCGGGCCAAAGCAAGACGCTGGGCCTCGCTGCCGCCTTCCAGCAGCAGCACCTGCGGCGGCTGCTCGCCCAGCCGCTGCAATCGCTCCCGCAGGCGGGAGAGGGCGGCCCCGGCCAGCTCAGGAAAGAGGGCTGATGTCGTCATGGCTTCCCCTGCAAAAAAAGGAAAGGCCCGGCAAATCGCTTGCCGGGCCGGAAGTGCGGAAACAGAGCTAACGGACGATGGTCGCCTGGCGGTCCGGCCCCACGGAGACCATGCTGATGCGGACGCCCGTCAATTCCTCGATACGCTCCACATAACGGCGCACGCTCTCCGGCAGCTGCTCGAAGGAGGTGCAGCCGCTGATGTCCTGCTCAAAGCCCGGCAGTTCCTCATACACGGGCCGCACGCGGGCCAGCTCGCCCTCGCCCTGGGGCATGTAATCGAGCCGCTTCCCGTCCAGTTCGTAGGCCACGCAGACTTGCAGGGCGGGGAGGCCCTGGAGCACGTCCAGCTTGGTGAGGGCGATCTCCGTCAGGCTGTTGAGACGCACCGTCTCGCGCAGCACCACGGCGTCGAGCCAGCCGCAACGGCGGGGACGGCCCGTGGTGGCCCCGAATTCATGCCCCTGCGCGCGCAGGTAGCTGCCGGTATCGTCTTCCAGCTCCGTGGGGAAGGGACCGGAGCCCACGCGGGTGCTGTAGGCCTTGACGATGCCCACGATGCGGTGCAGGGCATGGGGGCCCGTACCGCTGCCAGCGGCGGCGGAGCTGGCGACCGTATTGGAGGAGGTCACGAAAGGATAGGTGCCGTGGTCGATATCCAGATGGATGCCCTGCGCCCCCTCGAAGAGGACCACCTGTCCCCTGGCCTGCGCATCGGCGACGGCGGCGGAAACGTCGGTAAGATAGGGCGTCAGGCGGGCCGCCTGCGCAAGCAGGGACTCCAGGACGCTGTTCTCGTCCACGGGATCGAATTTGTAGAGCTCCTTGAGGAGCACGTTCTTTTCCAGCAGGGCGAAGCGCACCTTTTCACGCAGCAGATCGGGCTGGGCCAGATCCCCGGCGCGCACGCCGATACGCGCCACCTTGTCCTCGTAGCAGGGACCGATGCCGCGCCCGGTGGTGCCGATCTTCTTGCCGGCGCGCTTGGCTTCGCGCGCCTGGTCGATGACCTTGTGGTAGGGCAGGATGAGATGCGTCTTGGGGCTGATGCCGAGCCGGGCGGGGCTCACGTCCACGCCCTTGGCGGCCAGGGCGTCCACTTCCTTAAGGAAGACTTCGGGATCGAGCACCACGCCATTGCCGATGAGGCAGGTCTTGCCCTCATGCAGGATGCCGGAAGGGATCAGGTGCAGGATGGTCTCCTTGCCGTCCACCTTGATGGTGTGCCCGGCATTGTTGCCGCCCTGAAAGCGAACGATGAGATCGCTTTCCGCGCTGAGCATATCGACGATCTTGCCCTTCCCCTCGTCGCCCCACTGGGCGCCGATGATGACGATGTTGGCCATATTCTGTCCGTCCTCCCCGTACTCACGCTGTCATATCGTGCACACAGCACACAAAATTTTTTCTTAGCTTTTCCAGACTGCCAAGTCAAACCGGCGCAGGCGTGTCTATTTTTCTTCCTTGCCGGGCCGGGAAAAGGCGAGCACGCGGCAGGGCCGCTTGGGTGCGGCGTCTTCTGGGCCGGCCCCGGGGGCCTTGCGGGCCGGGGTCTCCAGTCTGAAAAGGGGGCCGAGTTTTTCGGGAGCGGGCTTGTTGCCGCTGCCCTCGGAACGCACCTGCTGCGCCCAGTAATAATTGAAGAGCTGGTTCTTCATGCGCTTGGCTTCGATGAGCGCGAAGATGAGCACGGCCTCCTCCCAGCGCTGGGTAGGTTCAAAACGGCTGGCTATCGTGGCGTATTTGCTCCAGAGCGCCGTGAGGGATGCCTCGTCGATGGCGTCGAGCTGTCGGGCAAGGCGGGCAAGCAACTTCTCCATAACATCCTCCAGCGCCCTCTTGTACGGTCTTGCGCAGCCGCCGTCAAATGGACGTGCCCGCGGCGGACTGGCAAGCGGAGGGCCTTTCTGCTATGCTGCTTGCCTCACGCGGGACGGCGCGGCGTGGTGCCGCCCGTGCGCATTGCACCGTTTTTCTGCTGGAGGAAGCATGACGCGAGATCTCAAGGCCATGTACCGGGACGTTCAGAAGGATGCCTTTCCCGATTCCATGACCATTCTGCTGGGTGAGGAAAAGCTCGTTTACAAAAAGCGGACATGGACATTGGACGGCGAGGAAAAGGGCCTGCGCTACGGGGAGAACCCCGATCAGCCCGCGGCCCTCTACGAGCTCGTGGACGGCGGCATCACCTGCGGCGGCCTGCGCTGGCGCGGCCCCGGCCAGGGCATCGTCTCTTCCCTGACCGAAGCGCAGATGATCCAGGCGGGCAAACATCCCGGCAAGACCAACCTCACGGACGTGGACAACGGGGCCAATATCCTCCAGTACCTTTCGGAGCGTCCCGCGGCCGTTATCCTCAAGCACAACAATCCCTGCGGCGCGGCCTGGGCCGAGGAGGGCGTCGCCACGGCGCTGGAGCGCGCCTTCTGGTGCGACCGCATCGCGGCCTTCGGGGGGGCGGTGGTCGTCAACCGGCCCTTCACCCGTGAAGCCGCGGAGATGGTAGCGGCCAACTATTTCGAAGTGGTGGCGGCCCCGGCCTTCGAGGAAGGCGTGGTGGACATCCTCAAGACCCGCAAGAACCTGCGCATCATGGAGCTGCCCGGTCTGGCCCGCCTGGAGGAACTGACGCAATCGGCCTTCCTGGACATCAAGAGCCTGGCCGACGGCGGCATCGTGGTGCAGAAATCTTTCGTCAACCGCATCCTCAAGGATGCGGACTTCCTCCCGGCGCAGGCTACGGACAAGAACGGCCTCAGCGTCACGGCCCGCACGCCCACCCCGGCGGAGATGGCCGATCTGCGCTTTGCCTGGGCCGTGGAGGCGGGCGTCACCTCCAACTCGGTCATCTATGCCCGCAACGGGGCCACGGTGGCCATCGGCACCGGCGAGCAGGACCGTGTGGGCTGCGTGGAACTGGCCGCCCACAAGGCCTACACCAAATATGCCGACGTGCTGGCCTTCCGGGAACAGGGCCTTTCCCTCTATGAATTGCAGCAGAAAGCCGCCACGGACGATGCCCTGCGCGAAGCGCTGGACGACATCCAGCGCCGCACCAAGGAGGCCCGCGGCGGCCTGCCCGGCTCGGTGCTGGTCTCCGACGGCTTCTTCCCCTTCCGGGACGGCGTGGATGCGGCCATGCAGCACGGCATAACGGCCATCGCCCAGCCCGGCGGCTCCCTGCGCGACACGGAAGTCATCATGGCCTGCAATGAGGCCGATCCGCAGGTGGCCATGGTCTTTACGGGGCAGCGGTCCTTCCGGCATTAGAGCCTCCTGCCGCTATCGTTATCCCCGTTGGGGGGAAGGGCTTGCCTTCTCCCCCCAAGCTCCCATCCTTCCCCAGCGCGCTTTTACCGGCGGCAGGCTCCGAACGGTTCCTTTCGAGGCAACACGCCGCATATCACGGAAAAAGTCCGCGTGCTGCCGCTCGAAAGCGGACGACCGACGGCCATCATCTTTTCCCACGAACGGCACAGGAGCCCTCAGTGAAGCAGCCCTCCCCGTCTCCCGCCCCGTCCGGTACGCCAGACGCAGCGGCATTGTCCGTCCCCACGCCCCGCCTCTGCATCTCCGCCGTTTCCGGCGGCGGCGGCAAGACCATCTTGTCGCTGGGGCTGGCCCGCTGCTGGCGCAAGGCCGGTCTGCGGGTGCAGCCTTTCAAGAAAGGCCCTGACTATATCGATGCGGCCTGGCTCACGCAGGCCGCCGGTCATCCAGCCTGCAACCTCGACCCCTTTTTCCTGTCCGCCGAGAAGCTGCGCCTGCTCTTTGCCCTGCGCACAGGACACGGCCTGCCGGACAGGGAAACTGCCTCCGCCGCGTCCGGCGCGCATCCTGCGGCGGATCTGGCCCTTCTGGAAGGCAACCGGGGCCTGTTCGACGGCATGGACGTACAGGGGAGCTGTTCCACGGCGGAACTTGCCCGCACCCTTGCCTGCCCTGTCCTGCTCAGTCTCAACTGCACCAAGATGACGCGCACGGCCGCGGCCGTGGTGGCCGGCCTCGCGCACTTCGAACCCGGCCTGCATCTGGCGGGCGTCATCCTGGGGCAGACCGCCTCTTCCCGGCACGAGGACATCCTCCGCCGGGCCATCGAGACCTATACGGACATCCCGGTGCTGGGCTGCCTGCCGCGTCAGCGGCGCAACCCTCTGCCGGAACGCCACATGGGCCTGGCCACGCTGGGCGGCGACGCCTTTTCGCAGGAGACGGAAAACCTGCTGGATGAACTGGCGCGGCTCGTGCGCGAGCATGTGGATGTGGACAATGTGCTGACCGCCGCCCGCAGCGCTCCCGTGCTGGAGATCCCCCTGCCTCCTGCCTGCGGCAATGCCGCGGAGGCCCTGTATGGCTCCATGGAGACGAAAGAGCAGCCTCCTCAGGAAGACAGGATTTTTGCTTCCCGTGAAACATTTTCCGCCGGGCGAACGCCCCCCACGGACGCGCCCGCCCCGTGCTCAAACAGCACGCGCCCCCGCATCGGCTATGTGCATGATGCGGCCTTCTGGTTCTATTACCCGGAGAATCTGGAGGCCCTGCGCCGGGCCGGCGCGGAGCTGCTCCCCGTGAGCCTGCTGGCGGCTGCGGACTGGCCCGAACTGGACGGGCTCTATCTCGGGGGCGGCTTTCCTGAAGACTTTGCCGAACAGCTCGCACAGTCCGCCGCCGTGCGCCGCCTGCCGGAGCTGGCCGCACAGGGGCTGCCCATCTATGCCGAATGCGGCGGTTTCATGGTGCTGGCTGCGTCCATCGAGCGAGACGGCATCCGCTACCCCATGAGCGGCATTTTCCCGGTCTGCGCCCAATTCTGCCCGCGTCCGCAGGGGCTGGGCTATGTGGAGGCCCGCGTCACGGCGGAAAATCCCTACTTCCCGCTGGGGCTCCGCCTGCGCGGGCACGAATTCCATTATTCCCGCTGTCTCGGCGGCGATCCGGACGCCCTCCCCCCCGCTCCGGCCCTGACGCTGGAAAAAGGCACCGGCATGGGGCAGGGCCGCGATGGGCTTGTACGGGGGAAAGTCTGGGCCTCGTATCTCCATATCTTTGCCCCCGCCGTCCCGCAGTGGGCCCCGCGCTTTACGGCGCTGGCGGCCGCGTACCGGCGGGAAAGGGAAAACGCATGACCATTTCCTGCATCATCCCGGCCTGGAACCTCTGGGAGACCACACGCGCCTGCCTGCTCTCTCTGGCGGAGCACAGCCAGGGCGAAGACATGGAAGTCGTCGTGGTGGACAACGGCTCCACGGACGCCACCCGCGAGGCGCTGGACCCGCTGGGGGAACAGCTTTTCGGCGCGCGCTTCACGGCGCTGCACCTGCCGGAGAACCAGGGCTTTGCCCGCGGCTGCAATGCCGGGGCCCGTGCCGCGCACGGCGAGGCGCTCTTTTTCGTCAATAACGACATCACCTTCACGCCCGGCTGGCTGCCGCCGCTGCGCGAGGCCCTGTCCCTGCCGCATGTGCAGGCCGTGGGGCCCCTGCTGCTCTATCCGGACGGGACCTGCCAGCACTGCGGCGTCAGCTTCAGCCCGCTCTACACGCTTTGTCATCTGTATGAAGGCTTTCCCGGCGATCACCCCGCCCTGCGGCGCGTCCATCCCCTGCAGGCCCTCACCGGCGCGGCGCTCCTGCTGCCGCGTACGGCGTTTCAGGAGGCAGGCGGCTTTCACGAAGGCTACCGCAACGGCTACGAGGATCTGGACCTCTGCCTGAGCCTGCACAGTCGCGGCGCGAAGCTGCGGCTTGCGGGACAGAGCCTGCTTTACCACCACACCAGCCGGACGCCGGGCCGCTTTGACCGGGACAGGGAGAACGCCGCCCTCTTTTCCTCCCGCTGGGGAGAGAAGATACAGCCGGACCTGCATATACAAGCGGCGGTGGACGGCTATGAAGTACGATTGGGCCCCACAGGCAGGACGTACGTGACCCTGCCCCCCGCGCGGATGCAGGCGCTGGAGGCCGACGCCGACGCCATGACGGCGGAGGACTGCTGCGGCCGCCTGCGGGAAGAACCGCTCTGGCTGGGCGGCTATCTGCGCCTGGCCGCCCTGCACGAGCAGCAGGGCGAGACGGTGCAGGCGCTGGAAGCCCTGCAACGGGCGGCCCGCTTCTTTCCGCTGCCGGACATCTGGCAGCCCCTGCATCGGCTGGCCCTGCGCTGCGGCCAGACCGAACTGGCGGCAAGCGTGGCGCAGGAGGCCGGCGACGACCCGGCCCGAAAACGGCCGCTCATCCAACGCTACTGGCAGGAGGCGCGCCGCCGCCGTCAGGCTCCTCTGACCGCCATTTACGAACGCTGGCTGAAGGAAAACCCTGCCTAAGGCCTGTTGACATTCTTTGCTGTCTGTTTGGGGGAAGGGGAACCCCTCGCTCTGCTGTCGATGCCTGTAAGGCTCCTTCGTCGCCAACAGGCACGGCCTGCGGCCGCCTTTCGGTCGCGCTCTGCTTGCCTTTAGGGTGGGAGCGCCTCGTCCCCCGTATCTTCCCTTGGTAAAAGCGCGCTGGGGAAGGGATGGGGGGGCTTGGGGGGAAGGG
>DWYJ01000096.1 GCA_019118745.1 Candidatus Desulfovibrio gallistercoris | reverse complement strand
CATCGACAGCAGAGTGCGACCGAAAGGCGGCCCGCAGGGCCGTGCCCGTTAGGCGACACAGGAGCCTTACGGGCATCGACAGCAGAGTGCGACCGAAAGGCGGCCCGCAGGGCCGTGCCCGTTAGGCGACGCAGGAGCCTTACGGGCATCGACAGCAGAGCGAGGGGGTCCCCTTCCCCCCAAACAAGTAACGAATAGTGTTAACAGGCTCTAGGGGCGCTGTCCGTCCCGGCATCGGACAAGGAAAGTCCAACCGAAAAAAGTTCATCGCTCCGGCTTGTCCCGCCAGCAGGGCGGGGGAGGCCGTATGTCCCGGCGGCGGGAGACGCCGCGGGGCGCTGGAGAAAAGACGTCCATGATGTCATTACTTTACGAGATATTCATCCTGCCCATCGAGATCATTTACCGCGCCATCTATCTTGGCAGCGTGCAGCTCACCGGCAATTACGGTCTGAGCATCCTGGTGCTTTCTGCCGTGAGCGCCGTGGCCTTCATCCCGCTGGGACGGCTGGCCGTGGGCATGCAGGCCGGGGAAAAGAAGGTACAGCAGATCATGGCGCCCCAGCTCGCCCGCATCCGCAGCGAGTCCAAGGGGGCCGAGCGGCAGCGCCGCATCAACCGCCTGTACCGCCGCTATGCCTATCACCCGCTGCTGGCCATCCGTTCGGCCTTCGGCGTGGCCCTGCAGATCCCCTTTCTGACGGGCGCATACTACATGATCCTGAGCCTGACGCAGTTGCAGGGGCAGTCCTTCCTCTGCATCGCCGACCTTTCGCAGCCGGACGGTCTGCTCTGGGGCGTGAATTTCCTGCCCATCCTCATGACCGTGGTCAACATCACGGCCACGTTCACCACGCCCGGCCTGAGCCGCAAGGACAGGATACAGGCCGTGATCATCGCCTTTTTCTTCCTGCTGCTGCTCTACGGCGCGGCCTCGGCCCTGCTCATCTTCTGGACCATGAACAACGTCTTTTTCCTGCTCCAGAACCTGCATCTGCCGGTGAAGCTGCCGCGTTTCCGCAAGCCCGCCTTCGCCCAGGGCGCCATGAGCACGGCCTCGGCCTCGCTGCTGCGCAGCGTCTACGGCCTGTCCTGCGCCGGGCTGGCCGCGCTGCTCTTCCTCTATGTGCCGTTCCAGACGTACGCCTCCGATCCGGCCTTCTTCGCCAGCGGGCCGCTGGACGTGCTGCTGGGCATGGTGCGCTATCTGTCGTTGACCTTCTTCATCGTCTTCGTGCTCTGGTTGTGGTTCCCTGCCCGCGGCAAGGCCATCCCGGCCTTTGTGGCCTTCTGGGCGCTGTGTCTGGCCTTCGTCAACGTCTTCGTGATGCCTGGCGACTTCGGCGCGCTGGACGGCACCCGCTTCCTGGACGAGGCCCGCATCGGCCGGCCCATGCGGCTCTTTGCCGACGCCCTGCTGCCCGTGCTCGTGGCGCTGGCGGCGGCAGCGGTCGCCTTTGCGCTGGCGCGGGTGCGGCGTGCGCTGCCGGGCGTGCTGTCCATCGCCCTCTTTTCCCTGCTGGTGCTGACGGGCTACTCGGGCATCTCCTCGCTGGGCGCGGTGGAGGAAGATACGGCCTTCACGCCGCCGCCCTACGCCCAGGCCATGCAATCCTATTCCCGCAACGGGGAAAACGTCATCGTGGTCATCATGGACATGTTCACCGGCGGCCATATCGAGAAGATGCTGGATGATCCGTGGTTCGACGACTTCCGGGCCGGCATGGACGGCTTCGTCTGGTATCCCGACACGGTGTCCATGGCGGATGCCACCATCCTGAGCCTGCCCAGCATCTACGGCGGCCACGGATACAGCCCGGCGGCCACCAACGGGCGGCGCTCCCTGACGCTGGAGGAGACCGTCAACAAGGCCTTTGCCCTCATGCCCCGCAATTTCGCGGCCCATGACTATGACGTGTCCGTCATCAACGGCCTGGAATACTTCAATGAGGAGCTCTACGCCCGGCACGGCGGCAAGGCGGACAACATCCTCACCGTGCCGCGCGTGCGCCGGACCTTCCTGCGCAAGTATTATGACGACGTGAGCCTGCGCGACTTCAGCAGCTTCTTCGCCATACTGGGCCTCTTCCAGGCCTCGCCCGACATGCTCAAGCAGAAGCTCTACGATGACGGCAACTGGAAGAATGCCGGGGACGGCATCCTGGCCGCCAGCATGGACTTCTACAAGGAAGAGGACGCCTATTTCCGCTATGTGTTCACGTCCGGCATCACGGCGGACGCGCCCCGCAGCACGGCCAAGATCTTCTATACCATGCTCTCGCACTACATGTGGCATTACGCGCCGGATCTCGTGGACGGCGCGCCGCGCATCGTGGCCGACCCCTGCCCGGAAACGGAAGGGCAGCTCCTCCACAAGGGCGGCGTCCTGCCGGAGCACTACTACGCCGAGCGCCACCTCATGCGCTACCTCATGATCTTCTTCGAGCAGCTCAAGGAGGCGGGCGTCTACGACAATTCGCGCATCATCCTCGTCTCCGACCACGGCGAGCGGGACAGCCAGATGGTCGCCCGCGCCTACAACGACGGCAAGGAATTTGCCGACGGCGTCCCCTACGGCAGCGGACGCTACGCCCCCGGACGGCCCCATGCCCTGCTCATGGTCAAGGAGCCCGGGAAGCACGGACCGCTGCGCATCGACGAGGCGTTCATGTCCAGCGCCGACGTGCCGCTGCTGGCCCTCAAGGGCATCGGCCAATGCGACGAGTTCTCTCTATATGACCCGTCCCGTGTGCCCACGCCGCGCGTGCTGACCCACGCCCGCGGCGGCGCGCGCTGGAGCGAACACAAGAGGAAAGCCTACATCTACGAACAGCACCGGCTGGAAGGGACCCTCTTCGACCCGGCCCGCAATACGCTGGAAGGGAACTACGACTAGGCGGACGGGCGGAGAGGTTTTTTGGGGGGAGGGGAACCCCTTCCCCCCCCCCAAAAAAAAGACTGGAAAATGATATACATGGCCTCGTGCCGCGCGGTGCGGGCGGGGAGTCCACCGACATCGACAAGGAAAAAACGACATGGACACACAGACAGCCCGGATGGCGGGCATCCTCAGTCCGGCAGCGGCGGCGGCCCGCGCCATCCTTTTTCGCCGTTATCGCACCTACGGCATTGCGGTGGCCGTGCTTTCCGGCATGTCCTACGGTCTGTATTCGGCCTTCATGACGCTGGGCATGAGCCTCGGCATCTGGAGCGGCTGGTACGATCAAAAATCCGGCCTGTCCGCCGTGGCCTCGCTTTTTCTGCTCAGCGCGCTGGGCGCGGCGGTGACGGACAGTTTCAGCGCGCTTTGGGCCTTGCTGCTGGCCGCGTTCAAGGGCAAGCTCGGTGACGTGCCTCGGAGCTGGCGCACGCGCCCCGGCGTCATCATGACGGCTGCCGCCTTCATCGGCGGGCCGCTGGCCAGCACCTGTTATGTGCTGGGCCTGCAGAATGCCGGGTCGGTGGTGGTGCCGCTGAGCGCCCTGTGTCCGGCCATCGGGGCCATCCTCGGACGGGTGGTCTTCAAGCAGACGCTCAACGTGCGGATCATGACGGGCATCCTCATCTGTTTTGCCGCCAGCTTCATGATCGGTAGCACCGGGCTGACGGACGACGCGCCCGCCAATCTTTATCTGGGGCTGGCCTTCGGCCTGCTGGCCGCGCTGGGCTGGGGCGTCGAGGGCTGCGTCTGCGGTTACGGCACGGCGCTCATCGACCCGGAGGTGGGCATCACCATCCGGCAGATCACGTCCGGTCTGTCCAATCTCATCCTGCTGGTGCCGCTGTTCGGTTGGCTCGGCGGCGCGGACGCGGCGGGCATGGCCCTTGCCGCCTTTACGGACGGACGCTCGGTGGGCTGGTTCGTGGTGGCCGGGTTCTGCGCCTATTTTGCCTTCATGCTCTGGTATCAGGGCAACGCCATGTGCGGCGCGGCGCTGGGCATGGCCTGCAACGGGGCCTTTTCCTTCTGGGGGCCGTTCTTCATCTGGCTGGTGCTCGGGGTCTACTACGGCATGGAAGGCAAGAACATGCCGCCCATAGCCTGGCTGGCCTCGCTGGTCATGATCGGCGGCATATTCCTCATTGCCGTCAACCCGCTAGACCTGTTCCGCCGCGGGCATCAGGGGAGGAAAGACCGTGAAGCCGCTTAATTTTGCCATCCTCGATTACATGACCACGGTCCCCGAAGCCTGCGCCGAGGACGTGGTGGAAGCGCTTGCCGGGACGTACGGGACGTTCCGCGCTCTGACTGTGGAGTCCGTGCGCACGGCGCTGCTCACGGCCGCGGTCAACGGCCTCTTGGAGGAAAGCCGCTGCGAGCTGGATGATGAGCGCAATCTGCGCCTCTATTTCCGGGCGCATCCCGAGGGCGCGGCCACCATCATCAAGTATACCGGCGGCCCGCAGGCCCGTTCCTGAGGACGCCATGCGGGAGCCGAAAAAGCGGAGAGGCCCCCTTCTGCGGCGCGGGGCAGGGCTTGCGCTGCTGGCGTTGCTGGCCGCCGGCGGCCTCGCGCAGGCTGGCGGGGAGGAGACCGCGCAGGGCGGAGAGATCCGCATCCTGCACACCAACGACACCCACGCCTTTCTGGCCGGCATGGACGAACGGGGGCAACCCTGCTCCACGGACGAGACCTGCCGGGGCGGCATGAGCCGCATAGCCGCCGCCATCGACGCCGCACGGCGCGAAGGGGACAACGTGCTGGCGTTGGATGCGGGGGATCAGTTTCAGGGAACGCTGTTCTATTCCGTGGAAAAGTGGTCCGTGCTGGCCGAATACGACCGCCGCATGCCCTATGACGCCATGACCCTGGGCAACCATGAATTTGACGAGGGCTGCGGCGAGCTCCAGCGATTTCTTGACGCACAGCCCATACCCGTCGTGGCGGCCAATATCGCGCCTGAGCAGGGCTGTCCGCTGTTCGGCAGCCGCATCCAGCCCTACTTGGTACGAAAGGTGCATGGGGAAGCCGTCGGCATCGTGGGACTGGCCAATGACCGAGTGGCGGCGCAGGCCCAGGCCTGTCCGCAGACGCGCTTTCGCGACGCGGCGGAAAGCCTGCGGCAGGCCGTGACGGAACTGGAAGCGCAGGGCGTGCGCCGCATCGTGGCGCTGTCCCATCTGGGCCTGCCTGCCGACCGTGAGCTTGCCCGTCAGGTGGACGGGGTGGACGTCATCGTGGGCGGCCATACGCACACCTATCTGGGGCCCGGCTCGACGGTGGGGGCGTATCCTCTTGTGGAGCGTTCGCCGTCCGGCCAGCCGGTGCTGGTGGTGACGGCCGCGTGGGCCACGCGCTATCTGGGCGACCTTTTTGTGACCTTCGATGCGCGGGGCATCCCGGTGAGCTGGCGGGGCGGGCCGCGTGAACTCACGGCCGATGCGCCGCGCCGGGAAGATCTCTCCGCCCTGACGGCACGGCACGCGGTCGGGCTTGAACGCTACCAGGCCCGGAAGGTGGGCCGTCATGAGGTGGACGCGCCCGACGGTATGGCAGCCTGCCGCAGCGGCGAATGTTTCGGCGGCATGCTGCTGGCCGATGCCTTTCTGGATTTTGCGCGTTCGATGGGGGCGCAGGCGGCGCTGGTCAACGGCGGCAGCATCCGTGCGCCCATCCCGCCCGGCGAGGTGAGCCGCGGGCAGCTGCTGGCGGCCATCCCCTTCAGCAATACCGTCGTCCTGCGTGAGTACACGGGCAGGCAGCTGCTCGCTGCGCTGGAGCACGGCGTCGCCGGTGAAGGGGGCAAGGGCCCGGCCCTGTTGCAGACGGCCGGACTGCGCTACACGGTGGACGCCACGCGTCCGGCCGGAAGCCGCATCGTGTCCGCGGACATCGTTTCTTCCGGGGGCAAGGCGTCGCCGCTGGCGGCGGAAGAGCGCTACCGCGTGGTGCTGCCCGCCTACCTGGCCCGCGGCGGCGACGGCTACGGCATGTTGCGGGAGGGCAGGGCGTTGCCGCTGGAGGCCATGACCGATGTGGAGCTGGCGGAGGCCTACCTTGCGGCGCAGTCCCCTTTGAAGCGTATGCCCAGGGGACGGATCCGCTGGACGACTGCGAGTGAATGAAGCGGGGAAAACGCGACATGCCCGTTTCTCGCTGCCGCGCAAGGCCGTGAGCGAGCGGGCCGCACGAGAGGAAATACGCAAGGGCAAAAAAAGACTTGCCTTTTGGTCTGATTTAACATATTGAATTCGTGCCTGTTTTTCCGCAGGCTGCCATGTAGGGCACATCTGCTCGATTACATTGCAGAGACCGGGCCACAAGCCCGTTCAAAAATTGTCGGAAGCGGAGTGGTGTTATCCCGGGGGGGAAGATACGCTGCTCTGCTTCCGGCATTTTTGCGTTCGTTCGGGCAGGTCGGGCCGGCAGGGGGGATGAGTCTGCGTCATACGCCGGGTCTTCTTCCCGGCTGGCGGGCGTTTTTGCCATATCTGCGTCCGGTCAGGCCGGGGCCCCGGGGCCGTCAAGGGGCGAACAGACAGGAGCACGCTGCGGCGGCCTGCTGTTCAGGCGGCTTCCTTTACTTTTATCGGGTCAGTGCCTATACTCTTTTATATCTGGAAGAGTCGAACGCCGTATGACGGCAGGGGTCGCAAGCTGTCAAAGGAAGAAGGAATGAATGCCATCAAGTTTACCAAGATGCAGGGGCTGGGCAACGACTATGTGTACATCAACGGGTTCGCGTCCCATGTGACCGATCCCGGCGCGCTGTCCAAACGGGTGAGCGACCGCCATTTTGGCATCGGGTCGGACGGGCTGGTGCTCATCCTGCCCTCCAACAAGGCCGACGTGCGCATGCGCATGTTCAATCCCGACGGCAGCGAAGCGGAGATGTGCGGCAACGCCATCCGCTGCGTGGGCAAATTCGTTTTTGACAACGGGCTGTGCACCAAGGACGCCATCCTGGTGGAGACCGCGGCCGGCATCCGTATCGTGCGTCTGCTCAAGGACGGCGGCCACGTGACCGGGGCCACCGTGGACATGGGCGCGCCGGTGCTCGCTCCCGCCGACATCCCGGCCATCCTGCCCGACGGCGTGGACAAGCCGCAGTTCGTGGACTGCCCGGTCACGGTGGACGGCAAGGTCTACCGCATCACGGCCGTTTCCATGGGCAATCCGCACGCCGTCATTTTCCAGCAGGGCATCGACGAGCTGGATCTGCCCGAGATCGGCCCCAAATTCGAGCACCACCCGCTCTTCCCCCAGCGCACGAACACCGAATTCGTGGAGGTGCTCTCCACCAGCCGCGTGCGCATGCGCGTCTGGGAACGCGGCACCGGCGAGACGCTCGCCTGCGGCACCGGCGCCTGCGCCGTGGCGGTCGCCTGTGTGCTCAATGAGCTGACCGGCCGCACCGTGGACGTGGAGCTGCGCGGCGGCGTGCTGCACATCGTCTGGGACAAGGCCGATAACCACGTCTACATGAGCGGTCCGGCCGCCACGGTCTTCGACGGCGAACTGTCGGCCTAAGGGAGGATCGGACATGCTGCGCATCAATCCCAACTTCTGCCGTCTGGAAAGCCAGTATCTCTTTGCCGACATCGCCCGCAAGGTCGCCGCCTTCCGCGAGGAACATCCTGAACGGCGCGTCATCAGTCTGGGCATCGGCGACGTGAGCCGTCCCCTCATCCCCTCCGTCATCACGGCCCTCCACAAGGCCGTGGACGAGATGGGCACGGCCGCGGGCTTCCACGGCTACGGGCCGGAGCAGGGCTACGCCTTCCTGCGCGAGGCCATCGTGGCGCAGGACTACGCCACGCGTGGCGTGAGCCTCCAGCCGGACGAGATCTTCATCAGCGACGGGGCCAAATGCGATCTGGGCAATTTTCAGGAACTCTTTGCCCAGGACTGCGCGGTGGCGGTCATGGACCCGGTCTATCCCGTCTATGTGGATTCCAACGTCATGGCCGGCCGTGCCGGAGAACTGACCGAACAGGGCTGGAACAGCCTCATCTATCTGCCCTGCACGCGGGAAAACGACTTCGTGCCCGATTTCCCGGCCACGCGGCCGGACATCATCTACCTGTGCTACCCCAACAACCCCACCGGCACGGTGCTCCGGCGCGACGCCCTGGCCGCCTGGGTGGACTATGCCCGCCGCGAGGGCTGCCTCATCCTCTATGATTCGGCCTACGAGGCCTTCATCCGTGAGGAGGACGTGCCCCACAGCATCTACGAGATCGACGGCGCGCAGGAAGTGGCCGTGGAATTCCGCAGCTATTCCAAGACCGCCGGCTTCACCGGTCTGCGCTGCGCCTATACCGTGGTGCCCCACGCCGTGCGCATCCATGACGGCAAGGGCGGCAAAGTGAGCCTCAATGCCTTCTGGAACCGCCGCCAGTGCACCAAGTACAACGGCTGCCCCTACATCGTGCAGCGCGCCGCCGAGGCCGTGCACAGCGAACAGGGCAGGCGGGAAGCGCAGGAGATCATCGACGGCTACCTGGCCAACGGCGCACGCATCGCCAATGCCCTGCGCGGCATGGGCCTTGAGGTCTACGGCGGCAGGAACGCCCCCTACCTCTGGGTGCGCGTGCCCGCCGACACCACGTCCTGGGGATTCTTTGACCGGCTCCTCCACAAGGCCGCTCTCATCTGCACCCCCGGCGTGGGCTTCGGCCTCAGCGGAGAAGGCTACGTGCGCCTGACCGCCTTCGGCTCGCCGGACGATACCACCGAAGCCATCGAACGTTTGCGCACGCTCTAGAGCCTTTTCCGTTTGAAAAGCTGTGCGTTTCAAACCGTACGGCCTGTCGTTTCGCGGAAAAAATGCTGCTTTCCGCCCACGTTGGGCCGGGCGAGATTTGAGGACGCGAATGAAAGAAGGGAAGCCCCTGCGGGCTTCCCTTTCTGTTTTTGGCACGCCCTGACGGGAACGTCCCTGCGGGCCGTCATCCCGTAGTGCGCGCTCTTGCAGATCGTTAATTCTGCGGGCTATCCGCAGTCATCGTATCTCCCAGAACAGGATTCCGGAAAAGAGAAGCAGGCATGCCACCGGCAGAAAAGAAGCAGTGTTGGCCCAGATGAACAAGGCAGGCTTTTTTTGCTTCAGCAGGGCCGTACAGCCCAGGAAAACGCGTACGAAGGTCCACCCTCCCTCAATGAACGCAACGCAGTGGAAAAGCCAGGAGAACAGGCGGGCCGGGAACTCGATGATGAACTGGAGCACTTGGAGGAATCCCGCGCTTTCCACGGGCCCAGCGGGACCCGGATCAGCCGCCACGGAAAGGAGCCACAGCAGGCAGGTATTGACGCAGTGCAGCAGGCTCAGCAGCAGGGCGCAGGCATGGGCCGCCGCGCCGGGATTGTTCTCCCGGCGGGCGCGCCACAATCCCAGCAGGGCCAGGATAGCGGCCGGGCCGGTACAGACGAACACCGGCAGCATCCGCAAGTCATCGGGAGAGAGGCCGAACGCCAGCGCGATGATGGAGAGCGGCAACAGGAGATAGGCTGTCAGGAGCAGCCGGGTAAGATTGCCTGCCCCCTCTCCCTGCGGGGACGGCCCGCGGGAAGCGAAGCCTTTCCTGCCCGAAGGCATGCTGCGATAGCTCGCGCTCTCGTCTTGCGAAGAGATCCTGTCGGGAACGGGCCCTATCCTGTCGGAAGAACTGTCGCGACAGCTTGGGCTCTGGTCCGTCGAGGATGTTCTGTCGGGAACAGGACCTATCCTGTCGGGAGAGCTGCTGCGCTGTTCCGTCTCCTCGTCCCGGGACGTTGTGTCGGAGGCAAGGCTTCCCCAGTCAAAGCCGTTGATGCTCGGCACGTTTTGACTGTACTGCGGGGGAATCTCGCCGGAGGCAAGGCTTTCCCAGTCAAAGCGGCTGGTGTGGGGCGCGTTTTCGTCGTCCTGCGGGGGCGTCTCGCCGGGGGTGGGGCCGTTGCCGTCGGGAGGGATGGGTGGTTGCCCCACCTCACCGTTCGGGGACGCCTTGCGGGAAGCAGGGCTTTCCCATTCATGAGCAGGCTTGTCAGGCATGGCGGCGCTCCTTTGCCGGTACGAAGGAAAACGGTTCCAAACTAGCACGGACGGCGCAAGGGAGCAAGGCGCGGCAGGAGCTTAGCTTTCCGCTGGCACGTATGCCTGTCTTCTGATCTTTTGGAGCCGCTGGTTGATGACGGGAGGGAATGAAGGCCGTTTTACGCTTCGTTACAAAAAACGGACGGCCTGCTCCGTGCATGGGCCGGCGAGAACTTGTCCAGGTGAAACAGGGCTGTGCGTCACGTATGGCCGTTTCTCCCGAGAAAAAATGTTGACGCAGAGGGAGGAAGCATGTCCGGCGGAGGGCAGGGGAGCCGCCGGGCTGGTAATCTTTTTTTCGATATGGTCGAAAAGACCTGCAATGCCGGACAGGGCACGCGGTCCGGGAAGAACGCTTTCGTGTGCGTGCGGACGTCGCTCCTTTTTCTTCCTCCCCAGGAGTCTATGAATGAACAGCATCGATCCCTCGTCTTCTCTTTCTTCTTCGCTGGTAGCCGGCGCCATGCGTCAGCTTGAGAACATGTCGGCGGAACAGTCCGCCCCGCAGCCCGCCGCTATGCCGGGCGGCGACGTGGTGACCTTGTCGCCGCAGGCGGCATCGACGGTGACGGCCTCGCTCGGCTATCAGCTGGGGGACAAACTCTCGTCGTCGCTGTCGGACGGGACGCTGGTGACGGTGGGGCGGCGGCAGGACATCATCCAGGGCGAGACGCCCACGTATACGATGACGTTCATGGACGGATCAGGTTCCTCCTTTTCCTTTGATTTTCAGGGGGATGTCAGCGTTCGCCGCTACGGCGACGGCTACGCCGTGTATGACGCCGTCAACAATGTGACCGACGTGTACGGCGTGGACGGCTCGAAAAACCGTTTCAGCGGCCTGCTGGAAGATGCGGATGCCGGAGCGGAGACGGTATATGTCAATCTGGGCGGCGGCACGCTGGACACGGGCGACGGCAATAATCTGGTGTTCGCCTATGGCGGCGGCGCGGTGATCAACGGCGGCAGCGGAGACGACACCATCCTTTTCAGCGGCGACGTGTCCGACGTGACCGTGAACGGCGGCGAGGGCAACGACACGGTCATCGCCAGGGGCACGCTCTCCAATGCCACGCTGGATCTGGGCGAGGGAGACAACCTCGTGGACGTGGCGCAGATGTCCGGCGGCAAATTGTCCGGCGGCGACGGCAACAATGACGTGCGCATCCACAACGTCAGCGACGGCGCGCAGATCCGGCTGGGCGACGGCAGTAACCGGCTGGACGTGTACGGCCTTTACGACACGTCGTCCGTGACGCTGGGCAACGGCGGCAATACCGTGGGGGTGGAATCCCTCAAGGGCGGCGCCCGCCTGGAGCTGGGCGGCGGGAACAACAAGCTGGACATCTACGGCATCTACGGGACGTCGTCCGTGACGCTGGGCGACGGCAGCAACCGCATCGACGTCTACGAGCTGGAAAACGACGCGGCCCTGACGGCGGGCAACGGCGACAACACGGTGAACATCTACGAACTGCGCTCCCAGTCCTCCTTCACGCTGGGCAACGGCAACAACAGCGTCAATGCCTACGGGAGCAGCGGCAGCGCCGCCATGAACTTCGGGGACGGCTCCAACACCATGCAGATGTACGAAAGCCTGGGCTCGTCCGGCATCCGCTTCGGCAACGGGAGCAACGCCATGCGGATCTACGAGATGGAGGAGCGGTCTTCCGTGGGCTTCGGCAACGGCAACAACATGCTGGTGGCCTACCAGATGCTGGACGACACCTCGGCGGACTTCGGGGACGGCAATAATATCTTCGTCGCGGGTTCGGTCTTCGACAACGCCTCGGTACGCTTCGGGGACGGCAACAATCTGCTGTTTGCCATGAGCGTTTCCGGCAATGTCTCCATCACCGGCGGCAAGGGCAACAACCTCTTCCTCATCGAGACCCTGTCCAGCGGCACGGTGAGCGGCGGCGAAGGGACCACGATCAGCCGCTTTGACGAGCCGGGCAACGCCACGGGCCAGGCGAACGCCATCACTGCCTGGAACGAGGCCGTGAGCGGGCTTGTCGCGCCGGGCGGCGGTTCCCTGCGCTTTGAGGATCTCCATTCCACCATCTACAACTGGGACGCCTTTTCCTCCATCTTCTCCTCGGCCTACTGGTGGAACCGGGGCTAGCCGCTCTGCCCGGGCGGAGCTGAACAGAAAAGGAACTACGTCGGGCCCTGGACGACCCGTCAGCATCAGGGGCCGGCATATGCAGCCGGGAGGTCAGCCACAGGCGGGACAGACCTCCCGGCTGTGCCGTAACAGGCGGCAGGGCGGGCGGCTGCATCCGGCAGATCCCCGTCTGTCCGGCTCCGGCATGAAGGGGAGAAAACGCCGATGGGAAACGCATCATGAGTCCGGCACGAGTCTTTATGGCCTGTCTGCTGCTCTGGGTCGGTCTGGCGCTTGCCGGATGCGCCGTAAAGCCGCTCATGGGGCAAAAGAACACCCTCGCGCCGGAGGAGCATGCCGCCGCCCTGCGCGGCACCTTGCGGCACGGGGACTGGATCGTCATGCGTACCGTGCGCATCGTGGGCAATATGGTGGCCACCGTCACCCAAAAGCCCTTTTCGCATGCCGCGATCTATGATGCGGAATACGACAGCGCCATCGAGGCCGTGGCGCACGGCGTGCACCGCTCCTCGCTGGAAGATCTCCTGCGCAAGTCGCAGTGGGTCCTCGTCATCCGTCCCCTCTGGGCGAATGACCACAATAGCCGCATCGCTGTGGAGCGCGCCAGGAACCTGCTCGGCAAGCCGTACGATTACAGCGGGCTCGTGGGACTGAGCGCGCGTGACCGCTATTACTGCACGGAGCTCTGTATGGAGGCCTACCGGCCCTTCATCCAGGAGAAAGAACCGGATAATCCCATCCCTCGCATCATCCAGCCCGGCCATATGTATTTCTGGGGCACCATCGTCTACGATACCGGCCCGTAGGGCCTGGTAACACTATTTGCTGTTTGTTTTGGGGAAGAGATCTCCCTCGCTCTGCTGTCGCCTGTAAGGCCTTACGGCCCAACAGGCACGGCCCTGCGGGCCGCCTTCCGGTCGCCGTCGGCGCGGGAGCGGGTTCTCCTTGCCCCAGATGTACAGTGCCCGTAACGCTTGCGACGTTACGGGCACTGACGGCAGCCTGCGCGCAGCGGAAACTGCTCTAATCCTCAAAGGTGCCGCGCACCAGCGCCTTGCCGTCCCGCAGCATGAGGCGGCCGCGGGCAAAGAGGGTCTGCGGCCGCAGGTCCTCGCTCCAGACGAGGATGTCCGCATCGCTGCCGGGGGACAGTTCGCCCTTGGCGGGGTGCAGGGAGTAGGCCTGCGCCACGTTGCGCGTCACGGGCAGCAGGGCCGTGGCCAGCGGTATCCGTTCTTCCAGCACCAGATCACGGAATTCGGCGGCCAGCGTATGCAGGTCGGAGGCCACGAGGCCTTCCACATGTCCCTGATCGTCATAGCGGGCGGCGCTGCCGTAGCCGTCCGAACTCATGAGGATGTGCTCCGCCGGGACCTGATCGCGCAGGGCGCGGGCAATGGCCGTGGCGGGCTTGAGGCAGTCCGGGCCGAGGGTGTGGGCGTTGAGCCCGGAGGAGATGTCCATGAAGCCGCCGCGCCGGGCCAGTTCCTCGGCTTGCTCGAACGCCGCCTGCGAGCGGTTGATGTGGGTGGCCACCAGATGGCGGGCCAGATAGGGGCACTGTTCCAGCACCTCGAAGATGCGGGCCAGCCCTTCCGGAGCCGCGCCGATATGGATGACCAGCATGCCCACGATGCCGCGCAGCATGCCGCCCACGCGGGCATCCGTGGCCAGGGCGGCGAGCTGCTGGGCGCTCACCGGAGCCACGCGGTGATCGGCTATGGCCACCTTGGCGCCCCTGACCTTGTGGACGCAGGCAAAGTCCCGCTGCACGCTGCCGGTGAGGGTGGGAGAGGGCAGGGGATAGCCGCCGGTCATGATGAAGGTGGAAAGCCCTTCCTCCTCCAGCGAACAGGCCTTGGCCAGCACGTTGTCCACATGGCGGGTGATGCCGTCCGTGCCCAGCAGGCCGCCGATGGTGGTGACGCCGCCCGTTACCGGCACGGAAAGCGGCAGGGGCGGCACCTGCGTATGGAAGCCCGCTTCGCCGCCGCCGCCCGTGATGTGGACGTGGCCGTCCATGAGGCCCGGCGTGACGACGCGGCCGTCGGCGTCCACTTCCACCGGTTCGGCGGCATCGGCAGCCCACGGCGGCAGTTCCACCTGCGGGCCCATGGCGGCGATCTTGTCGTTGATGATGAGGATGTTGCCCCGGCCGCGCGGCGCGGGAGCGTAGATGTCCGCATTGCGGATGATGGCGATGTTCATGGGTCTCTCCCGAAAGGGAAAAAGTGTTGCGAAAAGCGCCGGAAGCGACGGCGTCCGGGTCAACATGCCCGGCGGGGAGGACGGGCCGTGCCGTCCTCCTGTGCCGGGCGTCGGATCAGGCCTGCTGTTCCTGGAGGCGTTCCTGCTCCCGCTCTTCGGGCGACAGGCGCGTCATGGTGATGTTGAAGATGGAGTAAAGGATGGAGAAGCACGGCGTCAGGAAGAGCAGATAGACGTAGGGGATGTAGTCCAGATAGGCCACGCCCAGCGTCGCCATGGGGTACAGGGCGTTGTTGGCCCAGGGCACCAGCGGGCCGCCGAGGGTGCTGGCGTCCTCCACCACGCGGGAGCAGTTCTCCGTACGGAAGCCGTGCCGCCGGAACACCGGAGCCATGAGCGTGCCGGTCATGACGATACTGAAATAGATGGCCGCCGTGAGCATAAGGGTGCCGTAGCCCACGATCAGCGTGGAGACCACCAGACGGAAACCGTTGTTGGCGCGGCGGGCCAGCGGTTCCAGCGCAACGTCGATGACGCCCATGCGCCGCAGCATGCCGCCCAGCCCGCAGGCCAGCACCACAAGGCACATGATGTTGAGCATACTGGTGACGCCGCCGCGGTTGAGCAGCTTGTCCAGCATGGGGGAATCCCCGAAGTCCGCATGGAAGCCCTTCCACATGCTGTTGAAGGCGGCGGAAACGTCCATGCCGTTGCAGACCACCGCCACGGCCACCCCGCAGAGCGCGCCGCTGGTGATGGCGAGGATGGGGCTGCAACGCCTGAGCAGCATGACCAGCACCAGGATCATGGGCAGCACCGCGCCGATGCCGAGATTGAAATGATGGGAGAGACCGCTCAGGATAAGGTCGATCTGTTCCGGGGACATGGCGTCGGTCGTCTGACGGAAGCCGAGGAAGAGATAGATGCAGAAGGTGACGATATACGCCGGGGTGATGGTGAACCACATGTGCCGGATGTGGCGGAAAAGGGGCGTGCCGCAGACGGCGGCGGCCATGTTGGTGGTGTCGGAAAGGGGCGACATCTTGTCGCCGAAGAAGGAACCGCAGATGATGGTGGCCGCCGTAAGGCCCGGATCGAAGCCCAGCCCCGCGCCGATGCCCATGAGGGCCACGCCCACCGTGCCGATGGTGCCCCAGGACGTGCCGGTGAAGATGGAAGTCAGAGAGCAGACGATAAGGCTCGTCACCAGGAAGATGCTGGGCGAGATGATCTTCAGCCCGGCGTAGATCATGATGGGCACCGTGCCGGAAGAGATCCACGCGCCGATGAGCGCCCCCACGCAGACCAGGATGAGGCAGGCCCCCATAGCTTTCTGGATGAGCTCGAATGCGCCGAGTTCCAGCTCCTCGTAACTGTAACCGAGCAGTTTGCCGAGGATGGCGCAGACCACCCAGCCGCTGAGCATGAGCAGCTGCAGTTGCAGCTTGAAGAAGATGATGCCCCCGGCGATGAGGCCGATGATGAGCAGCAATGAGATGAGGGCAAAGGGAAAACTGGTCTTCTGGGCTGAGAGGACATGGTGTGACTCCTTGGCAGGCGGCGAATGCGTCCACCGATGTTTTTTTTGTTCCCCAATGACACAAGCGGCAGGCGCGGGCAAGCGGAAATCAGCAGGCCGCGCCGGAATGCCGGGCCGCCGTCCGGGGCGAGCGTTTTCCCTATCGAGAGCCGTGCTGCGGCTGGACTTTTTTTCGGGAAAGAATATACCCGCAGGACGTGACGGGCTGGGCAGGCCGTATGATGCAACACGCAAAGCGTTGCAAACGGAAAGTGCTCCAAAGGGCCCCTCTCCGCCGCGTCTCCACTCCGTACCATTTTTTCACGAGGTCGAGCATGAAACGCATGTCCCCTGTGGTCTGGCTGAAGGCACTGCTGCTCGTGGCGCTGCTTCTCCTCCCCCTGCGCATGGGGGAAGGCGTCAATGCCGGAGTGCCGCTCATCGGCGCGGCGGAACAGCTGGCCGCGGACTACTGCGGCCGCACGCTGGAACGCGCCACGGCGGCCTACGTCTCCGCCAAGGTGGTGGACAGGATCATATCCACGATCCAGCGGGCGGAGATCTCCGTCACGCCCGTGGGCGTGGGGCTGACCTTCGCGCCGGGCGAACTGCTGGCCGCGGCCAATGAGGCCATCGAGCGAGTGAGCGCCGCGCTCTTTACCGTCATGGGGCTCATGCTGGTGGAAAAGCTGAGCATCGGCCTGATCTCCTGGCTCTGTTTCAAGCTCCTGCTGCCGCTGGCGCTGGTGCTGTCGCTGCTGCAACACCTGACGGGCGGCCGCCTGCCGCGACTGGCCCCCGTCGCGCGCTTCCTCGCCCGGCTGGCCGTGCTGCTCTGGTGCTTCTTCCCCGCCGTGGCCCTTGCCGCCGGTTATGTGGAAAGCGCCTACCTTGACGCCGAATATGCCCGCCAAATGGACGATAACGCCGGCGAAGAAAAACGCCTCGACGCGCTCGGCAAGGAATTTTCCGAAAGTATGCCCGAAGAGCAAAGCGTGTGGGATCAGTTCAAGGGAGCAGCCGCCGACATGCTGGATGTCCGGCAAAAGGCCGCCGATATGCTGGACTATGCCGACCGCATGACCGACAGGCTCTTCCACGTCTTCTGCATCTTCCTGCTGACCACCGTCCTCATCCCCCTGTTCATGCTCTTCCTCCTGCGCAAACTGCTGGCCCTGCTCACCGACGGCTACCGCCGGGAAATGACGCACACCGCCTGACGCGTGTTGCCGTCGATGCCCGTAACGCCTGCGGCGTTGCGGGCATCGGGTTATTGGGGGGAGGGGCAGGGGGGCTTTTCTTCTCGCGCTGGCTGGCGGCTGTTGCCCGGCATTCAGGTTTGGTAGCCTGCGCGGCTGGCGGCAGGGGGCAGGGGCTTGCGCAGCCCCTAGCCCCCTACAACCCCGTACCCCGCGTCGGGGCAGCCCTTCTTGACGGGCAGCACGGTTACGCAGGTCGTCCCCTCATCTCCTCCCTGCCGCGCGGCAGCGGGCGTTCGGCCTCCCGCTGTCCCGCGCCCCCGCGGGACGAGCGTCCGTCCGGCGTCGGAGCTTCCGCCCCATTCGGGGCGGCGATCTCCTCCGCGCCCTGCCCCGCTTGCGTCAACAAGGCGGAATCGTCGCCCCCGCTCCGCAAGCGCAAATCCTCCTTTACTGCAAGGCGGGAAAAACGGCTTTCCGTTGCTGATTCGGCGCAATAGAGCGGATTCGCATGGAAATCGTGTCCAATTTCCATGCTGACGCTGCCCTCATACGACGGAAAAAGCGTGGTTTTTCCGTGTGTTCGGTTGCGGGTAGTCGCTCTCGCGACTACCAGAGCAATCC
>DWYJ01000095.1 GCA_019118745.1 Candidatus Desulfovibrio gallistercoris | reverse complement strand
CAAGCCCCCCATCCCTTCCCCAGCGCGCTTTTGCCGGAAGATGTTTGCATTTGATTTATATTTTAGAGCATTTTCAGTTTGAAACGCGTTGCGTTTCAAATCATGCGACCTGGCGTTTCGCGGAAAAAACGCGGTTTTTCCGCTCACTTTGGGCCGGGCGGCGCTGTGCCGCCGCCTCGAGTTTCACCTTTTTCAAAGGTGAAGCGCTCTAAGCATCGACAGCAGAGCACGACCGAAAGGCGGCCCGTTAGGCGACGCAGGAGGCTTACGGGCATCAACAGCAGAGCGAGGGGGTTCCCTTCCCCCCAAACGTATACATGGCCTTGAGCCAGGGGCCGCCACAGGGCCGCTCTTGCCAGCTGCCGGGCGACGATGTATTTTCCGCAGGATGTCCGGCGCGCTGTAAGCGCCTGTCACCCAACGCGATGTACGGAGAGCTGAACATGTCCAGAAAAATCATCATCTATGACACCACCCTGCGGGATGGCACGCAATCCGAGGAAGTGAGCCTTTCCACGGCGGACAAGATCAAGGTTGCCCTGCGGCTGGACGAGTTCGGCATTGACTACATCGAGGCCGGCTGGCCGGGTTCCAATCCTGTGGATGTGGAATTCTTCCGGGAGATCGCTTCCTATCACCTGAAGCATGCCCGCATCGCCGCCTTCGGCAGTACGCACCATCCCGCCAATACGCCGGAGACGGACCCCAACCTCAACGCCCTTGTGGAGGCCGCCGTCCCGGCAGTGACCATTTTCGGCAAATCCTGCGAGCGGCATGCGCGCGAAGCCCTGAACATCACGCCGGAACGCAACCTTGAGGTCATCCGCAATTCCGTTGCCTATCTGTGCCGTTTTGTCGGGGAAGTCTATTTTGATGCCGAACACTTCTTTGACGGCTACAAGCGCAATGCCGAGTACGCCACGGCGGTCATCCGTACGGCGCATGAAGCCGGCGCGCGCATCGCCACCCTCTGCGACACCAACGGCGGCACGCTGCCCGACGAGGTGGCGGCCATCGTGACGGCCCTGCGTACAGCCCTGCCGGAGGTGCGGCTGGGCATCCATGCCCATAACGATTGCGAGATGGCCGTGGCCAACAGTCTTGTGGCCGTCCAGAACGGCGCGGAAATGGTGCAGGGAACCCTGAACGGCGTGGGCGAGCGCTGCGGCAACGCCAATCTCTGTTCCATCATCCCGGTGCTGCAGGTCAAATGCGGACTGACCTGCCTGCCGCCGGACGAGAGCCAGCGCCTGCGCCAGCTCAGCGCGCTTTCCGGTTGGTTTGCCGAAGTGGCCAATATGAAGCCCTTCCGGCGGCAGCCCTTTGTGGGCAAGTCCGCCTTTGCCCACAAGGGCGGCGTACATGCCAGCGCGGTCAATCGCTCCTCCTCGCTCTATGAGCACATGCCGCCGGAGACCGTGGGCAATGCCCAGCGTATCCTCATCACCGAACTTGCCGGGCGCAGCAATATCGTTTCCATGGCGCGCGGTTTCGGATTCCATCTGGACAAGGACGAGCCCGTGGTGCGCGGGCTGTTCAACGAGCTCAAGAAAAAGACCTGTCTGGGCTATGACTACGCCTCGGCCGAGGCCAGCGTGGAACTGCTCATCCTGCGCAAGCTCGCCCGACGCGGCGTGCGCGATTTCTTCAAGCTCGTCCGCTACCATGTGACCTCACTGCGCGGCAGCACCGGCGAAAATATGGACGAGGCCACCGTCATGGTGGAAGTGGAAGGCGTGGTCGAACATACCGCCGCCACCGGCAACGGCCCGGTCAACGCGCTGGATACCGCCCTGCGCAAGGCCCTCAAGCCCTTCTATCCCCGGCTGGCCGAAATGCGCCTGCTGGACTTCAAGGTGCGCGTCCTCACCACCGCTGACGACGTGGGCCGCCCCGGCGGCACCGCCTCCGTCGTCCGCGTGCTCATCGAATCCGGCGACGCCTCCCGTACCTGGGTCACCGTCGGCGTCTCCCACGACATCATCGAGGCCAGCTGGCAGGCCCTCGCCGACTCCGTCATCTACAAGCTCTACCGCGACGAAGAAGAACGCCGCCGTCAGGACGACTAGATATCCCTGCGCCATCGCCGCCAGACCGGGAACCCCTTCGCTCGCGCGAAGCGGTTCCCGTTTTTTTGGAGGGGCGGGTTTTTCTTTTTTCGTGGGGGGAAGGGCCCCTTTGTGAACAAAGGGGCCCTTCCCCCCAAACCCCCCATCCCCCCAAAAACTTTGTTTGTCCAGACGCCGAACGTCGCGTCACGCAGGGCGTCGCCCGACCTCAAGCCAGCCAAACTCTGAACAAGTCAGCATGCATTTTTTCGGCATCCTGTCGGGGGACGTGAGAGGCGGGGGTGTCCTGCCGGTAAACGTCGCCTTGCATCGTCCAGAGCAAAAGTTTTGGGAAGGGAGAGAGGGAGCGCGAGGGAGAGAGGGAGAACCGTTTTTCAAAACGGTTTCCCTCTCTCCCTCGCAAAAAAAAATAAAAAACCCGCCAATAAAACGAAAGATCAGCGCAATAAGCGGCCTTGCGTGCAGCGCTCGTGCCCGGCGAGGTCGGTGTGGGTGGTCACGTTGACGAAACCGGAGCGGGTGAGGATATGGCGGACGGCTTCGCCCTGTCGCCAGCCGTGTTCCAGCAGAAGGTGGCCGCCGGGGAGGAGGGAGGCGGCCGCGGCATGACAGGCGGCCTGCAGGTGGGCCAGACCGTCAGCGGGGGAAAAGAGCGCAGCGTGCGGCTCGTGGCGCAGGACGTCCGCCATGACTTCGTGGCGTTCGGCCGCCGAGATGTAGGGAGGATTGCTGACCAGCAGATGCAGACTGCGGGGGGCGAGCGGGGCCTGCGTCATATCGCCTGCCAGACAGCGCAGACGGGGCTCCACGCCATGCGTCCGGGCATTGCGTCGGGCGACGGCCAGAGCGGCCGGACTGAGGTCCAGCAGCAGGCCTTGCCAGCGGGGGCGCTCTGCGAGGAGGGTGATGCCGATGCAGCCTGACCCGGTGCCGAGATCCGCAAGGCGGAGGGGGAGGCCGTCGGGCTGGCGTGCTTCCGCCTCCTGCATATGCTGGAGCGCCAGCTCCACCAGCAGCTCCGTTTCCGGGCGGGGGATGAGGGTATCCGCCGTGACGGCAAAGTCCCGTCCGAAAAATTCCTTTTGACCCAGGATATGGGCCAGCGGCTCCCCGGCGCAGCGCCGGGAAACAGCCCCTTCCAGCCGGGCGGCCGGTTCCGGAGCAAGGGGACGGGGCCCGGCCAGGATGATGCCGGTGCGGTCAAGGCCGGTGATGGCCTGCACCAGGGCGCGGACGCAGACATGCGGGCTGTCGTCGCCCGCGGCGCGGAGGCGGGCGGCGGCCTGCTGCATGAGCGTATCCAGTGTGGGGAGGGGCGGCGGGAGCATGGAGGGGCGAGAGCGGAAAGCGGGGGAGGTGGGGGCCTCCCCCGCATGTGCGGCATTATTCCGTTTCAGGGGCCTTGCGGCGGGACGTTTTTTTCGCCTTTGGCGCGTCCTTGTCCTTTTTCTTGCCGTCGGCGGCGCGGCGAGCCTTGCCTGTGGCGGCGTGGCCGCCCTTGAGGGCGCCTTCGGCAAAGGCCAGGTGCAGCACTTCGTCGTAATGACGGACAGGGTGCACGGCGATGCGCTTGAGCAGGTCTTTCGGCACTTCCTCAAGATCCTTGACGTTCTGATGCGGGATGATGACGTGCTTGAGGCCGCGCGCCACACCGGCGAGGATCTTTTCCTTGATGCCGCCCACGGGCAGGACGCGGCCCTGGAGAGTGATCTCGCCGGTCATGCAGAGGTCGGCGCGCACGGGCTTGCCGGTGAAGGCGGAGATCAGCGCCGTGGTCAGGGTCACGCCGGCCGAGGGGCCGTCCTTGGGGGTCGCGCCGGCGGGCACGTGCACATGGATGTCGTGCTCCGTGGTGAAGTCGACGGGCACGTCCAGCGCCGCGGCACGGCTGCGGATGTAGCTCATGGCGGCCTGGGCGCTTTCCTTCATGACGTCGCCCAGCTGCCCGGTGAGCAGCAGCGCGCCCTTGCCGGACACGGCGGAGGCCTCCACCGTGAGGACTTCGCCGCCCGCGGGCGTCCAGGCGAGGCCAAGGGCCATGCCGGGCAGGAGCTCCTTGTCCTTTTCATCTTCGATGAAGCGGGGCACGCCGAGCAGCTTTTCCACATCCCGCGCCGTGAGGCTGAAGGAGCCCTGTTCGCCCTCGGCCCGCCGCCGGGCCAGTTTGCGGCAGACGGAACCGAGTTCGCGCTCCAGATTGCGCAGGCCGGCCTCGCGGGTATATTCCTTGATGACCGCTTCCAGCGCGGCATCGTCCAGCGACACGTCGCCGTCCTTGAGGCCGTTCTCCTCAACTTTCTTGGGCAGCAGATGGCGGCGGGCGATGATCATCTTTTCCTGCAGGGTGTAGCCGGGCAGGGAAATGACTTCCATACGGTCGCGCAGGGCGGCCGGGATGGTGTCCAGATGATTGGCCGTGCAGAGGAACATGACCCGGGAAAGGTCAAAGGGCACGTTCAGGTAGTGATCGCTGAAGCTGTTGTTCTGTTCCGGATCGAGCACTTCCAGCAGGGCGGAGGAGGGGTCGCCGCGAAAATCCGAGCCCAGCTTGTCCACTTCATCCAGCACGATGACGGGGTTATTGGTCCCGGCCTGCTTGATGGCCTGGATGATGCGGCCGGGCATGGAGCCGATGTAGGTGCGCCGGTGGCCGCGGATCTCCGCTTCATCCCGCATGCCGCCCAGAGAGATGCGCTGGAACTTGCGCCCCAGGGCGCGGGCGATGGATCGGCCCAGCGAGGTCTTGCCCACGCCGGGAGGGCCCGCAAAGCAGAGGATGGGGCCCTTGGACTGCGGATTGAGCTTGCGCACGCTCAGGAATTCCAGGATACGGTCCTTGACCTTGTCCAGCCCGTAATGGTCTTCGTTGAGGATGGCCTCGGCATTGGCGATGTCCAGATTGTCGCGGCTGGACTTCTTCCAGGGCAATTCGGCGAGCCAGTCCAGATAGGTGCGCACCACATTGGCTTCCGAGGCGTCCGAATGCATGGCGGAGAGGCGGCGCAACTGCTTGTCCGCCTCCTTGCGCACGGCAGGGGGCAGTTTGGCCTTGTCCAGCGCCTTGCGCAGTTCGTCCACATCGTCCTCGGCCTCGCCTTCGCCGGTATCGCCCAGCTCATGCCGGATGGCCTTGAGCTGTTCGCGCAGGAAATATTCCTTCTGGGCCTTGTCCATGCCTTCGCGCGCAGAGCTCTGTATCTTGGCCTGCACGGTGGCCACTTCCACCTCGCGGTGCAGCTGGGCATTGACGAGCGTCAGGCGCTCCACAGGATCCACGGCCTCAAGGATGCGCTGGGCATCCTGGGTCTTCATGCGGATATTGGCGGCGATAAGATCGGCCAGACGGCCCGGATCGGTGACGCCCTGCAGGACGCTCATGACATCGGGCGAAGCGACGCCGCGCAGGTGGAGCACCTTTTCGCTCTCTTCGCGGGCCGTGCGCAGCAGCGCCTCCACGGTGGCGTCCTGGGAGACTTCCGGGTCGGTGATGGGCTCAAGCTGGGCAAGGAGGAAGGGCTCCTGACGGAGATAGTCCGTGATGCGCGCCCGGCTGATGCCCTGCACCAGGATCTTGATGCGGCCGTCGGGCATCTTGAGCATGCGCATGACCTGCACCACGGTGCCGGTATCGTAGAGATCGGCGGGAGTGGGGTCCTCGGTGGCCTCGTCGCGCTGGGCGCAGACCAGCAGATGACGCCCGTCCTTGAGGGCGGCCTCCACGGCGGCCACGGATTTGTCGCGGCCGATGAAGAGCGGCAGGATCATGTGGCTGAAAATGACCACATCACGCAGCGGCAGCACGGGGAGCTGATCGGGGATCTGCTGCAGCTCGGCGTCATCCTCCCTTTCTTCAGGGGCTGGCAGACCCGATGCGCGCAGCATGTCGCCGAGCGCCTTTTCCAGATCGAATTTGCTGTCAGACATAAGTATATCTCCTCGACCGCCTAGAGGTACCTGCCTTGCAGGATGCTGTAGCAGTCGTTTTCGGTAACGATGACATGATCCACCATGCGCAGCCCCATTTGCGGCGCCAGATGATCGAGGCCCTGCGTCAGGCTCAGATCCGGCTGGGACGGCCGGGCCTGTCCGCCGGGGTGGTTGTGGACCACGATGATGCCGCGAGCCTTGCGCAGCAGGGCCAGTTCCAGCACGTCACGCGGCAGTATCGGGACCGTGCTGACATTGCCCTGCCGGAGCCGTTCCCAGCCGATGAGGAAATTGCCGCCATTGAGCAGGGCCAGCCAGCATTCTTCGTGCGGACATCCGGCCAGCTGGGTGCGTGCCAGACGGGCGACGGCCTCCGGGGTGGCGACCTCCTCGCGGCGGCGCAGCTGCGAGCTCTGATAGCGCGCCAGCAGCTCACGCAGGATCTGCCAGAGGGAAAGCAGGCCGGGGCCGAAGCCGTCCACCGCCAGCAGTTCGTCGGGCCGGGCATCCAGCACGCCGCGGATGCTCCCGAAACGGCGGAGCAGTTCCTTGGCCAGCGGTTTGGTGTCCTTGCGGGTCAGCGCAAAGCCCAGCACCAGTTCCAGAATCTCGTAATCTTCCACGGTCTGCGCGTCACGGGCCAGCCGCTGACGCAGGCGGGCGCGATGTCCGGCGGTCCCGGCGGGAAGGGGCGTCCTGTCAGTCATGAGGATACGTCCTCGGGCCGCGGCCGCTCCGGCAGAGGAACGGCTTTCGGGGCAGTCATAGGGTAAGGCGTTTTTGACGCAAGGCAAGGGGAGAGGAAGGAAAAAGGCGGAATGAGAATAATGGCACGAGCGGAGGCCGCCACGCGTCAGCTCCGTCCCCGGGCAAACAGGCGGCACAGCTCGGCCGCCAGGAAGTCCAGGCTCTGTTCCGGGCTGCGGCGGCCGCTCTTGATCTGCCATTCCGTATCCATGAGCAGGGCGAGGCCCTGGCTCAGTCCTTCAAAACCCAGGCGGCGGGCGAGCTGGAGCTTGGCGCCTGTTTCCGCCGGGGGCATGCGCACCTTCTCTCCGGCCAGGAGCTGCCAGAGCTGGCGGAATTCGCGGGCCAGCAGGGCCAGCAGGGAAAAGATGAGGCTGTCGCCGTCGCGGCGGCCGCGTTCGAGCTCCTTCCAGACGGCGGGCAGATTGGCGGCCTCAAGATGCCGGATGAGGGCAAAGACGTTGCAGTCCGGGCTCCAGGAGGCGGTGGCCAGCATGGCGACATCCACCCGCAGAGGGGAGGCGGCGCTGGGCGGCGTATCCGCGGGAGCCAGGAGGAGCAGCTTTTGCAGTTCGTTCTCCACGGCCTGCGCCGCCACCGGGACAGAGGCGCAGAACTGCTCCAGCGCATCAGGGGCGAATCGCAGGCCCAGCGCCGTGGCCCGCTCCTGCACATGCCGGCGCAGGCCGCGCTCCGTGAGGCCTTCGTTGCGCCAGATCCAACCCTGCTGTTCGGCATAGGCGAAGCAGCGCAGTTTGGCCAGATGTGCGGGGATCTTGGGCTGTCCCCGTTCCCAGGCGACCTCAAGGCAGAAAAAGGGCCAGCATTGTTCCGAGGGGTGGCCCAGGGCTGCGGAGATCTTTTTCCAGATGGCTGCCGGCCACATGTGCGCCTGACGGGCCACCAGCACGCGCGGCGTGCCGAACAGCCCCTGGAGGGTGAGCTGTTCCCAGAAGCGCGGGGGCGGCTCCTCGTCCCCCCAGTAGACATGCCGTTCCCAGCGGCTGTCCGCCTTGGCGGCGGAGAGCAGCCCTTCCATGTGCGCCTGCAACAGGCGGCTGTCCGGGCAGATGAGGAAGGTGAATCCGGGATGCGACATGTCGGCCTGCGGCGGAAGGAAGAGAAGAGCGAAGGCGGCGCTGGCATGACCTGCGCGCCATCCGGGGCGTTTCCCGGACGGCGCGCAGGGGACAGACTCAGTTGGCCACGATATTGACCAGTTTGCCGGGCACGACGATGACCTTGCGGATGGTCAGGCCGGCGGTGTGGCGCTGCACGGCGGCATCGTCACGGGCCGCGGCTTCCAGAGCGGCCTTGTCGGCCTGGGCGGGCACGTCGATGGTGCCGCGCAGCTTGCCGTTGACCTGGAGGGCGATGGTGACGCTGTCCTGCTGGAGGGCGGCCTCATCCCACACGGGCCAGGGCTCGTCCTGCAGGGAGCTCGTATGGCCGAGCCGTTCCCACAGTTCCTCGCAGATATGCGGCGTGATGGGGGAGAGCAGGGTCAGCACGGAGGCCATGGCCGAGGAGAAGACGCGGCGGTCGCCTTCCTCCTGTCCCATTTTCTCGCGCGCGAGGTACATGGCGTTGACCAGCTCCATGACGGCGGCGATGGCCGTATTGAACTGGAAGCGGCGGGACATGTCCTCCCCGGCCTTCTTGACGGTGAGATGCTCGCGCCGGCGCAGGTCGCGGGCGGTGTCGTTCAGCACGTCCGCCGCGGTGGAGGTGCAGCCTCGCACCGGCAGGAAGCGGCTTTCTTCGTCCATGAAGAGCCGCCAGACGCGTTGCAGGAAGCGCGAAGCGCCTTCGATGCCGCTGTCCGACCAGTCGAAGTCACGTTCCGGCGGGGCGGCGAACAGGCAGAACAGACGCACGGTATCCGCGCCGTACTTGTCGATCATCTCCGAGGGCGCAACGATGTTGCCCTTGGATTTGGACATCTTGCTGCCGTCCTTGAGCACCATGCCCTGGGTGAGCAGGCGGCTGAAGGGCTCTTCGAGGTCCGGCGGGAAATAGCCCAGATCGCGCAGGGCCTTGGTGAAGAAGCGGGCATAGAGCAGATGCAGGATGGCGTGCTCCACGCCGCCGATGTACTGATCGACCGGCATCCAGTAGCGCAGGGCGTCCATGTCGAAGGGGCCGTCTTCCTTGCGGGCCGACGTGTAGCGGGCAAAATACCACGAGGATTCCACGAAGGTGTCCATGGTATCGGTCTCCCGCCGGGCCGGGCCGCCGCACTTCGGGCAGGTGCAGCGGGTGAAGCTGTCCATCTGCGGCAGGGGAGAGCGCCCGTCCTCATTGATCTGGGCATCCAGCGGCAGGGTGATGGGCAGGTTCTCCCGTTTTTCGGGGACGACGCCGCAGGCGTCGCAGTAGACGACCGGGATGGGCGCGCCCCAGAAGCGCTGACGGGAGATGTTCCAGTCCCGCAGGCGGAACTGGGTGGTGGCGCGGCCGTTGCCGTCCGCCTCCAGCTTGCGGGCCACGGCCTGCTTGCCGTCGGTATTGGCCATGCCGTCAAACTCGCCGGAATGGACCATCACGCCCTCGCCGGTGTAGGCCTCGCTCATGGCGGTGGGGTCAAGGGAGGCGTCCCTGGGGGAGATGACGACCTTTATGGGCAGATCATACTTGCGGGCAAATTCGAAATCGCGCTGGTCGTGCGCGGGCACGCCCATGACCGCGCCGGTGCCGTAGTCCGCCAGCACGAAATTGCCCAGCCAGAGGGGCACGCGCTCGCCGGTGAAGGGGTGGCGCACGTAGGCTCCGGTGAAGATGCCTTCCTTTTCCAGCACGTCGGACTGCCGTTCCAGGCGGTCCATGTTGCGGATGCGGGTAACGAAGGCGCGCACTTCATCGGCCTTTTCATAGCCTTCGATAAGGTGTTCCACCAGCTCGTGTTCCGGAGCGAGGGTGAGGAAGCTCACGCCGAAGACCGTGTCCGGTCGGGTGGTGAACACTTCGATGCGCTCCTTGCCGGGCAGGGGCTTTTCCAGCGCAAAGGCGATGGCGGCCCCGTGGGACTTGCCGATCCAGTTGCGCTGCATGGCCAGCACGCGTTCCGGCCAGCCGCCCTCCAGCTTGGCAAGATCCTCCAGGAGCTCGTCTCCGTAGGCGGTGATGCGCAGGAACCACTGGGTCAGATCCTTCTGTTCCACACGGCTGTCGCAGCGCCAGCACAGGCCGTCGATGACCTGCTCGTTGGCCAGCACGGTATGGCAGGACGGGCACCAGTTCTGCGGGGCCTTCTTGCGGTAGACGAGGCCCTTTTCCAGGAAGCGCAGGAAGAATTCCTGTTCCCAGCGGTAGTATTCCGGGCGGCAGGTCGCCGTTTCGCGGGACCAGTCGTAGGAGTAGCCCAGGCGCTGGAGCTGGGCGCGCATGTTGTCGATATTGGCGTACGTCCACTTGGCCGGGTGGGTCTTGTGCTTGATGGCCGCATTTTCGGCCGGCAGGCCGAAGGCGTCCCAGCCCATGGGGTGCAGGACGTTGTAGCCGTGCATGCGTTTGACGCGGGCCACCACGTCGCCGATGGAGTAGTTGCGCACATGCCCCATGTGGATGTTGCCCGACGGATAGGGGAACATCTCCAGGCAGTAATACTTGGGCTTGTCGCTTTCATGGGAGCAGGCAAAGGCATTGTCCGCCTGCCAGCGGGCCTGCCATTTCAGTTCGATCTCATTGGGGGTATAGCGGTCTTGGCTCATGGCGATACAGCGTAGGACAGAATGTTGTTGTCGTTATGCGGCACATGCCGGGCCGTGCGTCCCGTGGGCGGGCCGGGCGGCGGGGAGTCCTTTCGGGGCCGGAGCGGCCCCCTACTTTTTATCCGTGTCGGGGCCGGGGAGCAGGGTGCCGTTTTCCGCCGCTTTGGCCGCGGCGTCCAGGATGCCGTTCACGAAAGCGGCGGCATTGTCCTCCCCGAACTGGCGGGTAAGATCCAGCGCCTCGCTGATGGCGACCCTGGCGGGGACATCCTGCCGGTGCAAGAGCTCATACATGGCCAGACGGAGGATGGTCCGCTCGACCCGACCCATGCGGTCGACGCGCCAGTTGCGGGAAAAGCGGGCAAGGTGCTGGTCCAGCTCGCCGGCGCGCGTCCAGACCCCTTGCACGAGCTCCCAGGCAAAGCCGGACGGCGGGGGCAGGAGGCCTTCGTCCTCCACCGGTTCCAGTTCCTTGTTGTCGGGAAAGAAAAGGAAGGCCCGGCGCACATCCCGCATGGTGGCGTCCGTGGAAAAGGAAAGGCCGTACAATACCTGAAATGCCTGCGCGCGCTCGGCGCGACGGCTGGCGTTCTTGCCCTTGCTCATGGTCTACAACTGCTCCAGCACGCGAATGGTTTCCAGCATGGCCGCGGCGGCTTCCACGCCCTTGTTGCCGGCCTTGGAACCGGCGCGCTCGATGGCCTGGTCGATGCTGTCGCAGGTCAGCAGACCGAAGCCGATGGGCGTTTCATGGGCAAGCATGCTCTGCGCGATGCCCTTGCTGGCTTCGGCGCAAACATAGTCGAAGTGCGGCGTAGCTCCGCGGATGACCGCCCCAAGGGCCACGATGCCGTCATATTTGCGGCTGGCCGCAAGCTTCTGGCAGATGAGCGGCAACTCGAACGCGCCGGGGATGCGGACGATGGTCAGGTTCGCGGCGTCCAGCCCGTGACGTTCCAGATAGTCCACAGCGCCGCCCACGAGGCGCTCCACAATAAAATCGTTGAAGCGGGTAGCCACGATGGCGATACGGAGGCCTTTGGCGTCCATCTGCCCGGCGATGACGGTTGGTGTGCTCATGCTGACTCCTGGAATAGAGGCCTTCTGCACGCCGGTGCGGAGAAGGCCGTGTTGTCGTATCTGCCATGCGCCTGCCGTGACGGCGGGCAGGGCAGGATGCCTCTTAGAGCATTTTCTATTGGAAACGCTTGGCGTTTCAAACCATACGGCCTGGTGTTCCACGGAAAAAAACGCGTTTTCCGCTCACTTTGGGCCGGACGGCGCTGTGCCGCCGTCTCGCGTTTTCCCTTTTCCAAAGGCAAAACGCTCTACAAGAAGCCGTTTTGCCGCAAAAATTCGTGGCTGATGGCCGGACCGTTGCCTGCGGAGCTGCCCGCCATGCCGCTATCCCGGACCACGCCGCACTGGAAAAGGCGGCGGACATATTTGCCGATGACGTCCGTCTCCATATTGACGGCGGTCCCCGGTCGCCAGTGCCGCATGGCGGTGCGCTTTTGCGTATCGGGGATGACGTTTACCTGCAACGAGTCCCGACCGCAATCATTTATCGTGAGGCTGATGCCGTCGAGACAGACGGAGCCCTTGCTGATCACTTCGGGCGCGTAGGCGGCAGGATACGACAGTTCTACCCGCACGGACGAGCCCGCGGAGATGATCCGCCGCACGCGGGCCACGCAGTCCACATGGCCGCTGACCAGATGCCCCCCCAGCCGGTCGCCCAGCGCCAGTGCCCGCTCCAGATTGACCTCGTCGCCGGTGGACAGGCTCCCCAGGGTGCTGCGGTTCACGGTCTCGGCCGATGCGTAGACCACATAGTCCTCTGCCGTGTGGGACTCCACGGAAAGACACACGCCGTTGTGGGCGATGGATTCTCCATCCTGCACGCCGGAAAAGGGGACTGCCGGGCGGATGGTGAAGCGCCGTTCGTCGCCTGTCCGCACGACGCCCGACAGGATGCCGGTGCACTGGATGATGCCGGTGAACATCCAGCCTCCTACCCGCGCGGCCGCAGGACGATCTGTACGTCATCCCCGCAGCGCCGCAGGTCGCTGATGCGCATCTGCAGGGCTTCATCCAGCTGCAGGGGCGTGCGCCCGTCAAACAGGGGCACCGCCTGATTGTCCCCCAGGATGCGCGGGGCAAGGTGCAGGTGGAATTCGTCCACAAGGCCGCATTCCAGCAGCGAGAGGGCCAGTCTGCCGCCGCCCTCGCAGAGGATGTAGGGGCAGGCTATCTCCTCGTACAATTGCGCAAGCATGCTGCCCATGTCCAGGCTGCCCTTGGCCAGCGGCGGGACGGAAAGCACGCGTGCCCCCAGATCCCGCAGCTCATGCGCCAGCCGCGAGGCCGCCACCGCGGGCGTGGAGATGAAAATGGTCTGTTCCGGGCGTTCGCGCAGCAAATGGCAGTCGCTGCCGACGGCCGGCAGACGGGAGGTCACCACGCAGGCCCAGGGCTGGCGCGCCGAAGCCCCTTGTTCCGTGCGGGCCGTCAGGCGGGGATTGTCGGCCCGCAGCGTGCCGCCGCCGACCATGATGGCCCCGCCGGCCTGGCCGATGCCTGCCCGCAGGGCATGCACGCCCGCACGCGAAGCCGCGCAGCTGACCCACTGGGAATGCCCGGTGCGCGTGGCTATGCGGCCGTCTAGGGTGCTGGCCAGCTTGAGGAGCAGGTAGGGACGTTTTTTCTCCTGCCAGACGAGGAAGTCGGCCACCAGATCCCGGCACTCCTGCTCGCAGACGCCTTCGATGACCTCGACGCCGGCAGCCCGCAGGCGCTCGACGCCGCCGGCCGCTACCGGATTGGGGTCCCGCAGGCCGATGACCACGCGTCGGATGCCCGCTTCAAGGATACGGTCGGTGCAAGGGGGCGTCCTGCCCTGATGGTTGCAGGGCTCAAGGGTGACGACAAGGGTGCACTCGCGAGGGTCCACGCCCTTTTCCGCCGCATCCCGGAGGCAGTCCACCTCGGCGTGGGCTTCACCGCAGGCATGGTGCCAGCCTTCGGCAAGCACGCGGCCGTCGCGTACGAGGACGGCTCCCACTGTGGGATTGGGGCAGGCCAGCCAGCGGCCGCGTTCGGCAAGCGTCATGGCCTCCCGCATGAAGGGTTCGTACACTGTCGGCTCAGACATGCGGCACGTCCTTGATCTGCATGGGAGAAAAAGGGAGCTGCTCCACTGTCACGCCCGCTTCCTGGAACATGCGGCTGGCCAGCTCATCAGGATAATACTGGTGGTAAAAGACGTGCCGGATGCCGCAGTTGATGAGCATCTTGGCACAAAGGACGCAGGGATGCGTGGTGCAATAAAGCTGCGCCCCGGCGATGCTCACGCCATGCACGGCGGCCTGGACGATGACGTTCTGTTCGGCATGCAGGCCGCGGCAGATCTCGTGCCGCTGGCCGGAAGGGATGCCCATCTCTTGCCGCAGGCAGCCGACCTCCAGACAATGGGGCACTCCGGCGGGCGCGCCGTTGTAGCCCGTGGCCAGGATGCGCTTGTCCTTGACGGCGATGGCGCCCACCTTGCGGCGGGTGCAGGTGGAGCGCTCACTCACCATATAGGTGATGTTCATGAAGTAATCCGGCCAAGGGAGTCTGTTCTGCATGGGAAAGCTCGCTGCAGGCATGGTACACGGCAGAGCGGCAAAAGCCAAGCCTGAATAAGAAAAGGGCCGCCACTGGGACGGCCCGATGTGAGCGAACAGGCTTACCAGGCAAAGATGGGGAAGGCTCGTGCGAACTCTTCCACGCGTTTGCTGATGGCCGTCAGTGCGGCTTCGTCCGTGTGATGCTCCAGCGCCTCCACGATGAACCGTCCCAGCTGGCGCATGTCGTCTTCCTTCATGCCGCGGGTAGTCAGGGCCGCCGTGCCGATGCGGATGCCGGAAGTCACGAAGGGCGAACGCGTCTCAAAGGGGACGGTGTTCTTGTTGACCGTGATGCCCGCCATGTCCAGCGCATGCTCGGCGTCCTTGCCGGTGATGTCCTTGTTGGTGAGGTCCACCAGCATGAGATGGTTTTCCGTGCCGCCGGAAACGAGGTCGAAGCCGGCATCCATGAGCGTGCGGGCCAGCACGGCGCAGTTGTCGAGCACCTGCTGCTGGTAGACCTTGAAGCGGGGATGCAGGGCCTCGCCAAAGGCGACGGCCTTGGCGGCGATGATGTGCATGAGCGGGCCGCCTTGGATGCCGGGGAAGATCTGGCTGTTCAGGGATTTGGCGCGGCTCTCGTCAGAAAGGATCATGCCGCCGCGCGGGCCGCGCAGCGTCTTGTGCGTCGTGGTGGTGGTGATGTGGGCATGGGGGATGGGGCTGGGATGCAGGCCGGCGGCCACCAGACCGGCGATGTGGGCCATGTCCACCAGCAGGATGGCCCCGACCTCATCGGCGATGGCCCGGAAACGGGCGAAGTCGATCTTGCGGGGGTAGGCGCTGGCCCCGGCCATGATGGCGGCCGGCTTGTGCTGCCGGGCAAGGGCGGCGACTTCGTCATAGTCGATGCAGCCGGTCTCCTTCTGCACGCCGTAGGCTACGAAGGTGAACAGCTTGCCGGAGAAGTTCACCGGGCTGCCGTGGGTGAGGTGCCCGCCATGCGAAAGGTTCATGCCCAGGATGGTCGCGCCGGGTTCCAGACAGGAGAAATAGGCGGCCATATTGGCCTGGGAGCCGGAGTGGGGCTGCACGTTGACGTATTCGCAGCCAAAGAGCTGTTTGGCACGATCCTGGGCAAGCCGTTCAGCGATGTCCACGTATTCGCAGCCGCCGTAATACCGCTTGCCGGGGTAGCCTTCGGCATACTTGTGCGTCAGGACGCTGCCCTGAGCTTCCCGCACGGCGGCGGACACGAAGTTTTCGGAAGCAATGAGCTCCAGCTTGCTCATCTGGCGGCTGGATTCAAGGGCGATGGCCTGCGCAAGTTCAGGATCCTGCAACAGAATGTGGTCCATGTAGGGGGCTCCTCTGGGCTGGTGTGTCCTTATGGTCAAAAAAAGGCGCGATCCTTGCCGCCATACGGCAAGAGCGGCTTATTCCGTCCACTTCTTGAGAATGATGCTCGCGTTGGTGCCGCCAAAGCCGAACGAGTTGCACATGGCGTATTCGCACGCGACATGCTCGGAACCGTCGGCCAGGTAATCCAGATCGCATTCGGGATCGGGATCGACCAGATTGATGGTGCCGGGCAGGGTCTCATGGTAGAGGGCAAGGGCCGTGAAGACCGATTCGATGCCGCCGGAGGCCCCCAGAAGGTGGCCGGTCATGGACTTGGTGGCCGAGATCTTGATCTTTTTGGCATGCTCGCCAAAAACTTCCTTGACGGCCTTGTTCTCCGCCCTGTCGCCCAGCATGGTGGAGGTGGCGTGGGCGTTGATGTGGCCGATGGCCTCCGGTGCCAGGCCGGCATCGCGCAGGGCATTGCGCATGACGCGGATCATGCCGCTGCCGTCCTCGCAGGGGGCCGTCATGTGGTAGGCGTCGTCCGACGCGCCGTAACCGACGAGCTCCGCATAGATGCGCGCGCCGCGGGCCCGGGCGGATTCCAGGGTCTCCAGCATGATGAGGCCGGCCCCTTCCCCGATGACGAAACCGTCGCGCGCCTTGTCGAAGGGACGGGAGGCCTTGGTGGGATCGTCATTGTAATGTGTGGAAAGCGCCTTGAGCGCGGTGAAGCCGGCGACCCCCAGAGGGGTGATGGTGGCTTCCACGCCGCCGGTGATGGCGGCGGAGATGCGGCCGAGCAGGATCTCGCTGTAGGCCGTGCCGATGCCGTGGATGGCCGAGGCGCAGGCCGTGGTGGTCACGATATTGGGGCCCTTGGCGCCGGTGAACATGGCGATCTGCCCCGGGCCCATATTGGAGATGAGCATGGGGATGAGGAAGGGCGAGACCTTGGAGGGACCACTCTGCAAAAGTTTGGCGTGATAGGTTTCGATGGTCTGAAGGCCGCCCAGCCCGACCCCGAGGATGACCCCCACGTCATAGGCATTGCTCTCGTTGATGGCGAAGTCGGCATCCTTGAGCAGCATCTGCGCCGCGGCCACGGCAAATTGCGTGAAGCGGTCCATGCGGCGTGCCTGCTTGGCCGGGATGACCTCTTCGGGGACGAAGCCCTTCACTTCACCCGCAATGCGTGAATCATAGGCCGAACAGTCAAAATGCGTGATGGGACCCAGGCCGGACTCGCCCGCGATGAGGCGTTTCCAGGTGGTCTCGATATCGTTGGCCAGCGGGGTCAGGCCGGACAAACCAGTAATGACGACGCGGGGGCGGCTCATGTATGCTCCTTACTTGCAGGACTGGCGTTTCGCCAGGGAGAGTGCCCGGGCAACGGGTAGAGCGCCCGTTGCCCGGCAGGCAGGCTGCGACTAGCCCTTCTTGCTTTCGATATAGCTGATGGCGTCCTGAACCTTCAGGATCTTCTGGGCATCTTCATCGGCGATCTCGATGTCGAACTCTTCTTCCATCGCCATGATCAGTTCCGTAAGATCCAGGGAGTCGGCGCCGAGATCTTCCACAAAGGACGCTTCGGGCTTGACGTCGTCGGCATTGGCGCCGAGCTGGTCCACAATGATTTTTTTCACCTTATCAGCGACATCAGACATGGGATTTCCTCCAGATTGAGTAGTTTGCAATATGGGAAAAGGCGGCGGAGCCGCCTCTGTCGGCTGCTAGCAGTACATGCCGCCGTTGACGCCCAGCACCTGGCCGGTGATGTATGCGGCCTTGTCCGACACGAGGAAGGATACCGCATCAGCGATCTCCTGCGCGGTCCCCATGCGCTTGAGGGGGATGGCCTCGGCATAGGCGGCGCGGACCTCGTCCGACAGGGCGGCGGTCATGTCCGTCTCGATGAAGCCGGGGGCCACGGCATTGACCGTGATGTTGCGGGCAGCCAGCTCCTTGGCGCAGGATTTGGTCAGGCCCAGCAGGCCGGCCTTGGCGGCGGCGTAGTTGACCTGCCCGGCATTGCCCATCTGGCCGACGACGGAAGAAATGTTGACGATGCGGCCGCGCCGGTTCTTGCTCATGATCTTGGCGGCCTCGCGGGTGCAGAGGAAAGCGCCGCGCAGATTGATGGTCAGCACGCGGTCGAAATCCTCGTCCTTCATGCGGACGAGGAAACCGTCCTTGGTGATGCCGGCATTATTGACCAGCGCGGCCAGCTGGAGCTTGTCCTTGATCTGGTCGGCAAAAAAGGCGGCGACAGCCTCGGCGTCGCCCACGTTGAGCGCAGCCGCCTGCGCGACGCCGCCCGCCAGACGGATGGCGGCAACGGTCTCTTCTGCTTCTTCGGGGCGGCTCACATAGGTCAGGAGGACCTGGAAACCGTCCTTGGCAAGAGTCAGGGCAATGGCGCGGCCGATGCCGCGCGAACCGCCGGTAACAAGCGCGGTCGGGACGCTGGGGGAGAGTGCGCTCATGCGATACCTCAAAAAAATTTTTCAGATTCTACACGAAAGGGACGTCAAAGGCAATGCAGGAGCTTTGCCGGTCGCGTGGCGAACGCGTCCGCGCCCTCTGCCGGGAGCTTTCCCCGTGCGACAGGCTCCACGCCGGGACAGGTCCCGGCATCCTGCCTGCGCAAAAACCGTTTTTTCGTATGGCGTCGTTACGGGATGAAGCGGCCGCGCTTGGGGCTGTACAGCTCCGCGACCCTTGCGGCCCGTTGCCTCTCGAAAAATCCCTTTTTTTCGCCGGAAAAACGCGGCCTGCCCGCGCACGTTCGGCCGGAGGCGCCGTGCCGCCGCCTAGAAGCGCAGCAGCGTCGCCCCGAAGGTCAGCCCGCCGCCAAAAGCCGTCATCAGCACGCGCATGCCGGGTTCAAGACGGCCTTGGGCCCTAGCTTCCACAAGCGCCAGCGGCACCGAGGCGGACGAGGTGTTGCCGTAATGCTCCACATTGGTGAACACCTTGTCGGCATCGATCTCCAGACGGCTGCCCACAGCCTCGATGATGCGCAGATTGGCCTGGTGCGGCACGAAAAGGTCCACGTCCCGGATGCTCAGTCCGTTACGTTCGAGGATCTCCTCGCAAATGGAGGACATCTGACGGACGGCGTGGCGGTAGACTTCCCGCCCCTGCATGTGGATGAAGAAATCGCTGCCGACCGGATCGCCCTGCTTGTACTGGCTGGCGGTGCCGCCGCCGACGATGATGAGCTGATTGAGGCTGCCGTCGCTCTTGCAGATGGCGTCCTCAAGCGTGGCCAGAGGCGGGCGGTCGTCAGCCGTGAGGATGCAGGCGCCCGCGCCGTCGCCGAAGAGGACGCAGGTGGTGCGGTCCGTCCAGTCGGAGCGGCGGGTCAGCGCTTCGGCGCAGACAAAGAGGATCCTGGCCGCGGGGTCCTGGGCAAGGATGCTGCGGCAGAGAGAAAGACCGTACAGGAAACCGGAACAGGCCGCGCTGACGTCAAAGGCCATGACGGCGCCGGCCCCCAGCTTGCCGCTGATGATGCAGGCCACGGAAGGGCAGAGGGAATCCGGCGTGCAGGTGGCGGCGATGACATGCGTCAGCTCGCCGGCCTTCATGCCGGCCTCGTCCAGGGCCTTGAGCGCAGCCTTGTACCCCAGATCGGAGGCATTCTCCGTGGCCGCCAGCCGGCGGCGCTCTTTGATGCCCGTGCGGGTCGTGATCCATTCATCACTGGTGTCGACCATTTTTGCGAGGTCGTCATTGGTCAGCACCTGAGAAGGCACATGACTGCTCAAGGAAAGAAGATTGCAGCGTGCGTTCATAGCGAAAGCTCGAGAGTGATAGGGGAGGGTTAGATGGCCCGCGAGAAGCGCGTCAGCTCCTCGTTGGCAAGGATGGTCTCCGCCAGGCGGTCATTGGTGCCCTTGCGGACGAAGTTGCCGCTCATCTTGATGGCATTCATCATGGCGCGGGAATTGGAGCGGCCATGACAGACGATGGCCAGCCCCTGAAGGCCCAGCAGCGGCGCGCCGCCGTATTCGGCGTAATCTATGGTGGTGGCGAACTTCTTGAAAGCGCCCTTGGCCAGCATGCCGCCGAGAGCGGGGAGCACGCCGGAAGTGAAGACGCGCTTGAGCATGCGGATGAGCGAACTGGCCAGGCCTTCGCTCATCTTCACCACCACATTGCCCACAAAACCATCGCACACCACCACGTCCACATCGCCGGTGAAGATGTCGCGGCCTTCGGCATTGCCGATGAAGTTCAGGTTCTGCGCCAGCTTGAGCAGCTCGTAGGCTTCCTTCACCTGACTGTTGCCCTTGCCTTCCTCCTCGCCGATGCTCAGCAGGCTGACGCGCGGCGAGGCGTAATTCAGCAGGTCGCGGGCAAAGGCGTCGCCCATGAGGCCGAACTGGAAGAGATGGTAGGGCCGGCAGTCCACATTGGCCCCGGCGTCCAGGACGACGACGGGATTCTTTTCCGTAGGCAGCAGCGCCGCGAGGGCGGGGCGTTCCACCCCGGCCAGCCGGCCCATGATGAACATGCCGCAGGCGACGGTGGCCCCGGAATGACCGGCACTGACGACGCTCTGCGCCGCTCCGTCCTTGACGAGGCGGCAGGCCACCTGTATGGAGGCGTTCTTTTTGCGCCGGAGGATGTCCGACGGCTTTTCGTTCATGTGCACCACATCATCGGCATGGACGATGTCGAACTGCACGCCGGCAAGGTCGAGCTTGCCCAGTTCCGCTTCGATCTTGGGCGTATCGCCCACCAGCAGGACGTGCAGGTCATGAAGCCGGGCGGCCTCGATGGCGCCCGGCACCACCACGGAAGGCCCGAAATCGCCTCCCATGGCATCCACGGCTATGATGGGGCGCGTGTCCATTATTCCGCGTCGTTCTTGGCGACCACCTGACGGCCCTTGTAGGTGCCGCAATTGGGGCAGATGCTGTGGGGCACGGTCGGTTCGCCGCAGGAGCAGTAGATGACGGCAGGCACGGCCACACGGTCATGGGAACGGCGCATGCCCTTACGGGAACGGGATTTCTTGTTCTGCTGGACAGCCATGATGTTCTCCTTCTCCGCCGGGGCGGAAAGTGTTGTCGTTCAAAGACGAAGAGTATTCGCTCAAGGGCTGAAACTTTAGCTGATTATTTCTTCTCTGTCCAGTCTTTTTGCAGCGAAAGTCCGCGCAGCACGGCCAGCCGCGGATCGCCCTCGTCTCGGGTGCACTGGCAGGCCGAGGTGTTGAGATTGGCGCCGCACTGGGGGCAGAGTCCCTTGCAGTCTTCGTGACAGAGGGGGTTCATGGGCAGCGCCAGCACGAATTCCTCCCAGCAGAGCGCCGCCAGATCCAGCATGGGCACGCCCTTGTCCAGCAGGATGTGGCTGTCGCCCGGCTGCCCGTCTTCCCCGTCCTCGGCCTCCGGCACGTCCTCGAATTCCTCGAAACGGCTGTCCAGCGCGATGTGCACGTCTTCCGCGCAGCGGTTGCAGGGCACGATGACGCCGCCCGTCAGCTCGCCGCGCACCAGGTAGCCGTCCTCCACGGGCAGGATATGCAGCTCGACCTTCAGGGGCTGCTCCACGCGGCAGTCCATATGGAACTCGCGCAGGTTCGCCGCCCAGAGGGAGGCGTCGTCCACGGTGAGACGCTTGCCGTCCGGCGGCAGATCGTTGAGGGAAAGAAGATGGAGGTTCTGCATGGGCAACTCGTGAGGTGTAAGCTGGGCGGGAGCGTCCCGCCGGGAAAAGGGGCCTCAGACCGTCAGCAGCAGGGAGCAGGCCAGACCGGCGAAGACCAGCGCCGCCAGACGGTGCATGATCACCTGCGCGCGCGGGCTCGTGTTGAACCACATGGCCAGACGACCGCCGAGCAGGGCCGTGAGGCCGAAGACGATGCCTGTCGCCAGCAGGAAGAGCAGGCCGAGCTGGATGATCTGCATGACCATGCTTCCCCGTTCAGGGGAACAGAACTGCGGCAAAAAGGCAAGGAAAAAAAGCGTGACCTTGGGGTTGGTGACGTTCATGAACACGCCGCGCCGGTAAAGCGCCGCGTAGCCGATGAAGGCATCCTGTTTCCCCTGCGCCAGCACGGCCCCTGCGCGCAGGGACAACCAGGCCAGATAGAGCAGGTAGGCGGCCCCCGCCGCCTTGAGCAGCAGGAAGGCGGTGGGCGAATGCTGGAAGATGGCGGCCACGCCCACGGCCACCAGCGCGGTATGGAAAAAGAGTCCGCTCATGAGGCCAAGCGTGGCGACCAGGCCGGCCCGCGCTCCGTAGAGGGCGGACTGGGTCAGCACGAAGAGGATGTCCGGGCCGGGGGCGACGGCCAGGCCGAGAGCGATGCCGAAGAAGGTCAGGGCGGTTTGCAGGCTGATCATGGGAGTGGAGCGTTGTGCAGCAGGAGGCATTTTTCCCGGCGGGGCGTTTTCTTGATGCGGGCTTCGAGCCGCAGGGCCTGCGAGCGGTCGGCGCAGGCGCGGCAGGCTTCCAGCCGAACGGGGCGGCGCGCGCGGGTATAACGGGCCCCGCCGGGCAGCAGGCCGTTATGTTGAGCAAGGCGGCGCGTCACGTCCGTGGTGATGCCGCAGTACAGGCTGTCGTCGGCGCAGCGGAGCAGGTAGACATGCCAATCCCCGTTCATGGACGCGCTTCCGCCAGCCAGGACACCAGCATCAGGCAGACGAGCCAATTGGCGATACGCCAGATCCAGGGATTGGTCGGCTGTCTGTTGAGGGTGCGGCGCACCTGGAGCAGGGCGCCGACCACCGCGCCGACGCACCAGAAGACCACGAAACCGATGGCCGCCAGGATGCCCAGCTGGACAAGGCAGCCCAGAAAGAGACCAAGGGTGATGGCCGGCGGCAGGCAGCCTTCGGACGGGGTCGCGCCGAAACCGGACTGGCCGAACCGCACGAAGCGGACCGTGTAGGCCGAACGCGCGCCGCCGCCCGCGCCGTATCCTTCGCGGCGGCCCTGTTCGTGCAGAACTTCGGCATCGTGGATTTTCGGCTCCTGCGGCGAGCCGTTTTCACGGGGAGGCTGTTCAGTGGGATGCATATGTGTCGTCTCCTTGCAGCCACTGCCGGACAAGGCGCGTCACGGCCTCTCCAAGGGAGGTGGCCCGTCTGGAAAGTGTCTGCGGGGTAATGTGGGGTCTGTCGTCCATGTCGGCGACCTTGCCGCCCTGCCGTACAGGCGTGCCGTCGCGCAGCAGGCCGCGCAGCAGGCCCGTCATGGGCGCGTGCAGGGCAAGGACCTCCGCACCAGTGTGCAGGAAGCCGACAGGGCTGCCGGCTTCGAGGCGCTCGCCCAGGCGGCGGCCGGTACGGAAGCAGCCGTCGCACGGAGCGCGGAGATGGCGAACGGCGGCGGGGCCGGGGCCTTCCGTGGCCTTTTCCGGCGCGCGGGCCGCGCCGTGCGAAAGGATCTCGCCGCAGTGCGCGGGGTGGGTCTCCACCACCAGGTGGGCGTCCTGTCCCGCCGTGAAGCCGGGGCCCAGCGCCAGGACCAGGGGCGCAAGATGTCTGCCCAGCAGGACAGGGCGCTTGCGCAGGGTGGCCTCGATGAAGATGTGCGGGCGCATGGCACGCAGGGTCTCTTCTTCCGCACAGGTCAGGACGGGGAGCTCCCCCCGTTCCCAGCAGGCGGGGCACTGTTCCGGCGCGTGCAGATGGCGGGCGCTTTTTCCCCGCACCTGCCAGCAGCCCTCGGCCACGGCTTCGGAAAAACAGACGGCCCGGCGTATGGCGGTGGGGCTTGGGCATTCCTGCAGGACCAGCCGGTCAAAACCGGCTTCGGTCAGATGCAGGGCGATCCCTGTGGCCATTTCGCCCGCGCCGCGTATGAGGATCCGAGGAGAGTGGGTCATGTTTTCCGGGTCCGCGCTTTCACCAGCCGCCGGCGGGGCATTTTCCCCTTGTGGAAAGGGCGGGCATGCCTGTATGCTGGACGGCAGAGTTTTTTCCCTGCAAAGGAGTATACGCATGAAAGGTCAATTCCGCAAATATGCCCGCTGGGCCTGCGCCGCGGCGCTGGCAGCCGGGATCTCCCTGTCGGGCGCGGCAGGCCCCGCGCTGGCCGCCGGCCCGGAAGATACGTTGGAGCGCGCCTGGAAAGCCTTCAATATCGGGCAGTACGCCACCACGCTGCGTCTGGTGCAGCCGCTGGCCAGCGAAGGCAATCCGCGTGCTCAGGTCATGCTGGGCCGTTGTTATGAAAGCGGGCTCGGCGTGGAGCAGAATATGGAAACAGCCGCCCAGTGGTACACACTGGCAGCCGAGCAGAACGATGTGGAAGCGCAGCTTTTGCTGGCTTACGCCTACCAGTCCGGCGTCGGCGTGCCGCAGGACGGCGCTCAGGCGCTGCAGTGGATGCGCCGTGCCGCGGACGGCGGACTGCCGGAAGCGGCGTTTGCCCTCTCCCAGTATTACGCCAAGGGCCGCTTTGTGGAAAAGAATCCGCAGACGGCTTTCGAGTGGGCGCTCAAGGCGGCGCAGGGCGGCTACGGACAGGCCATGCTCTTCGTCGGCGCCTGCTATGAGCACGGCGTGGGCGTGAACGAGGACCCCGCCCAGTCCGCCCAGTGGTACGAAAAGGCGCGCAGCGTCGGCCTCGAACCCGACGGGCGGATATTCAATGAAGTACGGGAATACACCCTTGAACCCGATGATCGGGTACTCAATGAAGTGCGGGAATACACCATACCGGCCGATACGCAGGGAGCCGGCTGGTAGGCTTGTTCTGGCGGAACGTGAAGGGGAGGGGCGTGCACGCGTCCCTCCCCTTTTTTATCTGACGGATCTGTCCGGCGGCATCAGCAGGCGGGAGTGGGCCTCTTGCCGCGCAGCAGGTTCATGAGCAGGCAGGCCAGGGCGATGATGCACATGACCGGGAAGGTCGTGCCCAGAAAGACGCTCGTGGAGAGCAGCAGGCGGTAGACGATGAAGCCCGCCAGCCAGAGCAGCAGATTGGGCACATTGAGGATCTGTTCGGTATCTCGCCGCCTGAAGACGAAGAAGTCCACCAGCAGGATGGCAAAGAGCGGGGCGAAGACCGAACCGATGAAGTACAGGAACTGTTCGTACTGGCTCATGGGCACGAACAGCGCCACAAGCGTGCCCAGCGCGCAGACGGTGATGCCGACCAGGCGTTCATTGACGCGCGGCGAGATGTTGGCCGCGCTGACGCCGGCGGAGTGGGCGTCCAGGAAGGTGTTCGTCACCGTGGAAAAGGCCACGATGAAGAGCCCGGCCACGCCCAGCCCCGCGCCGAGGAGCATCTCGCTGATCTCGGAGGTCCCGGCCAGCAGGGCCGCGCCCAGGCCGATGGAGAACATGAGCATGCTGCCGAAGAAGTAGCCCAGTACGCCGATGACCGTACCGCTGACAGGGCGCTTGAGCGTGCGCGAATAGTCGGAGATGAGCGGCAGCCAGGAAAGGCACATGGTGACGCTCATCTCCACGCCGCTGCCGAAGCTGAGGGGGGCCGCTTCGGGCGTCCCGGTGGGGACGGGCGACGTCCCCACCTTGTAGGCCAGAACCATAAAGCAGCAGAACAGGGCCACGACCACCACGGTATGGATGCGGAAGATGGCCTGAAGGCCGCGGGAGATCCAGATGAGGATCAGTCCACCGATGAGCAGGCACCAGAGCTTTTCCTGTTCAAGGCCCAGGAGGACGCGGGCAATGCCGTCCAGAGCATTGGCGCCGCAGATGATCATGACTGCCGTCCAGCCCAGCAGCTGCACCATGTTGAGGACGGAGAAAACATAGGAACCGTAGCGGCCGAAGGATATGCGGAAGGTCGCCGTGGCCGAGAGCCCGCTGCATGCGCCTGTAAGGCCCGCCAGCATCAGGATGGATGCGCCGATGATGTGGCCGATGAGGATGGTCTGCAGGCCCTGCATGAGGCCGAGCGGCGCAAGCAGGGTGCCGGTGACGATCTCCGCGATGGAGATGGAAGCGCCAAACCAGAGGATGAAGTGGTTGAGGGTGCTGAACGTACGCGTGGTGCTCACCAGATGATTCTCCTTCTGCAAGAAGCGGGCTTGGTGTCGGCGGCTCCCCTTGTCCGGCCGACAGGTTCCAGGCTCTGACGGGGACGTGTCGGGCATAGAGCGTTTTGCCGTTGAAAAAGGCAAAACGCGAGACGGCGGCACAGCGCCGCCCGGCCTGGGGCAACGGAAAAACCACGTCTTTTCCGCGAAACGACAGGCCGTATGGTTTGGAGCGCGAGGCGTTTCAAACAGAAAATGCTCTAGACGCAGACGCGGTGCTTGTCACCCCTTTTTTTCTCCTTTTTGCGCCGGGGGAGAACGATGTCTCCGGCATGGCGCGCGGATGGGGCAGATCCCCCGGCAGGCAGGGCGAGGCCGGCAGAAAGGCCGGGGGCGGAAGGAAAGCCCACCGGTCGTTTTTTTTTTTGCAGCAGTGCCGGGGGCTGGGAAAACAAAACGGGGAAGGAACGGCGTGCCGTCCCTTCCCCGGTGCGGGAAATGTGCGCGGATGCGCTTAAACGTTCATGTTCAGGCCGGTCAGCAGGCTCAGACCGCTCGAGCTGGAATAGGTGCCGAAGCCGCTGGAGGACTGGTTGGAGAACCAGGACGAGGCGATGGTCTCCATCTGGAGACGCGTACGCATGGCCGAGGGATCGATCTGCATGGACGCGCGGGCATCCTCGATGCCGGCCAGAGCCTGCACCTGGGCGTACTGCTTGGTCAGATCGGGATTATCCTTGAACAGCTGGCGCAGCTTGTCGGCATCGGGGTGCGAGCTGTTGATGGTGACGCTGCCGTCGCTTTCCACCTGCATGGAGAAGGTGATGTCCGGATCGATGCCCAGGCCGGCAAGCCCTTCATAGATCTCCTTGCCCAGTTCATCCTGATCGAGCAGGGCCTTCTGCACTTCCTCGCTGTTGTCGGAAGCGATGTTGACGGCCATGCCGCCTTCCTTCGGCAGGGTGAAGCTGACATCCGACAGGGGGATCTCCTGTTCTTCAAGCTTTTCTTTAAGAAGCTTCTCCAGCTCGCCATGCTGACGCAGCCAGTTGTTGATGTCGTAGGCCTGGGGATGATCGTCGTTGGCCACCAGGTTGCCGGCGTCGTCGAAGACCAGGGAAAGTTCGTCGAGGTTGACGTTGATGCCGGCAAGGCCTTCACGCAGGTCGTCGACGAGTTCGCTCTGCTCATCCAGCAGGCTCTGGAGTTCGTGGGTGGAGCCGCTGGCAAGCTTGAACTCGCCGGTGGAGGAGATGGTGAACTTCAGATCCGTCGTCAGTTCGATCTCGGCTTCCTGCAAGTTCTCCACGAGCTTTTGAGCCAGTTCGGGATGTTCATCCAGGTAGTCCTGCGCTTTCTTGGTATCTTCTTCCGTGGAGCCGGAAGCGGTCAGCTTGCCTTCGGTGTCCAGCGTGAAGGTCAGACCGGAAATGTCGGACAGGGAGGATTCTTCGAGCGCCTTTTTGAGGGAGTCGTCGAATTCCTTTTCGATCTGCTGCTGATATTTGCTGATCTGGCTGAACGTCACCCGGCTGTCTTCGGAAAGTCCCATAGCCTTCATGGCATATTGCACAAGTTCGACCATGCCGGAGATCTGGCTGGCCATGGAGGTATAGGAGGTCAGGCCGCTCAGTTCGTTCTGCGTCCGATTGGAGGACGAGGAGGTATTCTGTGTGCTCTGCCACTGATAACGGCTGCTGTTGGAATAAACGCTGAGACCGGAAATACTCATGGATGACTCCTGCAATTTTTGCCGCTGTAGGCTGCGGCAAGTCGTTGCCGGAAATTATGCAACAAACATGCCAGGGTATTCTTTGCCCGCCGGGGGGAGCAATGGACAGAGAAGGGGAAATGGACTATCCTGTCTGCCTATGGCTCTTCATTCACAACACGTTGAAACGGTGGATTTTGACGATCCCGCGTTGACGGCAAGCCTTTTCGGACCGCAGAACCTGCACCTGGATCTGCTGGCCGAGGCAAGCGGCACGCGCATCGGCAGCCGTGGTTCCCACCTCTGGGTGGAGTCTGCCGACGAGCAGGCGCGGCAGCGGGTGTGCAATGTGCTCATCCAGCTGTATGCGCTGCTGCGTGAGGGCATGGCGATCAGCCGGCAGGACGTGGTGCGCAGCTACGCCATGCTGGACAGCGACCCGGGGCTGGATCTGCGCCAGGTCTTCCGCGAGGCCGTGTTCGTCAATACGCCCCGCAAGAGTGTCGCGGCGCGCAATGTGGCGCAGAAGCGCTATCTTGAAGTGCTGCGGCGTCACGAGCTCGTTTTTGCCGTGGGGCCCGCCGGGACGGGCAAGACCTATCTGGCCGTGGCCATGGCGCTCTCCATGCTGCAGCAGCACAAGGTCAAACGTATCGTGCTGACCCGTCCCGCCGTGGAGGCCGGGGAGCGGCTGGGCTTTTTGCCCGGCGATCTGGCCGAGAAGGTCAATCCCTATCTTCGCCCCCTGTACGACGCCCTGCACGACATGATGCCGCAGCCCAAGGTGGCTTCCATGCTGGAGACCGGCGTCATCGAGGTGGCCCCGCTGGCCTTCATGCGCGGCCGTACCCTCAACGATGCCTTCATCATCCTCGATGAAGCGCAGAACACCACGCACGAGCAGATGAAGATGTTCCTGACCCGCATGGGGTTCGGATCGCGGGTGGTCGTCACCGGCGACACCACGCAGATCGATCTGCCTGCCCAGAACACGACCCCCCACGGACGTTCCGGGCTGGTGCATGCCCTTCAGGTGCTGCATGATGTTCCGGGGCTTGCCGTCCACACGTTCTGCAAGGCCGATGTGGTGCGGCATCCTCTTGTGGGGGCCATTGTGAGCGCTTATGACGACGCCGAAAAAAGCCGTTCGCCCCTCTAGCTTCTCCGCGTTGGTCCGTACCATCCGCTCGCGGCATCACTGCGGGCAGGGGCTTCTTGTCCTGATGGGCAGTCTGCTGGTGCTCTCGCTGCTGGCGGGGGCCAATTTCGAAGGAGAGCGCCACGTCTATGTCGCCGGACAGGTGGCCGACCATGACGTGGTGGCCGACCGGGACATGCAGGTGGAGGACTCCCAGGCGACGGCCGCCCGGCGCAAGCAGGTGCTCATGCTGCAACCGCCCGTCTATGATCTCAGCCTGGAGCCGCTGACGCATTTTCAGGCGCGGGTGCTGGCCATATTGCGTGAGCTGGGAGGGGAGCGCCCCGGTGATCTGCCGGCCGGCGGTCCTGCCGCACCCGCTGGAGGCGGTGCAGCCGAAGGCGGAGACGCCGCGCCTGCCGAAAGCGCCCTGCGCCGTCTGACCGACGAGCTCACGCCGCGCGTGGCCGAGGAAGTGCTGCCGCAGCTCGCCCAGCCTGAAGTCCAGTCTTATCTGCTCAAGAAGCTCATCCCCCTGATCAATGAGCGCTTGACCGAGGGGCTGGTCAGCGATATCCGCGTGGCCCGTGTGGGCCGGGCCGGGGCCATCATCCACAATCTGGACAATGGGTCGGAGCTGCTGCGTCCTGACGTGACGAGCCTGCCCGACGTGCAGTCCTTCCTTGCGGAAGTCTCGTCGCTCATGCAGCGGGAGAGCAGCCTCAACGTCCATTCGCGGCGGGCGCTGAATACCTTTCTGGCGGCCACGCTGCCGCCCACGCTCACCCTCAACCGCGAGTCCACGCAAAAGCGCGGCAATGCCGTGGCGGAAAACGTGGAGCCCGTCTTCTACCAGATACAGAAGGGGGAGCTCATCGTCCGCAAGGGGGCCCGCGTCAGCCGTGAGCAGCAGATCAAGCTCCAGTCCATGTACGACCAGGCAAGCGACGGCATGCACTGGACGGTGGTCGGCGGGGCCTTCATCTTTTCCCTCATCCTCGGCATCGGCTTTTATGTGGCGCCCAGCGGCAAGCCCGGCACGCCTCTGCGCTGCAAGGACATGCTCCTCATCTCGCTGATCCTGCTGCTGTTCGGCATCGGGGCCAAGGCCCTGTATGCCCTGAGCCTCGTGGTGAGCGACCTGAACCATCTGGCCGCCTATGCCGTGGCCTATCCCGTGGCCGGGGCCGTGGGGCTGGTGGCCATGGTCTTTGCCGCCCGGCGTTACTGCACCATGGGGCTGCTGCTCTGCCTGTTCGTCACCCTCATGTTCCAGCAGGGCTACCAGGTCTTCCTTTTCCATTTCCTCGGCGGCATGCTGGCCACCTGGCTGGTGACCAGCGCCCAGAACCGGCAGGACGTGGTCTGGAGCGTCATCCCCCTGACCATCGGCCAGGCGGTGATCTGCCTTGGACTGCTGCTTTCTTTCAATGTTCCGCTTGAACTTTACCCAGCCTATGCCGTGGCCGTGCTGGCCAACAGCGTGGTCTCCCTCCTCCTGCTGTTTGCCCTGAGCCCGGTGCTGGAACTCTCCTTCGGCTACAGCACGCGCTTCCGTCTCATGGAGCTCATGAGCCTTGAGCATCCCCTCATGCAGGAGCTCATGGTGACCATCCCCGGCACCTACCATCACTCGCTGGTGGTGGCCAATATGGTGGAGGCCGGGGCCAAGGCCATCGGCGCCAACAGCCTGCTGTGCAAGGTGGCCGCGCTCTACCATGATGCCGGCAAGATCGCCTATCCCGAATACTTCATTGAAAATCAGTTCGGCGGCCCCAACAAGCACGACAAGCTTTCCCCGTCCATGAGCGCGCTCATCCTCATCTCCCACGTCAAGAAGGGGGCGGAGCTCGCGGAGCGCTACAACCTGGGACAGGAGATCATCGACATCATCCGGCAGCATCACGGCACGCGCATCATCCGCTACTTTTACCAGAAGGCCATCAATCTGGGCGAAAAGCCGCGCGAGTCCGATTTCAGCTATCCCGGCCCCCGTCCGCAAACCAAGGAAGCCGCCATCCTCATGCTGGCCGACTCCGTGGAGGCGTCCAGCCGTACGCTGACCGATCCCACGCCGGCCCGCATCCGCTCGCATATCGACACCATCATCAAGGGCATCTTCTCCGAAGGGCAGCTTGATGAATCCGAGCTGACCTTCAAGGACCTGCACTTCCTGAGCGAGAACTTCCAGCGCATCCTGACGGGCATCTTCCACCAGCGCATCGTCTACCCGGACGACAAGCTCAAGAGCAGCGGCATCGTCCCCAAAACGGAAAACAAGGCCGACCCCCGGCCGGAAGCGCGCGCCGCCGCCCCGGCACAGAATCGCCCCGCCGGAGTAGGTGCGCCGCCGCCTCCGGCCGCCGTCTCGCACGCCGGCGGCCTGTACGGGACGGACATGCCCCAGCCGGCCGGCAGCGCCAAGCCGACGCGTACCTGCTAAGGCGTGTCGATACAAAATTTCAAGTAACTTCAAATAAATAAAATATGCTCGCTGTGCTTGGCCCATATTGTTTATTGATGACACTGATTGATACCATTTTAATAAATTCTATAATATATAATTTTGTGAGGAAAAATGAAACTCCTTAATAATTTAAGCGAAAAGCAAAGCCACATGAAGGAATTGTGCGCCTGCCTGAAAACAGCCCAAAAAGCATATATTTCTGTTGCATTTTTAAAAATGTCAGGTTTAGACCTTATTATGGGCGCATTAGAAACATTCTTCTCCAACAATGGTGAAATTCACATTATTGCAGGTCTGAACTTTGGACTGACTGAGCCCGAAGCGCTAACCCATCTGCTTAATGTACTAGAAAATTATCCAGCGTCAAAATTATACCTTTATGAAACTAAGTCGGCTGAAAGTGTTTTTCATCCCAAAATGTATTTATTTGAAACAGATAAATGTGGTAAAATTATTTTAGGCTCTGCAAATATGACCAAGGGGGAGATAACTTTAAATAATGAAGTTTCAATAAGTTTTGAATGTAAACTTGATTCTGATATTTGGAAACAGTCAATGGCAACATTTGCAACCTATACGTCAAATTCTATGCCTGCAACTCTTTTGAGGATTGAGAAGTATAAAAATTTTTATAAAAAGCAACAAGTTTACAATAAAAAAATAAAGCCTGTTCCTTTAACATATGAATATGCTTTTGATTATGACATGCTCAAAAAATATCTTGAAGAATGGTCACAAGAAAGTTTGGAAAATATGTTTTCAAAGCGGAAAGAAAAGTATCGTACCGCTGAAAAAATATTAAATAAAATTGCAGACAAGCCTCTTTTGCCCAAAGAAAAGGTTATTTCGCTGCTTAATGATTTGTTAGATGAGTGGGCCTCGGGAGGATTGAAGAGAACAAAACCATTTATCCATAAATATTATAAAGGATTTGCTGAGCTGGTTCGTTTTATCCGTGCCAACAAATCAGAAAATGCGGATTATGTTTTCTCAGAAGCAATGAAGCGTGTAGAAAATATGCCATATATTTCAGTAAATTGTGTCACTGAAATCATGATTTCATACAATCAAAAGGATTTTGCCATTTTAAACAGCAATCCTTTTAGTGTGCTGACAAAAAAAGTAGGCGTAACGTTCAACTATAAGGATTACCGCAACTTCAGTGGCAAAGAATATGCTTACTATTGTGATTTAATAAAGGAAATATCAAAGAAATTAGGTTTCTCCGATATGATTGAGGCAGACCGTTTTTTTAATGAAATCTATTGGGGGAATAAAGGATAAATGTAAAAAAAATGATTTACCGTCCAGGTGCAGAGTGTCGACACGTTGTTTATTCGCCGGTCCGGCATGGTGCTGGAGATTTTTGTCAAGAGTCGACTTGGATGCACAAGGTTGTACTTGTCTATCTATTTCGGCAAGTAGGCTGTCCTTTTCCATGAGTGGGCGTGCGCTTGCGTGCATGTCCACTCTTTCAATAGCGTCTGGATAAATCGTTCAGGCGCGCCGTCGGGTCGGGGCCGGTATGGACGGGGTACAGATGTCCATCGGAAGGCACACGGGGCAAGCGTCGTCAATATCTCCCCCACGTTGAAATGATTCAAAAGCCCTCCATGAACAGCCCCCAGCGGTAGGAGGCGTGCCAGGCTGTCTTTTTTCGTCTGGTGCCGATGCCGAAAAAAGTCTCCCCTGCGGCCGGCGATACAGCTTCGTCCGATATAATCCCGCTTCCTTGCGTTGCGAAAAGGATTTCAGTTTATTGCGGGCGATGGTGGTATGCGTATGCGTGCCGACGGATGGCATAGGATGACGAGGAGATCTCCATGAGTGTGGAAATACTGATACATGGCGCGGCCAACATCTGGCAGTGTGATCTGGACAGACGGCAATTGCGGCAGGTGCTGGAGCATATGCAGGCAGAGGCCGCACAGCGCGGCTACGGCGTCCCCGCGCTGACGCTGCATCTGGTGGACGATGGCGATATGGCCCGCTGCAACAAGCGGCATATGGGCTGTTCCGGGCCGACCAACGTGCTCTCTTTTCCTGGGGATGCCGCCTTGCCGGGCCAGCTGGTGCTTTCTCTGCCGACCTGGCGGAGGGAATGCCTGCTGTACGGACAGGACGGCCGGGAACATCTCCTGCGGCTGCTGGCGCACGGCATGGGACATCTGGCCGGTCTGGATCACGGCCCGGAAATGGATGCTCTGGCCGGAGCCTGTCTGGGGGCCGGAAGTGAAGCGCTCAGATCGTAGCTCGTTTGGGAAACCGTTAGGAGCAGCTATGAAAGAAGCATTTAAAAAATACTTGATCGATCGGGGCTACAAGTACGTTACCCCCAGTGGGAACCCCAGCACTGTAGATGACTACTGTAATAGAGTTGACAGGATTACAGCGGAAGAAAATCTTACTTGGCAAGAGTTGGCAGAGAGAATAGATGATATTCTCCCATATTATGATAAGGGAGGCCGCAAGCAGTACATTGGGGAGAAGTCGCATCGGTCTTTTATTAATGCACTCAAACGATTTTCGGAATTCGTGAAAAGCCTCTAGTAAAAGAAAATCAATTGCGGAAGCTTTGCGTGCGGCAAGAACTAACTGCCCGGAAGTGGGTACTTTCCGCCAGCGGCGCAGGCGCGTCGGCATAGGTATATTTCGTGTGCCTCGGGATAGCTGCCGGGGGACCTGCGGGCGAGGGGCGAGCCGTCGTGTCGCCGCGGCATGACATATTTCCCGGCAAAGCGCGTTTGGGGAAGGGGAGGGCGCGGGAGGGGGAACCCCTTTTCGCGCGAGTGAAAGGGGTTCCCCCTCCCGCAAAAAAACAATCAGCGGCAGCCGCTTTCCGCCAGTGCCGCGCATTGCAGGTCGCGCAACTGTCGGGCCGATTCCGGGCCGCGGTCGCGCCACTCTTCCGGTAGGCGGACAGCGAGCAGGACGGCCAGCTCCTTTTCGGTCCGGAGGCTCCACTGCTGGCGGCTGTCGGCATCCACCAGCCGCCAGAAGGGACGGCTCAGACCGCGCCGCTCCACCCGCCAGAGGATGTCTCGGCGGGTGCCTGTGCGCAGTTCGCCATAGCGGCCCGCGCACATATGATCGGCGCAGGCGGTCTCAGCGGCCTTGAGGTGCAGATTCGAGAGGGCCAGACGCCGGCACAGCTCTTGTGCGACAGGCACGCCGAGGGCGTCGTGCCCGTAGTGGTGCGGCCAGTTGTCCGCAGGCGTGCGCAGCTTGCCGAGATCGTGGCAGAGGGCCATCCAGACGGCAAGGGCGTCTCCGGCACAGCGGTCCATGACCTCGCAGGTGTGATCGAGCACGGAATTCTTGCCATGCCAGCGGGGCGGCCCGGCGGGGATACGCGCGGCCTCGTCCAGCTCGGCAAACCAGGGAGAGAGGCAGCCGCCGGCGGCCAGTACGCGCAGAAAGCGGCTGGGAGCGGGCCCGGCAAGGGCCTTGAGCAGCTCGCGCCCCACGCGTTCGGCGGGCAGGGCCGCCAGTGCCGCCGGATCAAGGAGGCGGAGCTGATCCTCCGCTTCGGGGGCAAGCTGCCAGTCCGGCAGACAGGCGGCAAAGCGGGCCAGGCGGAAGGCCCGGCCGGGGTCGTCGGCGAGGGCCGAGGACGAGGCGGGCCGGAGCAGCCTGTGCCGGAGGTCGCCGAGGGCCTGCGGATGACAATGCAGGCGGCCTGCCGCATCCAGCGCCAGGGCGTTGATGGTCAGATCTCGCGCGTGCAGGTCGGCATGGAGGGAGCCCCCGCGCAGCGGCATGAATTCGCAGCCCTGCCAGAGACAGACGCGCACGGCGCCGGCTATTTCCGCGCCGGGGTGCATGGAGAGAAAGGCTTCCCGGCTGCCGTCGAAGGCATAATCCCATTCACGGGGCAGGCGACCCAGCAGCATGTCGCGCACTGCGCCGCCCACAAGATAGATGTTCATGAGGGGAATATGACAGAAGCAGGCGAAGATTGCACTCGTTTTTCAGAAGCGGAGCCGGGCTGCCCTGAGGGGCGGGATGATCCGGCCATGCTGGCGGACAGCAGCGGCTGTCCTTTCGTATGGCGGCTGGGAGAGGTGACGAGCACCCTTGACGCGGCCCGCACCCTGATGGATGCCGGGCTCCTGACGTCGTGGGAGAGCGTGCAGGCCGTGCGGCAGACGAGCGGCCGGGGGCAGTTGCGGCGACAGTGGATCTCTCCGGCGGGCAATATATACGCCACCCTGCGCCTGCCGCAGGCCGATCCCTTTCTGGGCAGCGAGGCCGCGCCCGCGCTGAGCCTCATGCTGGCGGCGGCCTTTGCCGAGCTGGGCTTGAGCGTGCGCGTGAAATGGCCCAATGATCTGGTGGCGGATACTGCGGACGGCCCCTGCAAGGTGGCGGGCATCCTGATGGAGGAGCGGGGCGGCGTGCTCTGCGCGGGCATCGGCATCAATGTGGTCTGGCGGCCGGAGCGGGAAAGCCTGCGGGCTGGCGCGGCCCTGTCCGCGGCGTGTCTGGCAGAGGTCTGGCCGGGAGGGCCGGCCTGCTGCCCGCCCGCGGAAAGGCTGTGGCCCATGCTTGTAAAGCGCCTTTATTCCGCATATACTGCCCGACGTTCTCCCATGATCCGCTGTCATGAGGCGGTTTGCCGCCATCTGCTCTGGCAGGGGAGGCAGGTGGTCATCGAGGACGGTGAAGAAACTGTTTCGGGCATTCTTGCCGGCCTGCACGCCGACGGCGGCATTCGTCTGCTGTGCGGAAGCGGGGAGAGGATTTTTTACAGCGGGAGCCTGCGTCTTCCGTACGACAATCAAAGGGCGTAGCACATGGCCAACAAGAGCTTTGCTGAGGTTCAGGAGTTTCTCAAGGGCAAGACCATCCTTGTGGCGAACCGCGGTATCCCCGCGCGCCGTATCTGCCGCTCCATTCGTGAACGTTTCGACGCCATTGCGGCCATGACCGCAACCGACGTGGACAAGACGGCCCCGGCGGCCTCCGCTGCGCAGGAGCTCATTCTGCTGGGCTCCGATCCGCGTGCCTATCTTGATATAGACCGCATCATCGACAAAGCCAAACAGCATGGCGTCATCGGCATCCATCCCGGCTGGGGCTTTGCGTCCGAGGATACGCGTTTCCCGCAGCGTTGCAAGGAAGCCGGCCTGACCTTCATCGGCGCGACGGCCGAGGCCATGAACCTGCTGGGCAACAAGGTGCAGGCCCGCACCGTCGCCCGCAAGCTGGGCATCCCTGTGGTGCCCGGTTCCGACGGCGCGGTGGACATCCCCACGGCCCGGCAGCTCATCAACGACATGGGCCTGCCCATCATGCTCAAGGCCGAAGGCGGCGGCGGCGGGCGCGGCATCTTCGCCATCCATAACGAGGCGGAGCTGGAAGACGCTTTCTTCAAGGCGTCCACCATGGCGCAGGCCTCTTTCGGCAATCCGCGTCTCTTTGTGGAAAAATTCCTCGACAACGTGCGCCACATCGAGATCCAGGTCATCGCCGACATGTACGGGAACGTGTTCGCCTTTGACGAACGAGATTGCTCGGTACAGCGTAACCATCAGAAACTCATCGAGATCACCCCTTCGCCCTGGAAGGGCATCACCCGCAACCTGCGCGATCAGCTCAAGGACTATGCGCGCCGTCTGGTGCGGGCTGTGGGCTACCACTCGCTGGCTACGGTGGAGTTCCTGGTGACGCCCGAAGGGCAGCCCTACCTCATCGAAGTCAATACCCGCCTGCAGGTGGAGCACGGCATTACCGAGTCCCGCTACGGCATCGACCTTGTGGAAGAACAGATCGCCGTGGCCTTCGGCGCCGAGCTGCGTTACCGTGAGGAGCAGCTGCGCCCGACCTACTGGGCCATGCAGGTGCGCATCAATCTGGAGAACCCGCAGGACAACTTCACGCCCAATTCCGGTCTGGTGAGCCGCTACGTCTCGCCCGGCGGCCCCGGCGTGCGTCTGGACTCCAACATCTGCGCGGGCTACGAATTCCCGGCCAACTACGATTCGGCGGGCGCGCTGCTCATCACCTACGCCACGGACTGGGAAAAGACCGTGGCGATCATGGAGCGCGCTCTTGGGGAATACGTCATCGGCGGCCTGAAGACGACCATCCCGTTCTTCCGTCAGGTGCTGAAGCATCCCATGTTCCGTGGCGGCAACGTCAATACCAATTTCATCGCCGCGCATCCCGAACTCATGCAGTATCTGGATCTTGCGCCGGAAAGCGAACGTCTCGCCCGCCTTGTGGCCGAGATCTCCGCCAGGGGCTACAACCCCTTCCTCCAGCTCGGGGAATACCGTTCCGCCACCACGCCGGAACTTGGCGTGTTCGATCCCGTGCTGCCGGCCATCCCGTCGAGCGTGCGCCGTCAGCCCTCGCCCTATCCGCACGGCGACCGGCTGGCTCTGCTGGACTATGTACGTGATTCGGGGCGGGTGCACTTCACCGACACCACGCCGCGCGATTTCACCCAGTCCAATTCCGGCAACCGCTTCCGCCTGGCGGAAGACCGGCTCATCGGCCCCTATCTGGACAATGTGGGCTATTTCTCCATCGAGAACGGCGGCGGGGCCCACTTCCATGTGGCCATGATGGCCAACATGACCTATCCCTTCCGGGAAGCCCGCGAATGGAACAGCTTCGCCCCCAAGACGCACAAACAGCTGCTGGTGCGCTCCACCAACGTGCTGGGCTATACGCCGCAGCCGCGCAACCTCATGCGCCTGACAGGGGAAATGATCTGCGACCACTACTCCGTGGTGCGCTGCTTCGACTTCCTCAACCATGTGGAGAACATGCGGCCCATCGCGGAAGTGGTCATGTCCCGCAAGGACGTGGTCTTTGAGCCGGCGCTCTCGCTCTCCTGGGCCAAGGGTTTCGACGTGCCGCACTATCTTGGCGTGACCGAGGCCATCCTGCGCATGATGGGGAACATCATGGGTGTGGACCCGCGCGAGGCCTCCCGCCACATCATCCTCGGCCTCAAGGACATGGCTGGCGTCTGCCCGCCGCGCTTCATGACCGAACTGGTGAGCGCCCTGCGCAAAGCCTGGCCGGAACTCGTGCTGCATGTGCATCGCCACTATACGGACGGGCTCTTTGTGCCCTCCTGCGGGGCGGCGGCCAAGGCCGGCGCGCACATCGTGGACGTGGGCCTCGGCTCGGCAGTGCGTTCGTACGGGCAGGGGGACGTGCTGTCCACCGTGGCCTATATGGAAGACGAGCTCGGCCTCACCTGCCAGCTCAATAAGGACGCCATCCGGGACGCCAATTTCGTCTGCAAGCAGATCATGCCCTATTATGACCGCTACTGCTCGCCGTACTTCAAGGGCATCGACTACGACGTGACCCTGCACGGCATGCCCGGCGGGGCGACCTCTTCCTCGCAGGAAGGGGCCATGAAGCAGGGCTACATCCACCTGCTGCCCTACATGCTCAAGTTCCTGGAAGGGACGCGGCAGATCGTGCGCTACCACGACGTGACGCCCGGCTCGCAGGTGACGTGGAACACGGCCTTCCTTGCCGTGACCGGCGCCTGGAAGCGCGGCGGGGAAGAGGAGGTGCGCTATCTGCTGGAAGTGCTGCACGAGGTGACGAGCCGTCCCGAAAGCGAACTGAGCGAGCAGATGCGCCATGCGCGCCTCAATATCTATCAGGATTGCAACGACGCCTTCCGCAATCTCCTGCTGGGCAAGTTCGGCCGTCTCCCGCTGGGCTTCCCCCCGGACTGGGTCTACGAGAGCGCCTTCGGCAGCGAGTGGAAGAGCGCCATCGCCAACCGTACCGAAGCCTCTCCGCTGGAGTCGCTGGCGGACGTGAACCTGGCCGCCGAACACAAGGCCTGCGCCGACCTCATCAAGCGTCAGCCCACGGACGAGGAATTCGTCATGTACCTCAACCATCCCGGCGACGCGCTCAAGACCATGCAGTTCCGGGCCAAGTTCGGCGATCCCAACAACCTGCCCCTGCATGTCTGGTTCGAGGGCCTCAAGCCCGGACAGAATCTGAGCTTCAACGACACGAGCGGCAAGCCGCATCATCTGGCCCTGCTCAGCATCGCCCGTCCCAATGAGGCCGGGGTGTCCATCTGCCGGTACGTGCTGGATTCGGAGATCATGAGCTGCGAAGTGCAGGTCAGCGACAAGGTCGGTCAGGCCAAGCGCGGCATCACCATGGCCGATCCCGCCAACAAGTTCCATGTGGCCGCGCCCAGCAACGGCGACCTGTGGGTGATGTACGTGCATCCCGGCGACATCGTGAAGGAAGGCGAAGAACTGTTCAACGTCTCCATCATGAAGCAGGAGAAGGCCGTGCTCGCGCCCGTGGACGCTATGGTCAAGCGCGTACTGAAGACGGCGGATTTCAAGGAAAACAAGCAGATGGTCTCCGTACGGGAAGGGGAGCTCATCGTGGAGCTCTGCCCCGTGCCGCGCACCTGCCGCAACGAGGCTTGCGGCCAGCCCATCCCCATGGAGAACATCGCCTTCTGCCCCTATTGCGGCTCGCCCGTGTAAGCTTTGCCGCCCGCCTGCCCGCAACAGTAGACAGCTGCGGGCAGGCGCGCTAGAATATCAAGGTCATCCATCCCTATTACTCCGGAGGACGTCATGCCCAACAAGACCCCTGTCACCAAATCAGGCGGCAAAAACGATAAGGAAAGCCTTGACGCCATTCGCCAGAAGCTCGTTCTCACCGGCGCGGACATCGTCGCGCTGGGTGAAGAGGCCGAGCTGCTTGTGGGCGGCAAGAACTACAATACGGCGCTCATCAGCCAGATCGAAGGCATCCAGGCTCCGTATTTCCGGGCCATCTCGTCAAAGGCCTTCCATCACCTGCTTGATGAAACCAAGGTGAGCGGTCGCGTTGTTCGCAGCGTAGTCGACAAGGAATACGGTCGCATCGACTGGAATGATCCCGAGATCAATCAGGATCCTGATTTTCTGCAGAAATTCGTGCGCCAGCTCGGCCGCCAGATCCACGAGGCCGCCACGGCCGAGGCCGAGCAGGGACATACCAAACTGCGCACCTTCATCAATAACGTGGTGGACGGCTTCGCCACTTCCCCGGAAGGCATCGACCAGCTGCGCAAGCGTTCGGTCATGGTGCAGGCCGCCATTTTGTCCGTGGATCTGCCCGCGGATGTGAATACCGCCGTGCGCGGCGCGTATCAATCCATCTGCACGGATAACGGCGACGACATGACGCCGGTGGCCGTGCGCTCTTCCGCCGCAGGGGAGGACTCCCGCAAGAAGGCCTTCGCCGGCCTGCAGGATACCTACCTCAACATGGTCGGCGGGGACAAAGTGGTGGAAGCCTATCACTGGGACTGCGCCTCGGCCTACAACCTGCGTTCCATGACCTATCGCCGCGAGGCCATCCTTGACGCCATCGCCCGCGCCGAGGAAACGGGGGATGAATCCATCGCCGAAATGGCCAAGAAGGAATGGGCCATCGAGAATACGTCCCTTTCCGTCTGCATGATGCAGATGATCAATCCCGTGGTGTCCGGTACGGCCTTCTCCGCCGATACGGCCACCGGCTGCCGGGGCACGGACCGCAAGGACCTGGTCAGCATCGATACGAGCTACGGCCTCGGTGAGGCCGTGGTGGGCGGCAAGGTGACGCCCGACAAGCTTTATGTCTTCCAGCGCGATGACGGCAGCGACGTGGTCATCCGTCAGATGGGCTGCAAGGACATGAAGATCGTCTATGACGAGAAGGGCGGCACCCGTGAGGTGGACGTGCCCGAACTGGAGGCCCTGCGCTGGGCCCTGTCGCTCAGTCAGGCCGAGCGGGTGGCCAAGGGCGTGCGCGCCGTGAGCAAGGCCTACGGCGGCATGATCATGGACACCGAGTTCTGCATCGACGCCAACGACAAACTCTGGTTCGTGCAGGCGCGTCCCGAGACCCGCTGGAACGAAGAGCTGGAGAACCATCCCACCACCATCTTCATGCGCCGTCGTGAGGTCGATCCCAAGGCTGCCGCCGCCGCTGAAGTGCTGGTGGAAGGCAACGGCGCGTCCCGCGGCGCGGGGCAGGGCACGGTGCGCTTCCTGCGCTCGGCTCTGGAGCTGAACAAGGTGGAGAAGGGCGATGTGCTGGCGGCCGAACGTACCGACCCCGACATGGTGCCGGGCATGCGCGTGGCCTCGGCCATCATGGCCGACGTGGGCGGCGACACCAGCCATGCGGCCATCACCTCGCGTGAGCTGGGCATTGCCGCCGTCATCGGCATCCAGCGTCTGGACGTGCTGCGCGCGCTGGACGGCGCGGAAGTGACCGTGGACGGCACGCGCGGACGCGTGTACCGCGGCCTGCTGCCGCTCAAGGAAGTGGGCGGCGAGATGGACGTGGCCCAGCTGCCCGTGACCCGTACCAAGGTCGGGCTCGTGCTGGCCGACGTGGGGCAGGCGCTCTTCCTCTCCCGTCTGCGCAATTTCCCCAAATTCGAAGTGGGCCTGCTGCGCGCCGAGTTCATGCTGGGCAACATCAGCATCCATCCGCGTGCGCTGGAAGCCTTTGACAACGGCGAGCTGGAAAGCATCGTGCAGTCCAAGCTGCGCGAACTGGCGGGCAACCTCTCCAAGGTGCTGCGCGAACAGATGGCCGCCGGGCTCATCGTCTTCAATTTCAACCTGCGTGAATACGTGGGCGAGATCACCGGCCTTTCCGCCGAAGCGGCGGCCCTGGCGGCGACGGACACCAGCGCCAATGCCGAAGAGGTCCTGCTGCTGCACCGCAAGATGCGCGAGCTGGATCACAAGATCGACCAGCATCTTGAGATCGCTTCCCGCCGTCTGGAAGTGCTGAAGACCTCCGACGATTTGGCCGACCATGTGCGCATCATCATGGGCTACGACGATGAGCTGGCCCTGCTCAATCCCGCCGACCCCGAAGAGGCCAAGCGTATGGCCGAGATCGAGGCCAGCGTGGCCGACCGCGTGGAAAAGGTGAAGGATCTGCCCGCCGTCAAGACCCTGCTGGAGAACATCGGGCGTCTGCGTGAGGAAGTGAGCCTGCGCGCCGGCCTCAAGAAGGAAATGGATGACGTGCGCAATCTGCCCAACAAGATCCGCGCCCTCATCAAGACCCGTGGCTATCGCACCGGCAAGGAACACTACGTGCAGACGCTGGCCCAGAATCTGGCGCTCTTTGCCATGGCCTTCTACGGCAAGACCATCGTCTACCGTACCACGGACTTCAAGAGCAACGAATATCGCAACCTCATCGGCGGCAGCCTCTTCGAGCACCATGAAGATAACCCCATGCTGGGTTACCGCGGCGTCTCCCGCAATATCCATGACTGGGAGATCGAGGCCTTCAAGCTGGCCCGCGGCGTCTACGGCGGCAGCAACCTGCAGATGATGCTGCCCTTCGTGCGCACGCTGGAAGAAGCCCGCTCCATGCGCAGCTATCTGGAGCAGGTGCATAAGCTGAAGAGCGGCGAGGACGGCCTGAAGATCATCCTCATGTCCGAGATCCCGTCCAACGCCATCCTGGCCAAGCAGTTCATCAGCGAGTTCGACGGCTTCTCCATCGGCTCCAATGACATGACGCAGATGGTGCTGGCGACCGACCGCGACAACTCCCGCCTGTCCCACATCTACGACGAAGAGGATCCGGCGGTGGTGTGGGCCATCCTGGTCAGCATCTTTGCCGGGCAGAAGTACCGCAAGAAGGTGGGCTTCTGCGGGCAGGGCGTCTCCAACAGCGTCATCCTGCGCGGTCTGGTGGCCATTGCCGGTATCGTGTCCGCTTCGGTGGTGCCGGATACCTACTTCCAGACGGTGAAGGACATCGCCGCGGTGGAAGCGGAGAACATCCCCACTTCCCGCCTGGGCGAATGGCTCGGCCAGCAGCACCACAAGCACCTTGCCGCTCTGATGGAAGAGGCCGGTTACGGCCATATCCTCAAGAAGTACACGCTGCCGCAGGATATCCAGGAGTGGTACGAAGGCGAGCTGCAGCGCCGCCATGAGCAGCTGCGCGAGCATCTGGATACCCCGAAGGAAGACTTCTACCGTGCCGAGCTGGAAGGCTTCCGCTCCATGTTCCACAAGCCCGTCATCTACGCGACGTGGGATTGGAGCAGCACCGTGGAAGATGCCCTGCATCAGGCGGGCTTTGCCTCCTTTGAAGAGCAGGCGGCCGCCTTGGAAGAATGCCGCAAGATGGACTTCTAGACCGTCTGTCTGACGATTGACCTGCACGAGGGGGGACCTTTCCTGAGAAAGGTCCCCCCTCATCTGTTATGGCTTATGAGGGAGCTACTGCTTTTGGGGGGAGGGGAACCCCCTCGCCTAGCGCGGGAGGGGGTTCC
>DWYJ01000094.1 GCA_019118745.1 Candidatus Desulfovibrio gallistercoris | reverse complement strand
ATGGGGGGCTTGGGGGGAAGGGAACCCCCTCCCGCGCCAGGCGAGGGGGTTCCCTTCCCCCCAATACTGACACAGTTCCTAGTGCTTCAGCGGCACATAACCCACGGCGAGCACGTCCTTCTGTCCCTTGTCGGGGGCCAGCAGGTAGTCCACGAGCTGCTTCACGCCGCCGGCGGGCGCGCCGTTGGTGACGATGTAGAGTTCACGGGCGATGGGCCATTCCTTGCTGAGGGCGGTCTGGGGCGTGGCCTTCACCTTGTTGACCGTGAGGCCCTTGACCGACTTGTCCAGATAGCCCAGTCCGATGTAGGCGATGGCCTGGGGATTCTTGGACACGGCCTGCACCACGGCGCCGTTGGAAGCCTGCATGAGCGCGGCCGGGAAGACGCGGGTCTTGCCCATGACCAGTTCCTGCCAGCATTCGAAGGTGCCGGAGGAGGTGTCGCGGCTGATGACCACGATCTTGCCGTCCTTGCCGCCGACTTCCTTCCAGTTGGTGATCTTGCCCGCGTAGATGTCGGCAAGCTGGGCCATGCTCAGGTCGGCCACCGGGTTTTCGGGATGCACCACCGGCACGATGGCGTCCACGGCGATGGCCGTGGTGATCGGCTCGACGCCGTTCTTTTTGGCGGCGGCCATTTCCTTGTCCTTCACATGGCGGGAGCTCATGGCTACGTCGCACTGCTTTTCCAGCAGCGCCTTGATGCCGTTGCCGGAACCGCCGCCGGAAATGGTGAGGTGCATGTCGGGATGGGCCGCCATGAAGGATTCGCCCGCCTTCTGCATGACGGGCAGGACGGTGGTGGAACCGTTGATGGTGATGTCCTGCGCCTGAGCAGGCGCGGCAAGGCAGCAGACGGCGGCCACAGCGGCCAGGATCTTACCGAACGACATGTTTTTTCTCCTTTTGATCCATGATGGTTCGCGCCGGGAGCATCCCCGTGCGCAGGCTCCTTCTCGCTTGCGCATGTTACAAAATGGCGTCATGCCGGCGACGCTTGGACGACAATCTGTGTTTTTGTGATAATATATTGAAATTAAATGAAAAAATTGAAAAATAGGGCGGTATCGCTTGTCACGGAATTGTAACCGTGCCATCACGATTATGGCGCAATGCCGCGCTTAACTGTCGCAACGCAAGGAGGCTGACTGTGGCGACCATTCTTATTGTGGAAGATGAGGCCGATATCCGCGAGCTGGTGCGTTTCCATCTGGAACGCGAGGGCTACGCCGTGCTGGAGGCCGCCGACGGCCCGGACGGGCTGGAAAAGGCGCAGACGCATCTGCCGCAGTGCGTCATCCTGGATGTGATGCTGCCGGGCATGGACGGCTTCGAGGTCTGCCGCCGTCTGGCTTCCGGCGAGACGACGGCGCAGATCCCGGTGTTGCTGCTCACGGCGCGCGGCGAAGAGGTGGACAGGGTGGTCGGCCTGAGCCTCGGCGCGGATGATTATGTGGTCAAACCTTTCAGCGTCCGTGAGCTCATGCTGCGGGTCAAGGCCATCCTGCGCCGCACCGAGCAGGGCAGCCGCGCCCCCACGCTCAACCGCAACGGCATCGTGCTGGACGGGGTGGCCCACTGCGTCAGCGTGGACGGGGAGATGGTCAACCTCACGGCTACGGAGTTCCGCCTGCTGGAAGACCTCATGCGGCATCCCGGCGCGGTGCGGACCCGTGAACAACTGCTCAATACGGTCTGGGGCTACAGCTTCGAGGGCTATGCCCGCACGGTGGATACCCATGTGCGCCGCCTGCGCCAGAAGCTGGGCGGCAAGGCGGACATGGTGGAGACCGTGCGCGGCGTGGGCTACCGCCTGCATGCCTGACGGACGCGGACGGGCAATAGAGCTTTTTCCGTTTGAAACGCTTGGCGTTTCAAACCAAGCGGCTTGGCGTTTCGCGGAAAAAGCGCGGTTTTTCCGCTTGGTTTCGGCCGGGCGGCGCAGTGCCGCCGCCTCGCGTTTCACCTTTTCCAAAGGTGACACGCTCTAACCGTCAACAGGGACTGAATGATGAGACATCTCTGGTCATCCTTCCGCTTCAGGATATTCTGCGCGGTGCTGGTGGTGGCGCTGGCATCGGGGGTCATCGGCCTGTTTTCCGTGCGGGCCTTCCTGCAGGACAGACAGCTGGAAGATTTTCAGGAGAGCCTGCTGCGCCATACCCGGCTGGCGGCCTTCCTGCTGCAGGAAGCGCCGGATCTCACGCAGGGCATGCAGCTGGTGGAAAAGAGTGTGGATGACTGGCCGGTGCGCTGTTCGGTATCCGATGCCCAGGGCCGCATCCTGCTGGAGAGCACCAGCGGCGTGCGCCCCGAGAGCATGGACAACCACAGCGACAGGCCGGAGATGCGGCAGGCCGCGACCGAGGGCACGGGCTTTGCCATCCGCCACAGCGCGACGCTGGGGCAGGACTTCGCCTATGCCGCCGCCGCGCTGAGCGACGGCCGCATCCTGCGGCTGGCCCTGCCGCTGCCCGTGCTGGAAAACGCCATCTCCGGCCGCATGAGCGTGCTCTTCCAGGTGGCGGCCGTGGCCGCGGTGGTGGCCGTGCTGCTGGCGGCGCTGCTGTCCGGGGCGCTGCGGGCCTCGCTGCGCTCCATGATCGACATGGTGGAAGCCATCTCGCTGGGGAATTTCCAGCGCCGTCTCTGCCGCCTGCCGGGCCAGGAGTTCGCGCCGCTGGTGGAAGCGGTGGACCGCATGGCCACCAATATCGAGCGTGAGGTGCGCCACTCCACGGATCAGGCGGCCCAGCTCGAAGCCGTGCTCGACACCATGAGCGACGGGGTGCTGGTGCTTGGCCCGCAGGGACAGATACGCCGTTGCAACGCGGCCCTCGTCCGCTTGTTCCCGGTGGTGGGGCGGCAGCTCGGCGCGCAGGTCATCGAGGCCATCCCTCATCCGGCCCTGCAGGAAGCCGTGGACAGCCTGCTGGCCGAAGAAGTGGACGACGAGACCCTGTCGGCACAGCGCCAGCTCACGCTGGAGCTCAGTTCCGGCGTCAGTCTGGCGGTCGTGCTCTCCCGCTCCGGACTGGCCGAGGACAGGCTCGGTCTGGTGGCGGTCTTCCATGACGTCAGCGCCTTCGTCCGGCTGGAGAAGGTGCGGCGGGATTTCGTGGCCAACGTGTCCCACGAGCTGCGCACGCCGCTCACCGCCATACAGGGGTCGGCGGAAACGCTGCTGGAACTGGACGGGCCCCCGCAGGAGCGCCGCTTTGCCGAGATCATCTATCGCCACGCCTGTTCCCTTTCCCGCATGGTGGACGATCTGCTGCAACTCGCCCGGCTGGATGCCCAGCCCGCGGGGCCGCTCGAGGACGTGGAGGTCTGCCCGGTGCTGGATCTGGTGCAGGGGCTGTGCCGCAACCAGCTGGACAGGCGCGGCCTGCGGTTCGTGGCCCAGGTGCCCGATACCTGCGCGGTGCGGAGCAATGCCCGTCTGCTCATGCAGGTGTTCCGCAATCTGGTGGAAAACGCTTCGCGCTATGCGCCCGAAGGCAGCGATGTCCGCATCTTCGCCCAGCCGGAAGGGGACATGTGGCGCTTCCGGGTGGTGGACGACGGCCCCGGCATCCCGGCCGCCGATCAGGGCCGCATCTTTGAACGCTTTTATCAGGTGGAGCGGCACCGCAGCCAGGGAGGCACCGGGCTGGGGCTGGCCATCTGCAAGCATGCCGTGGAGCAGTGCGGCGGGAGCATGTGCGTCCGCAGTCCCGCCCCGGACGGCAGCACCTCCTTTGAATTCACGCTCGCCCGTGCCGGGGAAAGCGAGCCCGGCACCGATCCCCTCAAGGAAGAAAACGCATGAACCCCAGTCTTTCCGCCCGTCAGGTCAACGTATTCTACGGCAAGCACCATGCGCTGCATGATGTGAACCTGGATTTCTTCACCGGCAAGGTCACGGCCCTTATCGGGCCCTCCGGCTGCGGCAAGTCCACCTTCCTGCGCTGCCTCAACCGCATGAACGATCTCGTGCCCTCGGCGCGGGTGGAGGGCTCCATCCTGCTGGACGGCAAGGACGTGAACACTCCGTCCACCGACGTGGTGGCCCTGCGCCGCCGGGTGGGCATGGTCTTCCAGAAGCCGAACCCCTTCCCCAAGAGCATCTTTGAAAACGTGGCCTACGGCCTGCGGGTCAACGGCCTTACCGACCGCCGCCTCATCGAGGAGAAGGTGGAGGCGTCCCTGCGGCGGGCCGCCCTCTTCGATGAAGTCAAGGACCGGCTGGGCGACTCGGCGCTGGGGCTCTCCGGCGGACAGCAGCAGCGTCTGTGCATCGCCCGTGCGCTGGCCGTGGAGCCGGAAGTTCTGCTCATGGACGAGCCCGCCAGCGCCCTTGATCCCATCGCCACCCGCAAGCTCGAAGACAGCGTGCAGGAACTCAAGGACGGGCTGACCATCATCATCGTCACCCACAGTATGCAGCAGGCGGCGCGCATCTCCGACGAGACGGCTTTCTTCTATATGGGCCGCCTCATCGAACACGGGACCACCGACGCCATCTTCACCCGCCCGACCCAGAAACAGACCGAGGATTACATCACCGGACGCTTCGGTTAGGGAGTGTTAACACTATTGGTTGCCTATTTGGGGGGGAAGGGGAACCCCTCCGCCAGCGCGAGAGGGGTTCCCCTTCCCCCCAAGCCCCCCATCCCTTCCC
>DWYJ01000093.1 GCA_019118745.1 Candidatus Desulfovibrio gallistercoris | reverse complement strand
CGGCAACGGCTACGGCGACGGCTACGGCAACGGCTCCGGCGAGGGCTAAAAATCGCAACAAAGGCCCGGCACTGTCCGGGCCGTCTTTTTTCAGGAGGGCGTCATGTCTCGAAAGCTTGAATGGATAGAAATTTTTGCATGGGGATTCCTGCTGCTCGTCCCCATGATGCTGACGGGAGACATGTAGCCATGTGCTACGGATTCCCCTGCGGATGGTGGAACGGCTGGACGGAGACGTGCTCCAAGCCCCGCGGCGAGGACTGCCCGGAAATGCTGGCCTGGGACATGCCCCCTGATGACGAGTACATCCCGGCGCCGCCCCCGCGCGTGGGCAGGCTGGGCTCCGGCTTCTGGGTGTCATGCAAGGGACACCAGCTTCAGGAAGTGCTGAGCAAATTGCAGGATGAATGGGGAGACGACCCCAGAGCGTGGGGAAAAAGGGGGGCGGCATGATCCATGCCCAAATCGTAAAGGATGAGCCTGCCGTCTACTTCGGCAGGGAAGCGCTTTCACAATCCGGCATGACGCAGCTTTTGCGCTGCCCGGCCCATTTCAGGGCCATGCTTGACCGGGCCGGAGAACCTGAAGAGCAGACCGACGCCCTGCTGGCCGGCAGTCTGCTCCACTGCATGGTGCTGGAGCCGGGCGCGCTGCACGCCAGATACGCCATACGCCAGAACGCCGGAAACACCAAGGCAGGCAAGGAAGAAGCGGCGCAGGCCGAGGCAAGCGGCGTCCGCCTTGTCAAAGCGGACATGTGGGACGTCTGCGAGCGCATGGCGGAAAGCGTGCGCGAGCATCCGCTCATGCGGGCAGCGCTTGCGGAGCCGGACTTTGCGGCAGAGAGCTCCGTCTACTGGACGGAGCTTGACGGGCGCGTCCCCTGCAAGGCCCGCATCGATGCGCTGGCCAGCCTGCCCGGCTTCGGGCTTTGCGCCATCGACCTCAAGACCACGCGAGACGCCAGCCCTGCCGCGCTGGAAAAGAGCATCCATGCCTTTTCCTACCACCGGCAGGCGGCATGGTACATGCGTGGCCTGCGCGCTGCGGGATGCGGCGTAAGGGCCTTCATTTTCCTTTTCGTGGAAAAGGAACCTCCTTTCCTCACCGTGGCGGCCAGCATCTCGGAGGCGGCGCAGCAGGTCGCGCTGGATGAGATCAAGACCTGCGTGCATACCTATGCCGACTGCATAGAATCCGGCATCTGGCCCGGCTATACGGAATCCCCCGTCATCGAACTTGATCTGCCCGCCTGGGCCTACAGGAGAAAAGACGCATGAGCATGATACCTCATACCTACCAGCAGAACCGGCAGCCTGCCGTGATCGCCAGCGTGACCGATTTGCTCAAAAACAACATGAAGGCCATCCAGTCCTGCCTGCCCAAGCACATGACGCCGGAGCGCATGTGCCGCATCGCCGTGCAGACCATTTCCAAGTCGAAGCAGCTCCAGCGGTGTTCTCCGCAAAGTCTTGTTGCCGCCATCGTGGAAGCCTCTTCCCTCGGTCTGGAGATCGACGTGCGCGGACAGGCCTACCTCGTCCCCTACAGGGACACGGTGACGCTCATCCCCGGATACAAGGGCCTCATGGATCTCGCCTACCGCTCCGGGCGCGTCGCCAACATCTACGCGGAAACCGTCTGCGAAAATGACGAGTTCTCTTTCCGGCTGGGCCTCAGCCCTACGCTTGAGCACACGCCAAACCTCGAAAACCGGGGGGATCTGCGCGCCGTCTATGCCGTGGCACGCCTCAAGGAGGCTGACCCTGTTTTCGTCGTGCTTGGCAAGAGCGAGGTGGAAAAGGTGCGCAAAGCGTCCAAGGCCTCCGGGGACGGCCCGTGGAAGACATGGGAAGAGGAGATGTGGAAAAAGACGGCCATCCGCCGCCTGTGCAAATACCTCCCCCTTTCGCCGGAGATGCAGCGGGCCGTGGCCATCGACGAAGCAGCCGACGCCGGAAGCCCGCAGCATCTTGCGGAAGCCGTTATCGACCTGCCGCCGGAGAGCTTTTCCGGCTCGACGGTCGAGGCCCTGAGTTCGGCCCTGACCGCCCCGTCCCCCGCCGAAGCCGTGAACGTCACCCCGGCGGACGAACCGGAAGCGCCTGCCGCAGTGCCTGCGGGAGATCCGGCTGAAGACGCCGCGAAAGAGACAGCGGCACGCAAAAAGACCAGGAAGACGGACACGGCCAGCGCCGGGGGAACAGCCGCCCCGGAAGCTCCGGACGCCGCGCCGTCCGCCACGCAGGACATGCCGACCATCCCCTGCCCGCGCAGGGACGGTGGCCTCGTTTCGACTGACGACTGTTTTTACTGCCAGGAACGCAAGGGCTGCCCCGCGCGGGAAGAGCCCCACGGCGTGTTCATTTTGGAGACTCGGTAGCTGTACGCCAAGCCAGGCTAGCTTTCCCTCACCTCCACACACCTCAACCCGCGCCCGCCCGGCAAAAGGCGGGCTTTTTCAGTATGTACGAGGAATTCACGACAACGAGCATATACAACGAAAAGAAGCTTATGTGTCCCCACACAGACACTATCTGCTATGCAGAACGGTGCATGGCCTTTGTCTCAGTGATTGATGAGAACGGAAACCCTACGGGCCGCGGCCGCTGCGGCATGGTACAGCCCATCCGCGAGATGTCCGTGCGAGACAGGGCACGGCTGACGAGGTAAAAAATGAAAGAAAATCTTTCCAAGTGTCCTTTTTGCGGCGGGGACGACATGGTGACGGTGGATATCGAACAGGCTGACGACGGCCTGCGGGAGGCTTTCATCGGGTGCTGCTCCTGCGGAGCAAAGGGGCCCAGCACCTTCCAGGGAGAGGAAAAGGCCGTCGAGAGGTGGAATACCCGCGCCTACACGGTCCCCAAACATCGCCTCGCGGAAGTGCTGACGGAGAAGGACAGGCGCAATATCGGCGACGCCCTGTTTCGGGGCGACATCCACGTCGAGTATGTGCTGCCCCTGCACGCTGCCCCCGGCGGAATATACCTCTCCGCCGGGTGGGAAGACCTGGCCGCACAGCTGGAAGATATGGACGAAGACCAGGTCAAGGCGATTTTTTACGACCGCGGCTTCGCTTGGATCGCCCAAGCGCAGGAATACGCGGACGGGGAATCCTGGCTCTGTTCGTTCCGCCAGATCGGCGGCTGGGTCATCATGGGGTCCTATGCCACGGTGGGCAATATCAAGCTCAAAGAGGACGGAAAATTCTATTCCTGCTCCGTGTACGGCGGCATAGAGAAGGCGTTCATCGTGTGGGGCAAGACCTACAAACTGGCAATTGCGAGGGCCATCAACGAGCAGCGCCGCTACTTCGAGGGGGAGGTGGAAAAGGCGCGGCAAAAAGAAGCCAAAGAGTGAGAGTCTAAATGTCTGACCCCAACGCCAAGACGGCGTCCATCCTGCTCAAAAAAGAGGGCAAAACTGACGCCGTTTTTCTGTACGACTTTACCCAGTTTTCCGGGCAAAAAGAGGATGCTGGAAGCTACCGCGTCAAGCTCAATGGCTGCTGGCACTGCCCGGACGGCAAGTACACGTCCCTGTCAGCCGACGCCGTGGCAGCCCTCGTGCGTGACTGGCTCCGCGGCAAAGAGCCGCCCGCCCAGCGCCCGGAAGGACTGGACAGGCCGGCCCGCGTCTTTGCCCACTGGGAGGATGACGGCGACGGCCCCGGCTGCGGCACCGTCTGGACAAAGACCCCGCCCCACCTCGGCGCTGACGGCAGGTGGTGGATCTGGGTAGACGGCCCGCGCCTCGTCCGCTGCGACGACGTGCGCAAGCTGACGCGGCGGGAAGTGAGGAAATGACACACCGGGGGCCGCGCATCCTGCACGCGGAAAGGAAAATACATGGGTAAGAAGGCTATGATATCCCTGCCGATGGCCGGGAGAACAACGGAAGAAATTGTCGCCGCCAGAAACGAGGCAATCAATGCCCTTGAGGGCATGGGATATGAAGTAGTGAACACTCTTTTCACCGACGAGTGGTACAGCCATGACGCCATGAAGATGCGTGGCGTCGTAAACGTCCCGCTGTGCTTTCTTGCGAAGTCACTGGAAAATATGTCCAAGTGCCACGTAGCATACTTCTGCAAGGGGTGGGACGCAGAGAACGTGCGCGGCTGCAAGATCGAGCATGAGGCTGCCAAGGCCTATGGCCTGAAAATCATCTACGAATAACCCACGCGAAACGCCCCCACGCGGGGCGTCGTCCGGCGGTGGCGCGCCGGGCCTGATGAGCAGCCGGGAGGAAGCATGCCCGCCTTGCCGCTGAAGCGGAGATGGACGCTCAAAGCAACTGACAGGCCGCCAAGAGCGGCCTTTTTTATGACCTTGGAGGAGTGCGTAATGAAAAAGCGCCAGAACACGTCCACCGCCCGCTGCCCGTACTGCGGCACGACCTACCGTCATCCCGGAATGGCCGAACGCTGCCTGAAAGGGCCTCTGTGCAGGACATACAACTATGCCACAGGAGAGCGCCGGAACGTGGCAGACATTCAGTTCAAGGCCGCAGCCTGCGTCCAGTTCGCCGCCGCACCGTTGGAAAGCAGCGACTACGGCGACGTGGGAGCGCACGCGAAAAACTGCATCCGCATTTGCGAGGAGCTATATGCCGACATGAAGGCCCTGCGCTGCGGCATATCCGTTTTCAACTCCGCCACCGTTCCCACGGCCCGCCTCCTTGAATCCATCTGGCCGCCTGTCAAAACGGACATAACGCACCTTCTGGCCGTGGTGTCGTCCCTGCTTGGGGACGTCCGCTACGCCCTGCGCGGTCGTCTTGAGCCGCAGGGGCAGAGGCGTGGCGCTGAACTGTGGGCAGCAATAGAGGCGGAGGTGGACGCGCTGCTGGATATTTTCAATCCCACGGGCGGCGAAGACTATCCCCACATCGACCGCGTGATGGAGTGTTACGAGCGCCTGTACCAGTGGATATTCCCGGAGCCGCGCAAGCCGGAACTGCGGCTGTACCTTGCCGGGGAACGCCTCTGGATAGCCGCGCCTACAAAGGCCGAAGCGCGGGAAGTCCTGCGGCGGGAGACGGGTCTTGTGGGGCTGCCCGTGAAGGGCATCGCCCTGGGCGAAAAGTTGGACGACGGACGCACGGCGGCTGAACTGCTGGCCACGGCTCAGGGCGTGCCGGGAATCGTGGCAAGGGCCGCGTAGGGATGTTGACGATGAGTGACCGAAGTGAACAGGCGTTGCGCGAGCGGCTGGAACTGGCAAAGAAGGCAACGCCGAAGGGCGAAAAAACTCTGTGAACGGTTGACGGCGCTGTGCGCGGTTACCTCTGCATCCGCGACGCCTTCAACGAACATCTGCTGACGGTTGAAGACAGTGCGGACATGGCTACGGCGCAGCACATTGCTGCGAACCATCCCGACGTTGTGCGCACTGACCTTGAGGAGATTTTTGCACTGCGGGCGGAAGTTGCGCGGCTGCGAAAAAGGGCAGAAAGATTACGCGCAGGAGTGAAAAGCCTAAAGTCTACCGTAGACTTTCTGGTAAGCAATCTAACAGACAGGATCGGTGAAGAAAAATTCGACGAGATGCGCAGGGACGCGCTCATAAAAAAGCTCTTCGACGCTGGGGTATGTCCTGAAAATTGCGATTGCGGGCAGGTCGGGAAGGAAGAGCGCAATTACGATAGCGACGAGAGCGGTTGCCATCCCTGCTGGTTGTTGTGGTCATATGATATGGCAAGAAGGGAATGTGAAAAAAATGAAGAGGATGAATCCGCATGAGCAAATCGACGACGATAACCTGCGACGACTGCGGCGCGTCGCAAACTGGCATCGGCTACGCGACGCTGTGGCCCAAGCTCAAACGCATGGGCTGGACGGCTGACAACACGCGACATGTCCACTTCTGCAAGAAATGCGCCGCGCTCAGGCAGGCGAAGGGCGAGGAGGGCAAACGATGACCGACCGTCTTTTGCGAGACCGAGACGTGGCGGCCATGCTGGGGACTACTCCCGGTGTGGCCGCATCCATTTTGGCCCAGAGGGGCGTCCATGCTGTCGATTTTGGCATGGGCCGAGGCAGGGGCCGTCGCTGGCTCGAATCGGCCGTGCAGCAGGTCATTGCGGAGCTGCACGCCGAAGCGCAGCCCCAAAAGCGCACCAAGGCTGTGCGCCCAGCGGCAGCGCCAAGCCGTGTGGCAGCGCTTGCCACCATGTCCGTCAGCGATCTGCACCGATTGACTCAGGCAGAGTGTGTCCAGTAGCCTGTTCCGGGCTACATTTGGCACATGCTGGGAAAAGGAGGTATCAGCATGGCCATACGAGAAAGGAAGGGCCGCGCGTCGCCGTGGCAAGTATACTGGAACAATCCGCTGACCGGGAAGCGGGAGTGCGCAAACTTCGCGACTCGGCAGGAAGCGGAAAAGCACGACTCCCTGATAAAGCACCGTATCCGCTTTGACAGGGAGTCGTTCCGGCAAGGAGAAGAGGAAGAGGAGAAAGAGCAGGCGCAAGATATGACGCTTGAGGCCTGCTATCTTGAGTACCTCAAGGAGAAAAAGTTTACCAGAGGATGCCTTGCCTGGCAAATCGGGGCCATGCGCTATCCCCTGCAAAAAATCGGCTTGCTGCCGGTGACGGTCATCACTCGCAAGCACCTTGAGCAGCTCAAGGCTGAAATGCTGCCCATGCCGGTGAAGTCTGCCACGATCCGCGGCAGGCTGTCCGTGCTGCGGACAGTGCTGCGGTGGTGCGTGGCGCAGGGCTACATGGAGCCTGTGGAGTTCCCCAAGCTCCCCCCGGCGCAGTATGAAAAGTTCGTCCCCCCGACGCCTGCGGAGCTGGAAGCAATCATGGCCGTAGCCGCGCCGCACATTGTGCGGACGGTCGTCCTGGGGGCGCAATGTGGCGTCCGCGTCGGTCCGTCGGAGCTTTTCGCCCTGACGTGGGATGATGTAGACCTTGTGCGCGGCGTCCTGCGCGTCCACGGGGCAAAAAAGAACCCAAACGCGCCGTGGCGGGAAGTCCCGATACGGGAAAGCCTGCTGCTTCTGTTTCGGCAGTGGCGGCATGAAGACGCGGCGGACGGCGTGCCATATCTCATTCACCACGGTGGAAAGCCGGTAGAAAGCGTCAAAAGGGCTTGGGCTCAGGCCCTGCGCCGGGCGGGCATCACGCGGCGGATACGTCCGTATGACCTGCGGCACGCTTTTGCCACCGAGCTGATAGCCGGTGGCGTGGACATAGGAACAGTGGCGAAGCTCATGGGGCACAGCTCTCCGGCCATGATCCTGATGCACTATCAGTACGTCATGGACGGGCAAAAGCGGGCAGCCGTGGAAGCGCTGCCGGATCTGGCGCATGTGCCCAAGGGCATGTGCCCAAAAGGAAAGGCGCTTACCGAACGTCAGTAAGCGCCTGAAATCCTTGGCGCGCCCGGGAGGATTCGAACCCCCGACCAAGAGCTTAGAAGGAGTACGGACTACGGTGTAACATATTGTTTTATTTTGCTTTGTTTCTGACAAAATGTGCCAAATGTGCCCCAAAAACCGCCAAAAATGTGCCCGTGCCATGTGCCCGTGCCCGGCACATTCCCTTCATCTCCCTCCAGTCTACCTCAGCTCCGGCGGATGTTGAAGCCTGAGCTGCTCGCTCTCGTAGCTCAGCTGACAGTGACAGACTGTCAGACCCTCCCTCTTCTCCGTATCCCAGAAAAAGAGACTGTCGATGATCCGGCAGGGCCAGTGCCGCAGGCCGTCCCTGCTCCACCGAAAGGCCCGGCTGGAAAGCGTCTCGTCCGGCCAGCCGCCGCACAGCGCATTTGCGAGCTGGTCAACGGCAATGATGGCGTTTTTCAGATATGCAATCACGCGCCCCCCCCGTCAAAGTTGATGTCCACGGCCTGCACGGCTTCCACGCTCTGCGCCGTTTCAATGGCCGTGCGCAGTTCCCACTTTCTGGCATAGAGCGCCTGTCCGTGGGCGATGACCTCCAGCCGCATGGTGCGGAGCTGGTCCAGCGTAACGGTATGGAAGCTGTTGTCCGCCGCGCAGAAGTTGGTATCCTGCGTTCCCGTGGCCTCAAGGCTGGTGATGAGGCCCTCGATGTCCCGGTTGCTGCGTTCGGTGGCGTCGATGACGAAGCCGGCGGCGGACGTAACCTTGCCGGACGCCTCGGCGGCGGTAAAAGCGACGTTGAGTCGGGCAAGGGCAGTAGCGCGGGCATCCTCAAGCGTCATGAGCTCGCCCAGCGGCAGGCCGTAAAAACTCAGCGTCTGCCTCAGCCCATCTCTCGAAAGCGCGCCGCTCTCGTCGGGGGCCACGCCGAAGGCATGCCCGGCGGCGAGGTACGCTTTGACCTGCGGCGCGTCAGCGCTGACAAAAGCAGCGCAGTCCACTTGCCATATCCTCCCATCTTCAAGACGGTAAAATCTGGGGATGTTAAACATATACACCTCCTTCGGAAACGGTTCCGGCTGATGTGCCGGGGATGAAATTGGGTCCGCCTCCACGGGTATCTATCACCCCGTTCAAAGACGCATTATATCGAGTCCCGGTAGGACTCCCCGTAAAAACCGCTCCACTTCCATCCGCAACGGCAAATCCGCCATTGATGGCATTGATTATATATGAGTAGTTCCCAGACACTGATATGTTACCTGCCATTATAATTTGGCCGCCAGCATTTGGCAAAATGCAGGAATATGCCGAACAGTCAAAAGAGCAATTCGATATCGACCCTTTGGCACAATTAGCCCAATATATTATTGGTGAAGAAGTAGTTCCTGAAAATGTTATATTGTTAAAAGCGACAAATCCCCCATTATTGTTTATTCTTGTTGACCCTGAAAGGGCAAATGCCATGTCATAAATAACCCAAGAAGAACCAGGGTTGATAGAAAAGAAGCCTTCATCCCCCCCATTAAGGTTAAAAACTGTTCCAGAACCAGTCCCCTTAAGAATAGGAATCAGCGAATATTTTCCCATATTCGGCAGAAAGATCCCAGAAGTATCCCACTGCCCATCTCCCACGGAAAGTGTGAGCTGATACTGCTGGAAGTCCCATGCCATGATCTTTTCCAGCGCTCCCTGAAGCGTCTGCCATGCCCCCTGCGGGCTGTCTTCTGTGCCGGAGTTGGAGTCGTTACCGTCCTGCCGGACGTAAAACGTGATGTCTTGCGTGGCGGTAGTTTCTGATTCAACTGTAGAAATGCAACCATCTGGCGTGACTTTCAGTCCATTTCCAACGATAACGCCGCCGATGGTCGTGGTAGTGGCAGGCGTCGCCGTGCCTGCCGGGCCGGGGTCGCCTTGCTCTCCCTTGATTCCCTGCGGCCCCTGTATGTCGATATATTCGCCCCATGTGCCGTCAGGATTCTTGAAGCGGATGGACGTTCCGCTCCATTCATATTCCGGCGACGGGCCAGCAGGGCCGGAGGCGTACGGCAGATCGTTCCAAGCCCGAACGCCGTCCCCGATTTTGAACTTGAACATCTCGACGCCGTTTTCACCGACGACGCCGGGAAACTCAATCCCCATTTCTCCTTCCCGCAAGATGGGGTTTGCGGATTGCCAGTTCTCCGGCGTGTCTCGTCGATTTTGATAAGGATATGTCGGCATTATCTCCTCCTATTCATTTACGGCATGACCGCCGTCAAGCTCAGTCACAACGCCACTTTCCTGCGCCCTGCCGCCGTCAAGGACTTCCATCACGGGGGCGGTTCCGGGAGGGCCTGCCGGTCCGGTGTCTCCCTTCGGTCCGGCAGGGATGCCAAGTGAGAGCCGCCCCGTTTCTGGGTCATAGTCTGCCGTCGGCGCTTCGCCGCTTTCAAGGGCGGAAGCCGTGGCCGTGGTGTTTTTGATGGTGTTCGCCGTGGCGTTGACGCGTTTTTCCACCTCCAAGAGGTAGTTCTTGACGCCTTCGATATGCGCCACGCCTTCGGCTATGGCTTCTTCCGCAGCCGTGCTGTTGCGCTCGTCAATGGCTGCCAGCCAGCCGCGCAGGGTCGGGATTACGACACCTCCGGCCACGGTGACGGTCTCATTGACACCGCCGTTTATAAATTTATCCCAGACGCCTGCATTTTTTACGAGGCTGACAAGAGTCTCGTATGCTTCGGTCATATCTTGGCATGAGTTACAGCTCATATATATCCACCTTTCCGCATGTCTTAGGTAGCCATACAGGCGGAACCTGCCATCCTGGCATCATACCCGCCACAATTTCGGCGTTTTGCGCCATTTCGTACAATTCCTCTAAAGATAGACAAAGCAGGATTTCAGCCATGAAGTCGTTTTGCAGCGGCAGTTCCCGGCACTCGACTTCAAGCGTGAAAGTGTACGTCGTGTGCAGACCGATAAGCTCACTTGCCTTGGGGCGCGTGGAAAATCGCACCGTCTGCAGTGATATGCAGCCACCGAACTGCAACGGCATGCGGAACCAGCGCGACCCCTGCCGCAAAACGCCGCGCTCGAAGCTCTCGAACCACGACGCCTGAAAACGGTCGAGAATCAATGTGCAGTCACATGTCGTTTCGTCGGTATCGAACTCCACCCGTGAGATGGAGCCGACCTCCATATCCGTTTTTTTGCGGCGGTCTACGGGACTGTAACTGTAGCCACTGCGCTGCGGCTTCGGCATCCATTCCGGCCACGTTATCATGCACGTTTTTCCCATGTCATCACTCCCCGGCCACTTCTACGGTAAGAACCGCAGACCAGTTGAGCGCGGCTGGATTGCGTCCTACATCATAAAATCCGTCCTTGACCGCCACCCGGAAAAAGTACGTCCCTGCCGACAATCCACCCCAGATGTACGGCAGGCTGGCCGTCTGCCGCAGTTCGACGACCTGAGACAGCCCAAAGTCGGCGGTATCGCCCCGAACGATGACGTATCCAGTCCTGTCTGCGGCTTCATCTGGGGTGACGCTTTCCAGCGTAATGGAATCTTCACCTATGGAAATAACGGCATCCGTCGGGGCTTCCGGCGCTGGATCGGAAAGCTTTGCTACGCCGGCATCAGACGTCCCGTTTTCCCCCACGGCAGCCACGCTGACCGTCAGTTCGCGGTACGGACCGCCTGTTTGCAGCTCGGGCGTAACGGCAAGGGTCGTCACCGTGGTCGTAGCGCTGTAGAACGTGCTTCCACCGCTTTGCAGGCTGACTGAGTACCGCAGCGCGTTTTCCACGGCGTCCCATTCCACGGGCGCGCTGCCTGAAGTGTATTCCCCGGCAGTCACGACTGGCGCAGTCGGCGCCGGGATGGTTGAGTCTCCTTTCCACGTCGACCAGGGGCCTGTAAGTATGCTCGAAGCAGCCCGTACACGAGCAAAGACCTTTCCCGGCGATACGGATACGACCATCTGCGTCAGGCGGGCTTGACCGACGTTTGCCCATGCCGTCCCCGTGGCGGAGATCTCCACATCGTACCACTCCGCGCCGGAAACGCCAGCCCACACAAGTTGTACAGAGGTTTCTGACTGGATGACGCCACGGAAGTTCTGCGGCGCGGACAGCGTGTCCACCGTCGGGAGCTGGCCGCGCCCCTGCCACGGTGGCGTCGGGAGGTCGTCATACTGGTAGATGCGGGCGTCGTCGTTAAGCAAGCGTAGGTTGTATCTCAGACCGTCGGATGACGTTACCTCGTCAACAACCATGCGGCGCTGATATTCGCGTGCCGTGTAGGCCGTCCATGCCGTGGGCAGGCCTCCGTCGTACCCGTCTCGCAGCCAGGAGAACGGGAAATCCTGGCTTTGCAGGGTCAGGGTAGAGTAGTCCCCGGCGTCAAAGCGCACAGTCCGCGCCGTGGGCTTTGCGGCTTCGATGCGGCATGGCCCCCAGATGCCGCCATCCGGCTTTGACAGCGAGATGTAGACGTCTCCCTCATATCCTTCTGGATACAGACGCCCCATGTCCAGCGCAAGATCCAGAGAAAGCGTCTTTTCATCCCATCCCTTCACCGCGCCAGCAGCCGTGTTGCGGAAACGCGGATGTGCCACGGTGCAGATGTCGCCCTTGTTGATGAGCCTGCCAAGCGCTTCCGTCTGGCATTCCACGACAACGCGCTGCCAGCGGTTGTGCGCCGCGTAGGCCACGGCTACATCGTGAGCATGATCTCGATTCGTGATGCCCAAAATGGACAGGCTGGCCGGTTCCTCGCTTTCCGACTCCGGCAGGGTCGCCGTTACGTCGCGCTGCTGGAATCCGGCGTCCGCGTCCAGATATTCGATGGTCACGTCGTCCGGCGTCTCGTCCGACCAGGTGACATACGTCACCCCAAAGGTGTTCCGCACGATGTTGCGTGGGGTCAGCGAGAATGTCGCCGGGCGGTTTGCTCTGTCCTCGACGAATGACAGCACAGGCCCAACAAGGCGCGGGATGACGCACTGGGACTGGCACATTTCGTTGAGCAGCGTCCAGACGAGGTATGCCCCGTCGATGTAGGCGTCGTAATGCCAGCCCTTCGCCTGCAAACGCTCGTCAATAGCCCATAGCGTATCAAGGTCGATGCTGGAATCGGCCAGCCTGCCGCCCCACTGGCTGCGGCACACGCTGGAAACAGCCGCGGCCCACGATCGCGTGGGAACTTCCTCGCTCCATGTCTTTGTGGCGCGGTCGTATAGCGGCAGCTTGCGCGTCACGATGCTGGAAAACTGCTGGCTTGCCGATTGTGTCAAGGCGTTTGTGGCCTTGATGGACAGTGCGATGCAGGAGATGGGGTAAGTGTAGGTCCCCGGAAGCATGGCCCGGAGAGCACCCCACACAAGGCTGTCCAGCGTCTTGCCGTCGCCGGTTGTGTCGGACGTGCGGACGACGCGCACTTGATAACGGGCGGGCGTCACGTCGTATGTGTATGTCAGGCGCTGCGGCGTGGGCGTACCCTTTCCCGCCGGATCGCTGTACGACAGGTCGGCCAGCGTCGCCCATTCGCTCGTACCGTTGCCGAGGTCGTCCACGCTGCGGTATTCGATGCGCCACGAAACGGAGTAGTTGCCAAGCTTCCCCTGATCGTTGTAACGCCCGATGCCCTGCTGGAACACGAAGTCAAAGAGGAGTTTGTTTGTCTCTGTCCCCGGCGGGTTCGTCGTGTAGGGGCCGATAGCGCCGGAAAATTCCTCGTCATTCGGGGCAAAGATCTCCTGCCCGCTCACCTCGTCGCTGGTCACGACGTTGTCGGGGAAAATGGTGACCTTTCCCCCTGGCTCGACGAACGCCAAGTCCTGGATCTCGTACCCCGTATCAGCGACAAACTCCCCATTCCGCCAAAAAACCGTCTCCCCGAATTGCAGGGACTCGATGTCATACCGGCCGCGCCCGATGCCGTAGACAAAGTACCCGTACTGTTCGTTGCCGATGTACTGCGTCCAGGTGTTCGCCACAAAGTCGTTGACGATCTTCATCCTGCCGAAACACTCCGGCTCGACCTGATACATGCGGATCTGGTTGCCGCTGGCATTGATGGAGTAGGTCGGGCTTGCCTGCGCCGCATCAAACGCGCCAAGCTGCCCAGAGGGCGTCTTTTGCTGGAAGAGCGCCCCCATGAGCATGGTGCCAAGCAGCATGACGGCTGTGCCAGCAAGGCCGCCGGCCAGAGTACCAAGGCCCAAGCCGAGACCAGCGATGCCAAAGAGGGCCGTCCCGCCGGTAAAAGCGGCAGCGGTAGCCGCCAGCGCGATAATGGCGATCTGCATAACCATTTGCAGGGGGTTTGACCCGCCGCCACCGCCGCCCATGGCCAGCGCACGGAACTGCACCTGAGCCCCGAAAAGGGGATACTCCCAGTCGCCCAGCTCACGCACGGCAGGCGTATCCCCGACCAGCGCGATCACAGGCGAGGGGAACTTCCCTCCAGTGTCCGGGCACAGCGTCCGCGCGGCTTGCTCAAGCGTCAGGCCGTCGGCTAGCTCGATGGTCTCCTGTATGGTGCCGTCCGGCAGGATGTAGTCTACGCGCATGGCAGCCCCCCCTTTTGCCGCAGGGCCGTGTCTGCCTCCCGATGCCGGAACCAGCGCACCGCCGGGAAGCCCGCCAGCCGCAGCTCGGCCAGACTGTCAAGGCAGACGCCAGCCGCGCTTTCCGGGCAATGCAGGATTTTCAGCCCCTCGCAGGTCTCGACCACCATCCCGCAGTGCGCAAGATACGTCCTGCGGCCCAGAAAGGCCACGTCGAACGCGCGCGGCAGGACGTGATGCGGCAGCGGCTCAAGCCCGAAAAAGTCCGGCTGCATGGCCCGAACGCACTGCATGCGGCTGTTGGCGTCGGCAATGGGGATAGCCGGGCTGTCGATGCCCAGCATGTCCCGATGCACGGCCCGCACCAGCTCGCCGCAGTTGTAGGACTCCGGCGGCGTGGGGACGGCCCGCCACGGCTTGCCGAGGTAGACCGCCCACCAGTCTTTAAGAGGAGTCGTCATCATGCCTTGCATCACCGCACCGCCGCCGGATATTTGCCGGGCGTGTATTTGTACCCGAACGTTCTGTTACCGAGGTCGAAAATGCTGCCGGTCGCCGTCATGTCGCCTGTGGTCGCATCTATGACCGGGGACTTGATGTCGATGGCTGGCCAGACTTCCGCCGGGCCGTCCAGCTCTTCGCCCTTGATGTACACGCGAAAAATGGCCGTGATGGGCTTGCCGCTGAAAACGGCGGCTTCGAGGTCGGCATCCAGCTCAAAACCCACGCCCTGGACCTTGAACTGGAATTCCCCCACGTTGTCAGCCGTCTTGTCCGGCATGGTGACCTCGAACGGCAGTCCGATGAACTCCACGACCTGCCCGGCATCGTGGGGGGCCTCGTCTTCCAGCTTGCAGCGGAATACCTCCGGTTCCGGCTGCGCCGCTGACCAGCGGGCCACGCGGGCAGGCTGGGAAAAGGAAGGATGGTCGAACTCGATGGTATACAGGATGATGGTATCCTGTACCGCGCTGGCGTAGGCTTCCGCCAGCGCCAGGGCAAGAAGCTCCTGCTTGCTCTTTCCGTGATCAGGCAAAGCGCTGGGCATACCGACTACCTCCCCCGGCCACGCATGATGGTTGTGGCCTTGTCCAGACCGTAGGTCTTTTGCATCGTCTGGCCGATGGCCGATTTCCCGTTTCTGATGCGTGCGGCAAGCGCGCTGTCCACCTGCGTGATGATGATGTCCAGGTTCATGTTCCCGTTGCTGTCCTGTCGTTTTTCCGTCTGCGCTTCCACGTTCTGGCTGGTCTGGTTGATGACGTTCACCGTGATCTCCGGCATGGCCGCCGCGCCTGTGCGCCGGCTGTCCGCCGCGTCCCGCAGAAGCTCGCCGGAAAGCCGCGCATAGTCCGCCATGACCTGAGAGGAGGGGAAGCTGCTGAACAGCGCGTTCAGGTTCGGCAGGCCGGTAACGACGCTCCGCTGCCCGGCGTTGTAGGCGCGGGTCTCTTCCGGGTTCAGCACACGTTCCCCGCGCAGCAGCACCGCCGGGTATTCGTTTGCCCCAAGGCCCAGCCCCCCGCCGGAGTGGAAGCGCGGCGCACCCGCGAAAGCGGAGGCGGGCAGGGCGCGGAAACCGTCCGCGGGCACAGTCCCCACCACGCCGCCGGAGTGGAAGACGCCGGCGAATCCGGGTATGGCGTTGACCGCGCTTTCCGCCATGCCGACGTATCCGCCTCCACTGAACAGCCCGCCGAACACATTGCCCAGCCCGCCGAAAATTTGTCCGATGAAGGCGTTACTTGCCGCCTGCGCCGCGTAGCTGATCAGGCTGTTGAAAAAGTCGTAGGCGCTGAACTTGCCCTTCATGAAGGCGTCGGCCAGCGTGTTGCTGATGGTCTGCCCCATTTGTGACGTGAAGCCCTCGACCTGCGCGGCCATGTCCCCGTACTCGGCCCCGAACTTGCGTGCACCCCGCACGGCTCCGGCAAACATGTCCCTGGACAACTCATCCCGCATGAGGGCCACGCGCCTGTCCACATCGGCCAGCGGTATTCCTGCCTGCAACCAGAGTTCACGCTGCTGGTCGATGAGCTGGTTTTGATAGGCGATACTTTCCCCGTATTCGCCGGAAAGGCTGGCCAGCTCCTTGTAGAAATCGGCTACCGTCTGAAGGTCCTTGTAGCTTTCCTGCATCTGCAGGGCGCTTTTCAGGCGCTCCAGATGCGGAGCGGCTTCCTGCGCGCTCATGCCAAGATCGGCAAAGCGCAGGCCCCACTCGGTCAGGGTCTTGTTTATCTCCAGTTCCCGCAGAGCGGCGGTATTGCCCTCAAGGCGCAGCACCTCCTGCTCGAACTGCCGCAGCGTGTCCGCCTTGAAGGCCGTGGCGTACTCGTCTTTCAGCGCCCGTATCTCTGCGGCGGACATCTTCGCCGCCTTGCCCATCTTGTCGATGTCCATCAGCTTCTTGGTCAGCGCGCCGCCTTCCTTGCTGGCCGTGCCGTTGAGCTGGGCGATCTCCTCCCGCAGCCGCGCTATGGACTGCCGGGCGCTCTCCACCTGCGATGCCCCGCCACCACCGGACTTCTTGACGATGCGCCCGGCAAGCACATCCTGAACGCCGCTTTTGAGCGTCTGTATCTTGGTCATCTCGGCAAGCGCCGTCTGTAGCTTCTTCGAGGCTTGCTGGGTTTCCTCGGCATTGCTGGCAATGGCAAGTTCAGCGTTTGCCATTGCCACCGCAAGGATGTTTGCCGCCTCGGCAAGTTCCAGCTCTTTCAACGCGGCTTCGGCCTTGACCCGGCTGTTTTCCTTGGTGGCAGCCGTCATGGTCTCGGTCTGGGTCGTATTTTTCAGCGCCCATTCCACGGCGGTTTGCAGGTTGGTGATCTCCTTGCCCTGCGCGTCGTCGATGAGCTTCAGCGCGTCCGCATAGTCCTTGTTTGCCGCCGCGGCTTCATGGGCGGTATTCTTGCTTTGAGAAAGGGCTTCATTGGCGCGGTCTATGGACGATTGCGTGGTGGCGAGCTGGTTTGCCAGGCCGCTTTCCCCATCTATCAGCCGCTCGATGGTCTTGGTGAGGTTGTCCGCCCCGTAGCCGGATTCAATGAGCGAATCCCGCAGATTGACAAGATTTTCCCGGAAGTCCTCGGCATTCATGCTCCCGTCTTTCAGGGCCTCGTACATGGCCTGGAACGTTGAGAGGAATTCTTTAGGGGTATAGGTAAAGTCGCCTGACCAGATCTTCATCATCTGGTTAACGGTAAACTCCGACTCGCTGGCGATATCTTGAACAGCTTGGCCAATGGCCTTGATTTGCAGCTTGTACGCATCCATGAACTTTTTTTTGTTCAGTTCTACCTGCGTCCTCTGCAAATCGTCGAGCTTCCCGACCAGCTTTCCCGTGCCGTCCACCGCGCCCTTTGTGGCGTCCTCGTAACCTTTCAGGGCGTTGGCATGGATTTCCGCCGCCTTGGCCGCATCATCCTGCCGGTTTGCAAGGTAGGTGACGCCACTGACAAGCGCCATGATGGCGATGCCCACACCGCCGCCAAGGCCGGCCCACAGCGCCTTGAAGGCGGAGCCAAGCCGCGTCACCCCTGCGGCCAGAACGCCTATGTTCCTGGTCTTGCTTGCCACGTCGCCAAAGTTGCTCTGGGCGGCGTTGACGGCGGCCTGACTGGCGGCCACGGTCTGATTTGCGGAGCTAAGACGATTGAGGGCTTGTACTCTCGCTGTTTCCGCCGCGTTGAGCTGCCGGCTGATATTGGCGGAATTGGCATTTATGGCGTTGACGCGCTTTTCTGCTGTCTCAACGCGCGTCTGTGCCGCGGCAAGGTCATTTATGGCCTTGATCCGGTTCTGTTCAGCGTTGTAGAGCTGGCGCTCGTTTTGGGCCCGCAGCACGGCGGCTTCCGCCCGCTCAAGCTCTATGCTTGCCGCTTCCTTTGCGGCCTGGGCGGCTTTCAGCTCTTCGGTGCGGCGCAAGGTCTTCTGCCGGATGGCATCCTTGTCTGCTTTCGCCTGGTCATAGATGGCCTGGGCAGCCTGCTGCGAGGTTTTGGCCTCTTCCAGATCCGCCTGCGCGGCATCAAGAGCCGCCTTGGCCCGCTTGAACTTGAGGCTTGTAGCCTCTTGCAGGCGCACGGCTGCCTGCCGCTCGGCCTCGGTAAGCTGCACGACGGCGGAGGAAAGGCGGGTCTGGGTGGCGGCGTCCTGCGTATTGGCTGCCGCGCTTTCCCGCGCGGCGGCGGCGTTGGCTCGCCGCACGAGCACGAGCGAGCCAAGCGCGGCGGCCACCGTGGCCACGGTGGTCTTTATCTGCCCGATGGCCGCTTCCGCGCCGCCCATGTTGCCGATGGACTCATTTACGCCACGCACGGCGTCGGCAAAGGTGGTGACGGCGGAAAGGATGCCCTCGCCCAGCGCGGTCTGCGCGCGCTCGATGACGGCGGCGATATTCTCAAAATCCTTGCTGATGCCGGTAGCGCCGTCCTTGCTGGTGAGGAAGAGGTCTTGCAGCTCGCGTACCGTGTTCTTCAGGCTCTCGCTCATTCCGGCGGCGGACTGCCCGGCTATCACGTCAAGAGCTTCGGAAAGGTTGCTGGTCAGACCTTTCCATGTCTGGGCCACGTCCTTGCCCGCCTGCTGGTAGGCATAGAGCTTTTTCATCAGCTCGTCATACAGGATGCCCTGCTGTTTCCAGCTGTCCAGCTGTTCCTTGTCGATGCCCAGGCGCGGCGCAAGGAGGTCTTGCGCCTTGTTGATGTTCCCGCTGAGCAGCGCCTCGATTTCCGTCCGCATCTGCTCAAGCGGGATTTTCATGGTCTGCATGGCCTGCGCGGCGGCCACGGCGAATTGCGGAATCTGGTTCAGCTTCAGGCCGGCGTTCAATGACGCGGCCATGACGCTTTGCACGCCTTCCACAAGGCTTTCCGTGGTGGCGGTGGTCTCCAGCCCCAGCCGCTGGATCTCCTTCATCATGTCCGCGGCGATGCCCTGGGCGGCGGCGTACTTTTCCGCGCCCTGCAACACCTTGCCCTGACCGTCCTCAAGATTCGCCATGGACGTGATCATGGACGCTATGGCGATCTTGCTCTGTTCCATCGAGCTGTTGAACTCGATTCCGCGCTGAACAAAGCCCTTCATGCCCTCAAGGGCCTTGTACGCACCCACCAGCGCAAGCACCTGCTTTGCCGCGCCGGCAATGGCCCCGGAAAGCCGGTTTGCGCTGCTCGTTGCCTGATCCGCCGATGCTGTCACGCCGTTGAGCGTGGCCGTGGCCTGCGCGGCCCCGGTTCGGAGCTGGCGTATGTCGATGCCGATGTTGATGACAGGCATGAAAAAACCCCTTTGCCAACAGTGTACAGCAAAGAGGGCCGAAGCGGCATCCAGCCGGGAAATGAATCTGGAATTTATGGTCAGGATTCTGCAAAAAGTTTCGCATCCTCAGTAGCAAAAGAACGCGCTTCGCACAACAGGTCTTTCCCCTCACCGTCCGCTGTTGTCTCCCGTCTCGCCTGCGGGTATAATGCCCAAAAACGGAGGTAGGATTATGGCTGAAAAATGTCCTGTGTGTGGTCAATCGGTAGGGGGACTGACCGGAATGCCCAAACCCGGAAAGGATCTGAAGGAAAAGGGCATCTCCCTGGGCGTGTATGAAGAGGGGATGTGCGCATCGTGCCTTTCCCGCGCGCTCAAGGGCAAGGTGACGGAAAAAACGGATGAAGAAATCAGCGAGGGAAACAAGGCCATCAGAACGGCCATGCCGCGTGTCTTTGTCTCCCCATCGTCCATTCCCGACGGCCTGCCGGACATGGGCCTCGTCACGGGCTATTGCATCCTCGGCACCGGCCCTTTCACGGCCCTGTTTTCCGGCGTAACGGACGCGCTGGGCAGGAAGTCCAACGCTTACATGCAGAAGGCCCGCGACGCTGAACGTGAGGCGCTGGATGCCCTGAAGATCGAGGCCCTGAAAAAGGGCGCGGACGCCGTCTACTGCCTGCGCCTCAACCTGACCGAGGCCACGAGCGGGAACGGGATGCTGATGGTGTCTGTGACGGGCGCGGCCACCAGCACGGGCCGGGATGACCCGGCCATCCAGAAGGCTATCGACTACTTGAAGTCGTAAACGGGAAAGCCCGGCATCACGCCGGGCTTTTTTTGTTGCGCCTTCCTTCCGGGCGGGTGTAGGCTGCGGAAGGAGGTAGGATATGGACAAGGAGCTTGTGGAGCGCCTGCTTTCGGAGATACGAAAGGCGAGGAGGGCAGGCATAAAGACGGATGAGCTGCTTTCTCTTGGAGATTACGGAGAGATCCAGGACGCCTTGATATGGATGCACGACAAGGGGCTGATCATCGGCGTTACGCTTGACGAGCTGGGGGACAATGCGGGCGACATATGGCATTCCACCATCACGACAGCCGGGCGGGACTATCTTGATGCCGGAGGGGATTTCCCACGTCTGGCGGTGGAAGTCACCTTCAACGAGCAGCAGCTAGAAGCAATCCTTCTCGGACTTGCCGAGAAGTTTGGCAAACCCGGCGAAGCGTCGGCTTTGCGCGGCTTTTTCCAGAAGGCCGGAAACGCTGGTATCAATGCCGTCGCGGCTGAGGCGGTCAAGCAGATGATGGCATACCTGCCGGAAATTGCCCGTTGGCTCCCGTAGGATGTTCGCCATGAAAAAGGAGACGGCTTGCGGCGTCAGGGTGACACCGGAAAAGTAATCCACCTTGGCGAAGCCGTTTTCCTCAAATTCCCACAGCGCCTGCTTGAACGTCTCCGAACCGCCGTCATAGCCGGGCAGGTCCTCGATCTTGACGGCATGAGGGGCGTTTTCACGCAGCAGCTTGTCGGCCCACGCGCCCCAAAGAGGAAGGAAATTCTGGCTGTACATATGGCCTCCTGTCCGCTGCATGATACAGCCCGCAAGGCGCAGGGGCAAGGGGAGGTATCCAGACCTTTACATCTAAAACTCCCTATAGAGGCGCGCACATTTTGTCAATGTGGTGTTTTCTTTTCTGTGAAGTGGCATACTGTTTCCAGAGGAGAAAAACACAAGGAGAAGATATGAGCTTGAGCAACGACACTTTTTGTCTCATCCTGGCCCTCTTGATGATTGGCGCAATCATTTTCCTAGCCAACGCACTCCTTTTCTATCTGAAAAGCTTTTTTGGCGATGGAGTATGGATAGAGACGATGTTCAAGGCGGCGCAATTCGTCGTTTTCTTTGGCACGACATTTTCAGTTTGTGCCATCAAAGATTGGCTTTCAAAGACTTTTTTCTAGGCTGACCCTTCAAAGCAAGCCTTGACATCCGCCGGGAAAAGAGATTGCAATCAAACCCGGTGTATTTTGGGCCCTTTCCGGCAACGGGAAGGGCCTTTGCTTTCTCTTGACATCCGCTTTTCTCCTCTCTCATTCTTCCATTTTTTTGACATCCCTCTCTGCTTGCTTATAGAAGGCGTCAGCCCAGCAATTTGCATAACATTCGTATCGTGCTTCATCTGAGTTATATGCCATGTCGCACTCGTAGTCCGTATCGGAGTCGATGCCTTTTCCAACAAAATCAGTTGCGCAACATTCTAGCTTGGTACGGACGAATAGCCCCAGATTTTCAAGCGCCTTTTCCAAGATTTTATTTTCCCTGCGCAGCCTCTCGACCTCATTCAGCAGCTCGGTCATCGGTTCTTTGCTCATGTTCTATCTCCTCCTTCGCCCGTTTTTACCACACGGCAGCCCTCGGTAAAAGTCAGAGCCGCGCAAACCACGTCTTGACATTCCCCGCGTTTTGTGGCGTCCTCTCCGCATGGAGCCTCAGAAACTCCGTAGCGACGGTCGCCATTCCGTTTGTCAATGGCTTTTTTCGTGCCTGTGACGTGGTATCCTATCCGCGTTCCATATTGGCCGGGAGTAGGGTAGCAGTAATGCCCCTGCCGCACGCTACGCGGTTCTGAGCTCCCGGCCATTTTTGCGTCTGGCCAGCGCTATCAGAAACCGTAGCGAGGTTTACCATGTCACAAGCGGAACTTCTCTCCCCCGCACTCCCTTCACCGTCCGTCTCCCTCCACTCTGGCCGCCCGGCCACCACCTCACTTGAGGTCGCCAAGTTCTTCGGCAAGCGCCATACCGACGTGCTCCGCGACGTAAACAATTTTTCTGCTAACTGCCCGGAAGAATTTAGCCAACGCAATTTTGCGTCCGCTGAATATTCCGATGAGCAGGGCAAGCCGCGCCCCATGTTCATCCTTTACCGTGACGGCTTCATGCTGCTGGTCATGGGCTACACGGGCAAGAAAGCGCTGGGCATGAAGCTGGCCTATATCGAGGCGTTCAACCGCATGGAGGCCGAACTTGCCGCCCGGCAGCAAACCGCGCTTTCCGCCGCCCCCGGCCCGGACGCGGCGCTGACGCCCGACCAGCAATGCACCTTGCAGGCCGTGGTCAAGGGCAAGGTGGAGAGCATCCCGGCGGACAGACGGCCCAGAGGGCTGTATCCGCAGATATGGAGCCGCTTCAACAATCATTTCCGGCTGGCCAGCTACAAGCAACTGCCGCAAAGCCGCCTGAGTGAGGGCATTGCCTACCTCATGGGCATGGAGCTGCCCGCGCCGCTGCCGCAGGCCCCAGCGCCCGCCGCCACGCCCGCGCCGTACACGCCGCCCGTGGACATGTCCAGCGGCAGGGCCGATGCCCTGCGCCGCATCGAGAGCGCGATCCGCACCATCAGCGCCGCGCAGGAGGTGGTGCGGCTCTTCTGCCACCCCGGCGCCAAGACAATGCGCATGACCCCGCAGGAACGCGCCATGTACGACGCGGAGCACCAGCTCTACGCCCACGCCATAGACACCCTGTACGCCGCCCGTTGCACGCTTGAGGCCGGGCACGCACATGGCAACGAACCGCGTCCACACCTTCACGACGGACAACGGCACCCGGATCACCGTCACACTTGACGGCGAAAGTTTCAGCATCGAGCGCGAGGCCCCGGCCCCGTACACAACGCGCCCCGTCGAACGCTGGGAACTCAGGCACGAGCTGGCGGGCGTGAAACTGCTGGTCATCGGCTTCGGCATGGCCTCGGCAGGCTTCTCCGCGCTGGCGCTCTTCTTCGGCTTCCTCTGGCGCATGACGGGGTAGAGCAGGGCAGTCCGCGCCCGTGATTCGGCATCTGGATACCCCTTGCCATCAGAGGGGATAACGGGTAGAAAGAGAACGCAAGAGTATTCCTTCCCGCTTTCGGCGGGCTGGTTGTGGGGTTGGCGCTGAGGTATGGGAGAGGGAAAATCCACACACATAGCGCTGACATTTGGGCCGCCCTGCGCCAACAGGACGGGCCGTTTTCTTTCGGGGTCGCCTCTCGCCAAAGGGGCGGCCCTTTTTTCTTCCGGCAATGCCGCTCCGCACGGGGCGGCTTTTTTTGTGACCATCCTGAAAAAATCAAGTCTTGACACGCAAAAAGCTGCCGGAAAAACCAAAAAAGAAAAAACGTGAACAGCGGCCTTTACTCGTGGTATACTGGCGGCAAACGTCATCCCCAAAAGGAGGATTTTTGCAGATGACAGGTATCACCATTTTTCAGGCGCAGGACTTTGGACAGGTGCGCGTGGTCGAGGTCAACGGAGAGCCGTGGTTTGTGGCAAAGGACGTGTGCGAGGCGCTGGGCTACCAGTGGAACGGTGCGCCCCGCATTGCCCATGTTCCCGAAGAATGGAGGGGGGTCACATCCGTTGTGACCCCCAGCGGAGCGCAGGAAATGCTTACCCTTTCCGAGCATGGCCTTTACTTCTTTCTGGGCCGCAGCGACAAGCCTGCCGCCTTGCCGTATCAGAAGTGGATAGCCGGGGAGGTGATGCCCAGCATCCGCAGGACGGGACAGTATGGCGTCTATGCCCTGCCGCGTGTGCCGCAGTCCTTCCCGGATGCCCTGCGCATGATAGCCGACATCGAGGAGGAAAAGCAGCTCGCCCTCGAGCAGCGAGACTACTACAAGCGCACCAAGGCCGAGATAGGCAGCCGACGCGAAGCCACCAGCATGGCCACGGCCTCGGCCGCCGTCCGCCAGCGGGATGCCCTTGCCGACAGGCTGGGAGAGGGCAAGACTTACAAGCAGGTGCGGGCTATCCCGTGGCTGCTGGAAGAGTTCCACGAGTCCGCGGGCATGTACTCGCAGGTGGGGCGCAAGCTCGCTGAGCTGGGCGCACGTATGGGCAAGCCCCCACGCCTCATCGAGGACAGCCGCTACGGCACGCTCAAGGCGCATCATGTGGACGTCATCGAGGCGTTCCGGCTGGAACTGAAAAAGCACAGGACGCACGCCGCCGCCTAGCCCTCGGCAGACAGACAGCTCTCACACATCACGAAAACGCCCGGCGGGGAGACCTGCCGGGATTTTTTATTTTTATAACATTTTTTTATTGACAAAATTATTTGTGGAACATATAGTGAATTTAACGAAACGGGGGAAGACCCCAAAAAAAGGAGAAAGAGATATGAACAAGCTGGAAACCATTCGCACTTTCACCAACTCTTGGACGCACCCCCGCACGGGTGAAGAACGCCTTTACCTTGAACAGGACGCCGCCTGCCGTTTCATCGGCCTTGCCGTACAGCGCTACAAGAGCGGCAGCATCAAGCATGCCACCCTTGAAGGTGAGACCATCAGCAACACGCGGGCCTTTCGCATCGTGAACGCGATGCATAAGGCATACTACAGCGTGGCTACCGGCAAGTGGTATGCTTACAATGATCACGCCATCGACCTTATCATCGACAAGCTGGCTGAGATGGAAAAGGCCGCAGCCCAGAAGGCCAGCGGCAGAGACCTTTCCCGCCGCGCCATGACCCGCGCCCACGCCATCCGCCGCGAAGCCGCTGAGCGTTTCGGCTGCCGCCCCAGCGAGATCGCCTGGGGTGAGTGCCTCAAGATGGCGTGGGCTGAAGTAAGGTCTGCCGAGCTTGAGGGCGGGATGCTCTTGGCGGCGTAAGCAAGCTTTTTTCGTCGAGGAGACAGCCATGCAGGAAGATAAAAAAGAGGAGATGGATATGGAAGTACAGGCGAAAAAGCGTGGCGTAGGCCGCCCCAAGGCAAAGCCCGGCAAAAGGACGGTGACCACGACTTTTTCCTTGCCTGAAGAGCTTGCGGAAGCGCTTGAAAAGGCTGCGGATGAAGCTGGTATGGGGAAAAGTGAATTTTTGCGGGAGATTATAAAAAAGAAGCTCGAAAAATAATTTTTATTTTTATGACATTTTTTTGTTGACAAAATTATTTTCAGGACGTAGATTGATTTCAACGAACGGGGCGAAAGGCCCAGAGGAGAAAAGACATGATGACACGCACCGAAACCGCAAACAGCATCCGCCTTGAACTCCCCCACGCTTTCTTGTGCATGGGCGTAGAAAGCGACATCGTGGACTTTGACGAGGACGGCTGCGAAGTGCGCGAAGAGTACGTGCTTATCGGGCAGATATGCACGGAAGAAGGACACAGGGGACACGGCTACGCCCGCCGCCTGCTGCGCGAAGCGATCGCGGTAGCCGGAGAGCGCTGGGCACACCTGCCGCTGCGGCTTGCTGTCGAACCTCTGGATGTGGAAACTGACGCCCACCAGCTTGTCGCTTTTTATGAAAGCGAGGGCTTTGAAGTCGTGGAGGCTGGCGACGTGGTCGTCATGGAAAGATAAAAGGGGATATGACGATGGAAGATCAGAAGAAAAAAAAGCGCGGCGTAGGCCGCCCCAAGGCAAAGCCAGGAAAAAGGACTGTGACCACGACCTTTTCCTTGCCTGAAGAGCTTGCGGAAGCACTTGAAAAAGCCGCAGAAGAGGCAGGAATGGGGAAAAGTGAATTTTTGCGGGATATTATAAAAAATAGGCTTAAAAAATAATTTTTATTTTTATGACATTTTTTTGTTGACAAAATTATTTGACGGGGGTATATTGATTTTAACGAAACGGGGGGAAGACCCCCAAAAAAAGGAGAAAGACATGAAGGCTTCTAACCATATCTCTACAATGCGATGGGAAATAGTTCGTGAAGATGAGCTCGGGCATGCCATGATTAAGCTTGAAGGTCTTTACTACATCGTGCGCGTTGACGGCCGCTCTTATCAGTTTGTGAGCGCCCTGCCGTGCGATATGCCCAGCAACGGCGGTTGGTGGTGCTCTGCATGGACGGAAGGCGGCTTGAAGTACGTCGCCAGTGGGCGTAGCCGTGCCGCAGCTAACGCGCAATGGCGAAAGCATATCGTCCCGTTGAGCGTAGAGTATGAGGCGGTATAAAAAAAGCCCGGTTGTGGAGAACCGGGCTACGCCCCACGGTCGTGGGGAAGCGCAGTTGATACTGCTAGTTGCTGATAAACAGCAACCCCTTTTCAGGGACACCCCCACGGTCGTGGGGAATGTAAAGACAGGGTAGAACAAACCGCCCCGGCCTGTCAACGGTCGGGGCGGGAAAAAGAGGGCAAGATATGAGCAACTATACGATTGAGCCAGTGTGGGGAGACGATTACTACGGCGTCGAAGTCTCTATTGAGGGGCTGAATCGCACGCTGTTCTTTGGCGAGGACGACGCGGAGTGGGGTTATCTCACATACGGTGAGATTGTGGATGCCGGAGCATGGCCCCTCTTTTTCGATGACGATCCGTACGATGAGGACGACTACCCCAGAGATCGGCAGGCTGATCTTACAAGGCACAAGTTTTCCAGCGATTTCAGGGAAGAAATTGAGGCCGGGATCGAGGAAGCCGCAGAAAAATATGAGGAGGAGAAAGAGCGGCAGGAATTTGCGGAGCCGAAAGAGGCGGAAAACTCCAAGAACGGCTTTGCCCTCGTCAGCACATGGAATTACCCCGCTGTCCAGCCTGAAATCATTGGCGTATATGCTAGTTATGTCGATGCGCAGCAAGCCTACAAGTGCCGCAACTGGTGGCTGTACGACAAAGACAAGGCCGCAAAAATGGGCCTGACAAACACGAGGTCTTTTGACGAGATTTGGCAAATAAGGGGGGGGGAACTCATGCCTTTGCAGGATGACGGCGAAGAATAAAAACCCCGCATTTCACGATGCGGGGTCTGGACAGGGCGGCAAAAAAAAGGGCTTGTGATTCCCTTCAATGGGGCCGGGGCTGCTGGGCAGCCCCGGAAATGCCGCCCTGAAAATCAGGAAAGCATACGATGCCCCGGCCTGTCAACGGTCGGGGCGTTTGTTTGCCCTGCGCCACTGCCACGGCGGCACTGGGTCTGCATCGGCCCAGAGGCCGCGCCGGGCCGCTCTGGCCCTTGCCTGTGCCTTCCGCCAGCCGTCGCACTCCGCACGGCGGCAAAAGCGGTCATCCACCCACGCCATGCCGGCCTCGACCAGCGCGGACTGCAAGCTGCGCCCGTCGTGCAGCAGCACCACGGCCACCTCACGCCGCCAGCTCTTGCCGCCTGAGGGGAGCACAGTGACGCGCCGGCCCACAAGACGCCGCGTCAGGTCGCGGGCCGCCTCGCCGTAGGGCTGCCCCAACTCCGGGCAGTCAACGCCGTAGAGCCGCACGACCATGCCCTGACCGTCCGCCCGGCGCAGGCGAAGGCTGTCGCCGTCATGCACGGACAGGACGGCCAGAGTATCGCCGTCGTGTGCGCTATGCAGCATGACCGCAGCGGCGGCCAGCGCAATAAACACCAGCCTCAAAAAGACAGTGGGACGCTTAAACATGGCGTCATGATACCCGCAAGAAGGCACGAGGGGAACCTGCAAAACAGTGCGCCCCGTCTCCACGGGCGGGAGGCGGGGCGCAGGGCACAAGGAGGGAAAGGGAAAGAGTTAGGCCGCGGCGGTCATGCCGGTGAAGGGCCTGTAGGTGGTACTTTTCCCCTGCGCGGCTTCGTTTTTTTCACGCACCCGCGCGGCTTCGGCGAAACGGGAATCAAGGTTTTCGGGGGCGGTGTCGAAAGGGGACGGCTGGCTGCGACAAGCGCGGCTAGTACCACTCCGCTGATGATGATGCCAAGTACGGGTGGGCGCATGACGTTTTTCTCCTATCTAGTAGGCAATGGCCTGTGCCGGAGAGCTGCCGGAAAATGGAGGAGAGGCCGCCGGCATGGCGGAGGGTTCGGACGCCTGCAAAATGGCGAGCAGGCGCGTTGTCAGCAGTTCAAGGTCTTCCAGACGAACAGGACGCCCCCTGCCGAACATGGGCCGGAGCGGTTCCGGTATCCGGCTCTGGACAATCGGCAGCCCCAGCACCCACGGCATGGCGTCGGTTACGGCCACATCGAGGAGCTGATAGCCGGAGGCGTAGGCTCCCTGAAGCCGGTTCGCGTTCGATTCAAGGCGTTGCAGCAAGTCTTCATTCATCCCGCGCCACCTCCTCCGCGATCTCATCATGCTGTGGCGTGTGTATGCCCGCATGTTGCGCCCGCGCAAGTTGTTCCGTCCAGTTTGCGGCTGGTTGCGGCGCGGAGTCCAGGACAATGCCGAGCACGGCGTCAATGAGCGTCTGTGCCCGGTTTTGTTCCATGCCCTGCGATTCCTCGGCGTAGACGACAAATTCCCGCGCGGGAACGGATAGCGGCGGGACGGGACCGTCCACAAGCCTAAAGCAAAGGTAGCTCCGTTCCACGGACGGAACACCTCCGGCCTGCCTCATGGGCTGGGCCGGGCTCTTTGCGTCCACGATGGCGACCCACTTCTTGCCAACGCCGGGCAACTCGACCTCCTGCGTTGTGGAACTCGGCAGCGGGATCATCACTTCGTAATTCGGCAAAGCCTGCGCTCGCTGAGGATTTCCGGGGTCATAGACAAGGTGCAGGGTCTTCCCGTCCAGCTTCAGGGATTCCGGGAAACGGAAGGTGTCATCATGTGCCATGTTTGTCCCCTTCAGGCATTATTCCTTTTCGTCATGCATCTTGTGCGCCTGCCACAACAGCATGGCGGCAAACGTGTGGCGCATTTCCCGCGCCACATCCTTCATGGACGCATCGCCTTCCATGCTTGCCCTGAACGCCCTGCCGAGTTCGGCGCTTTCCATCTCATAAATGCCCTGGTAGTCCTTTTTCGCAAGGTAGGGCTGCCACGTTTCCGGCGGGTTTTCCACCGTTTCCATGATGGCTTCCACCATCTCACCCGTCGATGTGCTCATGACATCGCCCTCGTGGCCCATTTCATGCCGCTCCTTGCCTTTCTGGCCCTGAGCATGCTTGTGCCCGCGTCCTTCTCCGATCATCATGAATCGCATATGTTCCTCCTTGTTTGTTCCAAGGGCGGGCGGTGAAAGCCGGAAACTCGTCACCGCCCGCCGGTCGTCTCCCTGGGGACAAGGAGGGAGTTTAGGCCGCCGGGGTCGTTCCGGTTGTGCCGGTCGTGCTCTTCAACAGGGCGAGATGACCAAGCAGCGTATTGACGGCGCTGTTCAGATCGGCGCGGTTCTGCTGGGCCGCATTGGCGGCAAGGCCGCTGTTGAATGCCTGAGCTTCCAGAGAGGCGATCCTGGCATCCTTGGCGGCGGATTCCCGCAGCAGACGCTCGCGGTCGAGCTGGGCCATGAGAGCGCGCGTCTTTTCGCCTTCCTCATGGATGGCGCCGCGCGTCGCGCATTCTTCCTGAGCGACCGTGAACTTCACCGCGTCGATGCCGCGCTGCGTGTTGCAGCAGCAGGAATCGATGCTGGACTTGAGATCGTAGGTGTTCCGCAGGCCCTGCACTTCCGAGGCATACTGGGCTTGCAGTCCGGCGATGGCGTTGTTCTTGGCCTCGATTTGCCCGTTCAGGCCGGTGGTCAGCACGGCGGCCTCGGTACGGGACTGGCCCTGCGCCAGAGCCGCGCCCACGCGCTCCACGGAGGCGTTCACGCCGCCGAAGCCCTGACACATGGCGTTCTGGGCGGAAGCGGACTGCATCAGCTGGTCGCGCCCGATGGCATTGATGTCGGAGCGAGCGCCGGAAAGACTGTCCATGATGAAAGTTTCACCGAAAGCGGTGGCCCCATTGCCGCGCCCCCAGCCTCCGAAACCGCCGTTACCGAGGGCCGCCCCGGCAAAACCGCCGATGGCCGCGCCCCAGCCGTTGCCCCAGCCGTTGTTGTTGCAACAATTGTCACGATTGATGTCCATGGTGGGAACGATGCCTTCCATATTTCCTCCAGAGGTTGCCGGGAGAAAGAAAAATCCTCCCGAAGTTTCTTCATCGAGAGGATTTTAAAGGGGAAAGCAAAGCCCCGCACATCATCCATGTTTAGGGATGTCGTTTTTTTTGTTCCAGTTCCCCCCTGGGCAACTGTGCATCCAGGCCAAGATAGCGCAAAACCCTGCGGCACAGGTCTGGGGAGATATCGCCCCGCTTCATGCGCCGCAGCTTTCCGGCGGGCGTGATCAGCTCGAACTCCGCCCCGCACGACGCGCAGCGCCATATGGATGTGCGGGCGCTTTCCAGATCGTGCAGCTCAACGGTCGTCGGGCATGTGCGCTGACAGGTCAGCGCCGCCGCGCCGCACTCCGGGCAAAATTGCTTATTCCTCGCCATCCTCTGCCTGCGGCTGTGCGCCGCGCTGCTGCGAAAATTTCAGCCCAAGAGCCGTTTTCAGCTCCCAGACGTATTTCTTGACGCGCTCCATGCACTCCCTGCTTTCCGTGCCCGCAGACGCAAGCTCTGCGTCCATTTTCTCAACCTTGGCCATGAAGGCGGCCTCGTGCTTTTCAATGGCGCTCTGCGTCCAGTAGGTAGTGTCGTCAAACTAAAAAGTATGTTATATTCTCTTCACCTACAATGAGGAGAGAGCATATGGCGGTACATCGAAGACATGATATTTCCGACAGGGCATGGGCAAACATTGAAAAACTTCTCCCTGGTTCCAAAGGCAGCGTCGGTCGTCCTTCCGCCGATAACCGATTGTTTATCAACGCCGTCTTCTGGATACTGAGAACGGGGGCTCCGTGGCGGGATTTACCTCCTGATCTTGGCGACTGGAAAAATACACATCGCCGCTTCTGCCGATGGCGTGATCGGGGAGTTTGGGAGAAAATACTCGAAGCTCTCATTGTCGAACCTGATTTTGAATGGCTCATCATTGATGCCAGCCATTGCAAAGTTCATCCGCATGCGGCTGGCGCTGCGGGAGGTAATGAGGCCATGAGCCGCACAAAAGGGGGCTCAACTCAAAAATACATCTTGCCGTGGATGCGCATGGTATGCCGGTCAGAGTTGTTGTTACAGAAGGTACGCGAGCAGATTGCAAAGAGGCCTGTGCGTTGATTGACGGAGTGAGTGCCGGATCACTTCTGGCTGATCGAGGCTACGATACGGAAAGTATTCTCCGCAAAGCAGGTGAATCCGGTTTCCAGGTTATCATCCCGCCAAAGAAAAGTCGTAAAGTATTACGCAACTATGACAGAGAGCTCTACAAAGTCAGGCATCTTGTCGAGAATGCTTTTCTGCATCTCAAGCGCTGGCGGGGAGTTGCTACACGGTATGCCAAAAGATGCGCCTCTTTTCTTTCCGCCGTTCAAATTAGATGCATATCTTTGTGGGCAAATATAATTTGACGACACTATCTAGGTGGTAAAGCCTGTCCAGACGCCGAACCCGATGAGCGTTGCCGTCTGGATGATAACCAGCAGGCAAAGGGCCACCATGTAGGCGTTGGCCCGCGTCTGCACGGCGCTCATGGCATCAAGCCGCTTGTCGATGATATCCAGCAGCCTTTTGTCAGCTTCGCGCTGTTCCTGCGTCAGGCTGGCGCTGTTCTGGTTCTGCGGGACGCCATTCCCGGTATCCTCGGCTGTTCGGTCTTTTCCGGTTGCTGCAAAAGCTCTTCTCCCATGTCCTACCTCACTTCTTGGACGCCTCGCGGCGGCGTTGTTCGCGGCGATACTCAAGGATCTTGCTGTCGATGAGCAGGACCCGCCATTCCATCCCGTCGGGGTCGCCGCTTTTTCCGCACTCTACCTCAATGGCCTCCAATCGCAAAGGGAGGGGATTCCCGCCCATCGTGTCGAACTCCCTGCCGTGCGTGTCCAGGAGCGACCATAGTTCCCATGCCTTCTGATTTTGCGCGCTCAGACGCGGCGGCCTTTGGCATGTGTCGCAGTGCGGCCGCTTGCGGTTTGCCTTGGCTATCCTGCGGCACTGCTCGCAATTCGTGGGCCGGCTGGGGGACACGGCCCAGCCGACCCACCGCATCAGTTTTTTCTTTCGGCAAGCTCTCCCTCGCGGGCCATAGCGGAGATGCGCGCCAGCATCTCCGCCGCCAGCACGGGGTCGAATTCGCACAGGGCGGCCACGGCCTCGCGGCTGTGGGGGATATCCTTCCCCGCAGCATCGCGGAACCCCTGCCAATCCTCGATACTTTCCGTCAGCATGAGGCGGCAAAAGTTGCTGGTGGCAAGGTCGTCGTCCATGCCGGCCTCGAGCTGCGCTTCCCGCCGCAGCTCCGCGCGCCGGGTCAGCGTCAGCGGACGTGCCCAGACGCCTTCCGACTTGTCCGTCGTCCAGGGGATGTAAAACGTCCGCTGGGCAAACTCGCCTGTCATCATCTTGGGCATGGGGGTTACTCCGTGGTGATGTAGACGGCGTCCTCGTAGTCGCGGCCCAGCACCGTGCCGGTGCGGTCAAGCGTAAAGGCCGCGCCATCCACGCCGATCTCCGGCGTGTTGAGCTTGACGCGCGGCAGGGTCACCGCCAGACGCCGCCCCTCGTCAGGCCCGAAGGCAAGGGACACAGGGACTTCATAGCCTTCATACCCGCGCCCGATGGCCACAGCGCCGTCTCGGTCAAGGTAACCGTTCATGGTGACGGATATCTCCCGCTGCGTATCCACGCTGAAACGAGGGTATTTGTCACCGATGAGCATCTTGTACTCCGTGGGCGTGTTCATAGTGAACGAGCCTTCCCGGATGCCCCCGGCATAGCCGTTGATGAAGACCAGCGCCGTGCGGCTTTCCACAGGATTGCCGATGCTCTGGGACTTGGGCGTCCAGGGCTCGATCTCGTCTTCATCCGCCCAGCTTGTGATGCTGCCGTCCACGGTGATGGTCCCTGCATTGCGATCCACGGCGGTGACGCGGTAGCCTGCGCCGGAGTTGTCGTCATTCTTGGTGACGTTTTGGATGTAGACGCCTTCCGTGTAGCCCCACGCGGCATTGTCGCCGCCAAGCGTTTTTACGGTGATGACGTTGCCGGAGGGCGCGCCCTTGATGATTGCAGGCCCGGCCCAGCCCATTTCGGCAAAGCTGATCGTGTAGTTGACCTGCTGGCCGCTTTCGTTGGACAGCGGAAATTCCGTGGACGAGACATACCCGCCGCGGCCCCACTGCAAGACGCGGTCATTCTTGACCCAGATGGACAGGCTGTCGCGGCACACGTCCTGCGCATAGACGGCGGACTTGACGGTGATAACGGCATCGTCATCATGCGCGGCAGCCGTCGTGCCGGCATAGCCGCGCACGCACTGCATGACCTTGGTCACAGCGCCTGCGGTCATCTCCGTGTTGCCGACCAGGATCTTTTCATCGTCGATCTGGATGACGCAGCGCGGCGGGAAGATGCCGCCCGTCACGCCGTCAATGGCGAACTCCGCCACCTCTTCGTCGATGCCCAGCGCCTCATTGACTGCGGCGGTCACGGTGTCCGCAGCCTGATACTTGCCCATGGCCGCCGCAAGGACCGCATGGGCCTGCATATGCGAGCCGTCGTCAGTCAGGCGGAGGTACGTCGGGATGGAGACCTCACCGGCCTCGACGGCGTTCTGGAATTGCTCGCTGACGTTGAGACTTTCGGACAGCTCCTCGGACGCGCTTTGTCCCGGCGTCTGGGTCATGCTGATGTTCCCGCGCGGGCGGATGTAGCCCTTTGCCGTGGGCTTTTGCAGCACGCCGGAGACGTCCTCGATCTCCACCCATGCCGCCTGGATGTTGCTCAAGCCTATTTCAGGGCACTTTCCCATGACCTACTCTCCTTCATAGCCGCCTGCCCATACCCACCACGGGACCGTGACGGACAGGCCGAGGCGCTTGTCGGGCGTTTCCCCGACGTTGGTTGTGTACGGCTGCTCGCACATCACCCGGCAACGGCTGTCGGCAATGGCGCAATCAGCGCGAAAAAATGCCGCTTCAAGGCTGCCGCTGATGCCCCACGCATCCGCAAGGATGACGGTATCGTCCGCCGGGCAGGACAGCAGGATGGTGTACGCCCCCTGCCGGGGACAGTAGCCGCCTCTCCCCCCAAGCTCGCCCGTCTGGACGATGCCCGGCGCCACGGTATGCACGACCTGTATCTTCCGCATGTCCGGGGATATGTCCTGCCCCGGCTGCACGATGATGAGCTTACCGGCGGCAAACGGCTCCTGCAGGGCCTCGAACAGCTTTTTTTCGAGGGCTACGCGGATCTCATACGGCGTGGCGGTCATGCGTTGCCCCGCTGGCTGTTTTGCGCGGCCTGCTCAAGCTGTGACCGCAGTTCGGACAGGAAAAGGGCGGTGAAGCCGGCGGACTGCCGCGACCATCCCGCCTCAAGCGCGAGGATGTACTCCACGTTGTTCATGATGCGGACCACGTCGGCCTGCCGCAGGTCTCCCGACAGTTTCCCCGTCTGTTCGGCTATCAGGGCCGCGATCTTGTCCTTGTAGTCGCCCGGCTCCGGTGTCCAGTCGTCGGTCCGCCCTTCGATATGCCACCCGGCTTGCGCGCGCCCGGTATCCTTGGGGGTACGCTGCACAAGCCGCCCGTAGCAGTCGATGATGGCGGCCACCACGGCGTCCAGACTGTCCTGCACCGCGGCTTGCGCCCAGTCGGAAATGGCGCGTTGTAGCTCCCGTGAGTTGCCGCAGATGCGCCTGTTGGCCTCTGCCATGCGCCGCTGCCATTCGTCTCTGGTCGCCATGCCGCTACGCCGCCCCGCTTTCTTTCACGGCCACCTTGTAGATGATGTCCAGCTCGGCGGGGGCCACGGGCTTGATGGTGGTGATGTTCCAGCGTTTGCCCAAAAAAATGAGGTAGTCCGTATTGTCCGGCCTGCCCTCGCATACATCCCCCGGCATGAGGATGACGATGTCCTCCCCCGCAAAAATGCCCATCTGCACTTCCGCAAGCTGGGGGGAAGTCCGCACGCCGTAAAACTCCGTGCGCGTCTCAACGACCGGATACCCGACGCCGGGCGTGGGCATCTGGGTGGTGTCCTCGGTGCGCCGCACAAAGGTCATGGGCATACCCTTGGCTTCCAGCTTGGCCTTGGCGGCGGCGAGTTTCGGCGCGTAGTCGGTAGGCATGGCTAACAGCTCTTGAAGACGGAATTTTCCAGACGCCGGATGACCGCATGGCGGGCAACTTCGGTCATGGTTTTTCGCTCGGCGTGGGGGATTTCCTCGTTCAGCGCCGTAAATTCCATGTCCGAAAGCAGTAGTTCGCAAACTTCGTGAAAAGCTGACCTTCTCACATCATCTTGCGTCACTTCCCCACGCGGGAACTGCCCCAAGGTTATGATCGCTGCCTTTGCGTGCCAGTTGACAAAGCATTCCGCACGGCTGTTTTCCAGAGGCGAAAAATCAAACGTTACGGCCCAATCCTTCAGGCCGAACAGCGCGATCCATTTTTCCGCTTCTGCCTTGAAAAGGGTGAAATCGCTTTCCGTCAACTGCCGCATGGGCTACCCCCTCACCACGCGCCCGACCACGCTCCCGGACTGTCCCGGAATTGCCCGGAGGTAGGGCCGCAAGATGCCGTACACGGCGGGCAGGTACGTCTCCACCGGCGCGGCCTCGGAGTACGTCACGCTGTAGCTCTTGGAATCGCCGCCGATCACGTCCACGTTGCCCTCGGCGTAGCTCTCGCTCTTGCTGATGACCTTGCCGCCGCGCTCGACAGGGGCCAGCGGGTCAGCCGTGCCGTTGTAGATGAGGGCGGCCAGCTCCATGTTTGCCCGCACCACGGCCAGAGGCACGGCGTCAATGGGCAGCTTTCTGCCGTCCACCTCAACGCCTGAGCGCGGCCACGCCATGAGCGAAAGAGGGGAGCGTGTCTCTCCCTTCCAGAACAGCACGTTCAACGCATCGGCTGCGCGGATGATGGCAGCCTCCTTGGCGGCGACCATGCTTGCGTCCGGCGCTGCCGTGGGCGGTTCGTCGTCTGTGCCGTCGGTCTCCACAATGGGCGTCTCCGGCCACAGGCCACGCCGCACAAGGTAGGCGTCGGCTGCGGCAAGGCCAGCGTAGGCGTTGGCATCGGCGATGCCGGTACCGTCTTCCACGATAATGGCGCTCACTTCGCGCCCCCTGCCGCCTGCATCTTGCTGATGGCATCCACTACGTCCCGAAGGGCGGACGGCAGCTTGCCGCGGTAGGGCGACAGCGCGTCGTTGATCTGCCCAAGCACCGTGACCGCGGCGTCAACGGCTGCGTCGAACGCTTCCCCTGTCGTGCCGATGTTCTGCGTGATTTCGTTGATTGATTGCGACATGTTGCGCCCCTGTCTGCGGATGACTGGCCGTGGTGGCCCGTTCGGTGGCGTCCCCGACGGGAGTTTGGAGGTAGGGTCGGGGACGCTGCGAAGGGGCTACCGCTTGGCGGTACTGGCGGGAGCCGTTTCCGTCTTGGCAGCCTTTTCAGCCGGCTTTTCCTGCGGGGTCTCCTGTTTCAGGTACCACCCCGATTTCTGCATCCAGGCCACGGCATCGTCGGGCACATCCGCCGTGGTTGGGCCGCCGGTCATCATGGGATCGTCGTGATACATGCGAGGCATACGCTCCTCCTAACCCATCAGGATGGCGACGTGTTCCGGCTTGATGAGCTTCACGCCCCAGGCAAGGCCCACCTCGTAGCGCACGCGCCGGTACTGGCGATACAGAGCGACCTGAAAGGTAATATCGCTCACGGGGTCGGTAAGCAGGAAAACGTCCTCCGCGCTGTCGCCGCCATCCGGCATGGCCGGGGTACGGGCGATGAGCTGCAGGGCGTTACGGTCAAAGGCAAGACCTGCGGTATAGGAGCCAAGAGCGGTCACCGCGGCATCATCGGCCACAGGGCCCATGAGGCCGGGCGCGGCCAGGGTGATGGGAGTGGCGCTGGCTTCAGCAGCCACGACATAGTGGCCGGTATCGCCGTCAAACTTCACGATGTCACCGGCCTTGAGCGCGATGGACGACGCCCCGTCCACGGCGATGGTCGTAGCGCCCTTGGCGTAGCCGCCGCCGTTGTTCACCGCACCGCTCCCCTCGATCTTCCCGGCGGCATGGGTCACGATCTGGCCGCTTTCCCGGATGCTGAATCCGGAGATGTTGAGCAGGGTGCCGCGCCGCAGCGTGTCGTCGGTGTTCGCCTCATTGGCCTTGGTAAGCTGGCCCAGGCTGCGCAGGTTGGCCCCGGCGGCGGTATCGACGACCAGCTGCAGGTCGGTCATGGGCGCGCCGTTGTCGGCAAGAATCTTGCGCATCTGGGCCACGTCCTTGAGATTGCTTTCAAAGGGCGTCGTGCCGGGCGTGCCGTACGCCCGGGAAGCGCCAACGTACAGCTTTGCAAGGTCGGATTCCATTTCGTTCACAAGCGCACGCAGAGCCTGTGCGAACTGGTCGGCAATGATCCTGTTGTATGTGCCGGAGTTTCGGACGCCAAGCTGCTCTTCGCCAGTCCAGGGGATGGGCGCGTACTTGGATTTGCTGATGGTCATGGAAACCTTGGAGACGACCTGATCCCCGTTGTCTTCGGGGCTGCCGCCGGGAACGATGTCATGGGTTTCCGCCGTCTGCGTGATGGGAATGGAGATGATTTCATCTTTGGCGGCCTGCGTCGGGGCGGCATTGACGGCCACAGCGGGGATGAATCCCACCATTTCGCGGGAAACAATGTCGAGAGCCGCGTACATCTCGGGGATAAAATCGTTCAGGGTGTTAGCCACCTTGGTTCTCCTTTAGTCGGTGACCCTGTAGCCCTCACGAATCCGCAGAGCCCTTGTCACCGGGTCGAGTTTTTCAAATTCGGGCCGGCGCATGGTCTTGGCGCCGGTATAGTTTCCGCCTGCCCCGGCGGACGCCCCGCTGCCGGTCGCCGTGCTGCCCTTCAGCACATACGCCTTGTGCGGGCTGTTCTTGACGATCTCCGACAGGGCAGTGTCAAAATCAGCGGGGCCGTTCTCCCCGAAGATGACGTTTCCGGCGCTGTCTTTGCCGATGAGGTTCCCCTGCTCGTCAACGCTGAAGTGCTTGCCGAAAAGCTCCTGCGCTATGCCGGCGCTCACCAGGCTTTCGGCAACGTACTTCGACGTCCCGAACTTGCTGCTGATCAGCGAGGCGTGGAACTGGTCGCGGATGCTGGCGCGTTCGGCCTCCAGTTCGGCAAGTTTCATTTCCAGCGGGGACGTTGCGGCCTTGATGCGGGCCTGGACGGCTTCCTCGGCCCCGCGCTGCTTGTCGTCGAACGCGGCCACGGCTTCGGCGTTCTTGCGGGCCGCCTCGATGAAGGCCGCCACGTCGTCGATGCCTTCCAGCGGCTTGAGCTGCGCTTCCAGCTCCCGGATGCGCTCCTTGCGTCCGGCGCTTTCTTTGTTGACTTCGGAGAGCTTCCTGCTCATGGCCGCATAGTCAACCGATCGCTCTTCGCCGCTTTCCGTGATGGCAATGGGGTTGCCGTCGTCGCCTTTCACCAGATTGCCGTTCTCGTCCATTTTCCAAGGCATCCTGCCCACTCCTTCCACCCCATCCGGGATGATTTTTCTTTGAGTATGCCCCATTGGGAGAAAAAAGGGCAAGGAAGTTGAAAAAATGAATCTGGAATTTATGTGGCGAACGACAACAAAAAAGGCGCGCCCCAAAGGACGCGCCATGCTTCCACAGTGGCACAGTCGCATGATGCAGTCAAATCCTGTTCCCCTGCCTGTCATACCCCATTTGCTCAAGCGTCAGCGGCAGGCCGCTGGCCTTGTCCCACATGTCGTCCCACTTCACCGCGCCGGTCTCAAGCAGCCTGCGCCGCACGGGGCCGATGGCCGTTTTTGCCTTGTCGGCGTCGGAGAGTGACGCCCACCAGCCGGAAAAGTTCTCCGTCGTCTTGCCGTAGTTCTCGATCTTGCGCCCGCCTGCGCCGATAGGCCCCGTCTCGCGTATCGTCCAGGGCCGGGCAACGGCTTCGAGGTCGTCAACGTCAATGCCAAAGTCTCGCCAGCTCTTGGCAACCGGGCACATGATGCAGCGACAGCGTGGATGACGAGGGAGGGACGGCCTCGGTTCCCCGATTTTGTACACCGCTCCGTCGGCAAACAGGCAGACGGCACAGGTGCGGTTGTCCAGCGTGGCAACGTACTTGTACCCCTTGAACAGCCCCTCGTTGGCCTTGTAGACGGCCTCCTGCGCCTGCACATTCGCGGTCTGGATGAATGTCCGCGTGATGGTGATGGCCTCCCGTCGCGTCAGCTCGAAGCCCGCGTCACTGGCCGCCACAATGACCCGCCGCACAGCCTCAGCCGTGCCCTTGCCTTCGACGGCCACCTGCCGCAGGGCGGAAAGGAGGCTCTGCTTGACCCCGTTGTCCAGCGCGGTGTCCACCCACTTTTCCAGCCCACCGGAGCCCAGCGCCGTGTCCTGGAACCATGCGCGGATCTGCCCGCTGGTCAGGCCCACGGACTGCACGGCTGACGCCTTGCCGTCCAGCGTCAAAATGGCGTTGTAGGCGGCAAGCGAGGCCGTGGCGGCGGCAATGCTGGCTTCGGAAATCGAGCCCGTGATGGTGGCCCGCGCTCCGGCCAGCACCTCGTCGGCCCAGGCGTTGAGGGCCTCGTCCTGTTCTCGCCGCCAGTCGGAGAGCGTCGCCAGCCCGGCGGCCTCGGCGGCAAGGCGGGCGGCAATGTCCTTTTGCGCGGCCTCAAGCGCGGCGATGACGGCGGCCACGGCCTCGGCGTCGAGCTGTTCGAGGTCATGCCGCCACCAGAGGGAGCGGGCCAGCAGGTACAGGGCAAGGGTCTCGTCTGGGGTCATGGGCATCTCTTGTATGAAAAAATGGAAATTTTCTTACGCAATCCGCGTTGCGTATCAATTTTCGCCGTTTTTGAGAGGCAAGGCGGCTTGCAGCCCCTCACCTCTGGATATTTTCAACCGCGAACCACGCCGCAGCAATCAAAATCCCGGCCAGCGACATAGCGGCATCCTTGATATCCCGCTTTTTCCACGCGTCGGAGATGTTCGGAGCCAGTGCGCCGATGCCGAAAGCAAGCGCTATCCCGGGCTGACTGTTCGCCGCAGACAAAACATACACCAGCCCCACCCCCACATAGAACAACAGGTCAAAATTTGATTCTCCGCCCCGAAGTCGCATTTGTTTCTCCTTGTTTTCCTGCCCATTCTACCACGCCAGCGCCGCAGGGGCAAAGCCCGCGCCGTGTGAATCATGCTTGACATTTCCGGCGTTTTGTGTCGTTGTCGAGACACGGTGCCTAAGAACACCTTCGCTGGCGGTCGCCACACCTGAAACGTGGCCTTTTTGTGCCCTGTCAAGACTTGTATCCTCTTGGCGGTGGTGTATTCTACGGACATTGACTCCGGGTGTGGGCTAATACAATACCGATTCGTCGGGAATATGCCCGCTGTCCAGCGACAGTTCTTAGCACCCGGAGTTTTGCTATTTTGGCGGCTCCAATAAGAAAATCGCTGGAGGCACATCATGTGCGAACTTTCCCCCGTCACCTTCCACGACGACACCATTTTTTGCATCGACTACCAAGGCCAGCCTTTCACGCCCATGAAGCCCATCGTTGAAAATTTGGGCTTAGGCTGGGCATCCCAGAGCCAGAAGCTCAATTCCAACAGGGAAAGATGGGGTGTTACGATTATCGTAATACCCTCAGAATCAGGAGAGCAGCAAATGCTCTGCCTGCCCGTCCGCAAGCTGCCCTCCTACCTCAACAGCATCAACCCCAAGAAGGTGCGCCCGGAGCTGCGGGCCAAGATCGAGCTTTACCAGGCTGAAAGTGACGACGCCCTGTGGAACTACTGGATGAACGGACGGGCCGAACGCCCCACGCCAGCCCTCTCCCCTGACACCGCCATCAGCCCCGCCGAACGGGCCGAACTCAAGGCCCTTGTGGACGCCAAGCTGTCCGCCGCTCCCGCCGCCGTGCAGGGCAAGGCGCGGGCGGAGATATGGACGCGCTTCAACCGCCATTTCAGGATCGCCGAGTACGCCCAGCTCCCGGCGAGCAAGATGCCCGATGCGCGGGAATACCTCATCCAGTTGAGCGTCAAGGCCCTGCAACCGGCCCCGCAGCCCGTGGCCACAGCCTTGCCAGCGGCCTCGGCCTCCGCTCCCGCTGTCCCGTCCACGGTCTCCCCGCACGTGCTCTGTCTGTCGCGTATCGAGGAAGTGCGGGAGCTGCTCCGCACCACCTGCCACCCCGGCGCGGTCACCATGAAGATGACGCCGAGGGAACGCAAGGCATACCACGCCTGCCATGCCGCCTACGTGGCGGCGGATGAAGCTCTTGCCGGTGCCTACAGCATCCTTGACGCCGGACGCCGCATCGTCGAAGCCGCGCGGGGATAGGGGAGGGCGGAACATGGCAACGAACCGTATCCACACCATCACCACCGACGACGGCACGCGTATCAACATCACCGTGGACGGGCGCACCCTCCGCATCGACGGCGACGCCTCCACCCCGCGCACGTCCCGGCCCGTCGAGCACTGGGAACTGCGGCAGGAACTGGACGGGGTAAGGCTCCTCGTCATCGGCTGGGGCATGGCCGCCGCGGGCTTTTCCGCGCTGGCGCTGCTGATGAACGGGCTTTGCCTGCTGTTCGGCAGATAGCCGCGGCACACGCCACCCATCCAAACACCACACACGACAAAGGCCGGGACGAAACTCCCGGCCTTTTCTCGCGCTATCCTGTACTTGTCCCGGAATTTCCCGGAATTTCCCGGAAATTCCCGGAATTACCCGACGAACCGTCACCCCCTGACGCAACGCCCACGCTCGCGCCCGCTTCCGCGCCCAGGCGCTGCGCCAGCGACAGTCCGAACGACTGGCCGGCGTTGGCAGCAGCGGCAGCATCCTGCGCGCGACGCGCCACCTCGTCGGCGTAGTTGAAGTCATCGGGAAGGATGCCCAGCCGCACGGCAAAGGCGGCCAGCGTTTCCTTGCTGAGCAGGCCCTTGTCGTGCAACTGGATCAGAAAGTCCATATTGGCGCTGTCCGCGAAGTCGTCATTGACCTTGACCGACGGGCCGTCCTCAAGACCCCACCACAGGCCCACCAGCCGCAGGCAGTTTTCGAGGAAGTCCTGAAAGTCCAGCGCCCAGTTCTTGAGCTGGCTATTCCCCTCGCGGGTCATCTTGTCCACGCCCGTGGCGGTCATGCGGGCAGCGCTCTGCATCTGCATGATTTGCAAGCCGTAAGAGGCCATGCTTTCCTCGGTGTCCAGCAAGTCCTGCCGCCCGGCGGCCACGCTGGCGGAGTCCACACCCACGCTTTTCAGGTCGCCCCCGCCCTCGTAGTACAGCACCTTGCCCGGCCCCACGGGCATGGGGATGTCGTTGCCCTGCGCGTTCTTGAGCGGAGCGATGCCCACGGACACCCAGACCGGTAACCTGTTGAAGGCCATGAGGTCTTCCTGATCGCAGGTCGCCCGCCAGTGCTTGATGTTCAGATGCGCCAAGTCGATGAGTGCCGGCTGCGCGGTGAAGTCGCTGCGCGGATCGCCCGGCATGAACACGGCCACGGGAACCTCGCCAAGCGACATTTTGCCAGACGCCACAAGCTCGAACCCTGCCCCCGTGCCGCCCGTGGAACTGGCCGCCTTCCACAGCTCCCAGCCCTCTGGGGTGTAGGCGTGGACGTACTGCACAGGCTCAAGCTCGTTGGGGTCGGTCTCGCTCTGCTCGTAGCGCGTTTCGATATACCGAAAATGCGTGATGACGCGACGGCCCTTGCGCCACTGCGCCCGGCAGTCAAGCACCTGCTCCGCCGGGATGTGGACAAGGTACGGCTGCCAGCCCTCGGCGGCGTCCGCCGCGGCTGTCTTGGGGCGCAGGCTGCCGTCCTGCGCCCGGTACATGGTGACGCCGCCCTCGCTGATCTCGGTCTCAATGGCCGGGAAGTCCACAAGGCAGAACGTCACCCCGGACACGAGGCCGGACGTGAACACCGCTCCGCTCCACGAGGTGAGGTTGTGCCCGCGCTGGTCCACATCCTCAGCCCAGGCGCGGAACCGCTGCAGAGCGTCGTCTTTCAGGGTGCTGTCCGCATTGTCCAGCGCCACCTGCCGACAAAACACCTGCCCCCGGTAATAGCCGATGGTCTGGGCAAACACGTTGCGCAGCACGGCGCGCTTTACCCGGATGCCGTGCGCCTCGCTGGATTCGTCCTCCTTGGGGGGGATGTAGCGCGCCCCGGCCTCACGCATGGCGTCCGTTCCGCGTATGAGATCAAGGCAGGTCCGCGCGGCCTCGTGCTGCCGCCGAAACAGAATTGTGGGGTTCATGATGGTTGAACCGTTTTCCGGGAATTTCCCGGAATTTCCCGGAATCTCGGGCATGGCGTCCTCCTTTGGGGGCGTTTTTGGCTTGGTTGACTATGCCACCGTCGAGTATGTGCCAATGGTGACGCTGTTTTTTGCCAGCGGGAACGCGCTGGCGACATAGTAGCCTAATGCGTCGCTAATGTGCGAAAGTTCAGGCGTGGAACGCTTGTCGATCTCCCCGCTGCCGCCTTTGAGCAGCACAACACCCTCAAGGTCTTTGACCACATGCGGCGCGGTCTGCCTGTCCACCATCAGCCGGATGTCCCCGGCCTCGCTTTTCAAGCGGCTGTTCATGGCGTTCACGCGGGCACGCTCCGGCGGGTTTGCCTGCGGCACGCGGTAGGACACGCGGGGGCCGAACGGCGCTTGCCGCAGCTCGGCCTTGATAAGATCCCAATCGCTCCCGGCCACCTTGGCGCTGCCCCTGCTGCCGCCGGTGGCGTCGCCATAGCAGACGACGGCCCCCTGATGCCCGCCCCAGTCCTGGATAAGCTTGCGGCAGACGGCGGGCGTGTTGGAGTTGCGGGGGATGTAGACCTCTCCGATGACCGCCGTCCCCTGCAGGCCGTTGGGCAGCGTCAGCTCCTGCGCCACGGCGGCCACGCCCGGCTCAACGTTGAAGTCGAAGCAGAAGGCCAGCGGCGCGCGCGGATCGTAGAGCTGCCGCAGCGGGGCGCAGTGCGTTTCCTGCAAAAAGGGGTAGTAGCATCGGCCCTCGAAATTGACGAATGAGGCTTCATACTCCTGCCGAAACGTCAGCTCATCCAGCTCACGGCGGGCAAGCTCCACTTCTTCAGGGGGGACGTTCCCTCCCTCGATGGTGGTAAAACTGTACGCGGCCCAATCTGGATACTCTGGATCGCTCCCACGCTGAAAAAGGTCATAGGCCCAGTTTCTCCCTTTCGGCGTGCCGGTGAACAGAGCGCGGCCGCCTGTGTCGGAAAGCGTAGCCCGCAAGACCTCAAACCACGCTTCCGGCTTGATATCAGCGAATTCGTCCATGACAAGAAAATGCAGGCCGACGCCTCGCAGACTGTCGAAATTGTCTGCCCCTCGCAGGGAGATGGTACTGCCGCACCGTTTGAGAGTCACGGAAAGATCGCTTTCATTTTTTCGCTCTATCCACTTTCCTGACGCCAGCCTGTCCTTGAGTATTTGCCAGCATATTTGCTGAGCTTGCCGGTACGTCGGCGCGACGTACCAGACCTTTTTCCCCTGCCCTGCGGTAGCCGCCCGCAAAAGTTCCTCAATGGACATGCGCGTTTTTCCGAATCTCCGCCCGGATACCAGCACCCGGAAACGGCTGCTGTCGCTGTAAACGCGCCATTGCGGTACAGTGAGCCGGCATACCCTATCCATTTTGGTCACCTTCTTTCGGAGGAAGCGTATACAGAGGCAATGGCTGGTCATCGACCCCAGAGTCGTTTTTCAGCTCTGCCAGCAGGGAAGCCGTCTTGCATATCTGCGCAAGGATCGTAGTGTGCGCCTGCTCAAGACGCAAATAGTTCTGGGCAAAAGTCTCAGCAGTGCTGGATACCGTAGTGCTTTCCTCTCCCACAAAATTCTTAGCCTGCACGGTGGAGACGGAAAGCTTTACCAAAGAAGGCTTTTTTTTGCCTGTCCCGTCATCTTGCCCGGCTTCCATCTCGGCAAGCAGAGTCTCCTTCATGCGCTTCGCTATACGCAGCTCTTTCACTTTCAGGACGCGCAACTGTTCTTCAACGATCGCCACGGGGTCGGTGTTGACGGAATCAGCGTACTGTACTTCATCCGCAAGCATGGTTTCACGAGTGATTTTTTCATATGCACCATGCTTCAATGCCCTCTTGCTTCCCTTTGGAGCGCCTTTTGAATTTCCTCCATGCCACCTGCAGACAGTCTTTCCCGGAGCGCAAAAGCGTTTGCACCTCTCGCCAGTACGCTTTGATGTAGCCGTGCATTGTGCCATATGATACCTTTACAAACACAAAAATTTTTTATATGATGTTTTTGGAGGTAGAGCATGAAAGCCATATCTATCAAACAGCCTTGGGCCTCTTTGGTCGCGGCAGGGTACAAGACGGTCGAGTGCCGGACGTGGAAAACTCACTACCGCGGCCCTCTGCTCATCTGCTCGAGCAAAGGGGACTTTGAGATCAACGACGGCCTCGTCGCCCCCGGCGGCATGGCCTTGGGCGTCGTTGAGCTTGTCGATGTGCGCCCCATGACGCGCAAGGACATACCGTCGGCATACCTGCCCAGCGACGCCGAACGGGAGGCGCTGCTCGGCTTTGCCTGGCATGTCAAAAAGATCTATGAGGTCAAACCTTTCGCCGTAAAAGGCAAGCTCAGTTTCTTTCCTGTGAATGACGAGATGCTGGAAAAGCTGCCGCCTGAGTATAAGGATCATACCGTCTTTTATGCCTCTGAACATATGCCTGACGTCTTTGCAGCCTACCAGCAAAAGTACGCCTAGACGCCAAGCCTGCCAGCAAGAGAACGCCCATTCACATAGCACTCCCAGTCAGGTACGCCGAGAGCTTTGAGAATGGCCCTTTTTTGCTCTACCGTCTCGCATACCACGGTAAAATAAAAGTCTGCCCCTTGCTCCTGCTGCATGCGCGCCATACTTTCGGCGCGATGCTGCTTGATATCTTTCAGAGTGTCTTTTGCTTCTGTGACTCCTGGATCATCTTCAAGCAGACTGTCGAGCCCTGTCCCCCCAAAAAGGATAGCGGCGTCGCCATCGGAAAATCCCAGCTCATCAGGCGTGATCGCTGCGGAATCGGCCAGCTCGGTCAGCTTGTCCAAGTCCCACTCGCCCTGCATGGAAGGATTATTGAGCTGGACGTTCAGGACGCGCTCCTCACGCTCGCTTACGTCGATGACAGCCACCTGCAGATCGTAATCCTGCGAACGCTCAAGAGAATCAAGAGCCGCAAGCCGCTGATGCCCAGCCACGAGGTTCCCTGTTCTTCTGTTCCAGACAAGCGGCTGGACAAGCCCGTGCTTTGCCAGCATCTTGCGCAGGCGTTTTCGGGCATCTTCGGATATCACGCGCGGATTGTAGTCGGCGCCATGTATCTCACTCCTGCAAATGGTATCCATATCAAACTTTTGGAATTTACTTTTCTTTTCCATTATCTCCGCCAAGCATTTTGTAGTTGATGATGGAAACGTCGAGCAATGGGAACCACTTTTTTATTTTTTCATAGTCGTTTGGGAAAGCATCCTTTATTATTGTCAAATCTTTTCCGGAAAGAGAACGGAATGAAAAACCAAGTCTTGACGATTCCGCGCCCACATGCAGCTTATGCTGGCGAATGTATGCCTGCACATCTGCCTTGCTCCATTCAGCTATGGGGAAAAATCGTCCTCGCTTCGGATCAATCGTGCCTGCGCTCTTTATCATTGCTCTCCGCCATACGCTGTCGGCAATACGCTCTCCTGCTGCTATCCACCAAATATCTGTATTTTCCCTCATGTAATCGTATGTTTCTTTGACGCTTACGATGGGGCAAGAAAAGTCGTAAGGACGGAAAAGACCATAGCGAAGCCATTCAGAAAGCTCAAAATGCGGTATCCTGTGGATAGGGATGCCGTACTTGTCCTCATAGTAGCGCAATGTCGCTTCCTGAAACGACAAACCGCGTACCTGATACATGAAAAATCCCTCGACGTGCGCAAAATGCTTCATGCACACGTCGAGGGTAACGACAGAATCCTTGCCGCCGGAAAAGCCGACAAGCACGCTATCGGTCATGGCAGCCGCCGTTTCGACGGAACGAAAAAGCGGGTTGTTCGCCATTAGCTGCTCTTACGTCCCGTGTTGACGCCGGCTCTGGCTTCCATTCCTCTCCGAATGTTCGATGTGCGAGCGGCTCGAGTTCTGGAAGCATTGACGCCGGTAGTGCGATTGATACGCGAAAGGACATCATTAGGATTCATACTTCTCTCCTTTGTTCATCTGGTTATTTTTCATTTTCCCCAGCCAAAAAATTTTCTACGCCTTTCCGCCCCATTTTGTGCCCTCCCTTGGCTCGCTGCCAAGGGCAAGAAGCCTTTCCCTCGTTTCCACCGGCTCGCACGGGCAGGCGTTTTGCGTGTCCGCGCAGGATACGCGACAGCCGGAAGCGGACAGATGCGGACACGATGTGGGGCAGTTCTTCACTTCAGACATACAAGCACCCCGAAAAAGCGAGTTTACCCGGTCATATGCGCGAATTATCGGCCCTGCCATGCTCTCCCGACCGCGTTCCCTGCTAGGGGCGGCCTCGCTCCGTCGTCGATCTGCGAGGCCCTTTCAAAAGGCGACCGTTTATCCATTACCCCGCCGGTGCGGGCGATTGGCGTCCGGGGTGATGCGACGCCGCGCATTTTCTCAAAAAACCAACAGAAAGCCCCGCGGCTTTACGCAGTCGTCGCGCTCAACGAGAACAGGGAAAGCCAGTTTCGAACCGCCCCGCAAGAACCGGGCAGGGCGGAAGAGTACGGCCTCCTGCGCCGGTAGATGATGCGGGAGTCGAGCAGGACACCGTTCGCGCCGTAGACGGCCACAAGGCCGTGGTCGCAGCGCTGGCAGCGCAGATACCGGTTGACCGTCCCGTCCTTGGCATGGCGCGTGGCATGGCACAAGAGGCTGTGATTCCGCCCGCATCTGGGGCAGCGTGGCATGATGCGTACCTGACTCATGACTTGCCTCCTTTGATCTCATTTACCGTGCGTTCGATGCGCGATACGCGGGCCTCAAGCTTGCTGTGCTGGTTGTGGATGTGGGCGTCCAGCGTGATGACGACTTTTTCCACGGTGGCGTCCGTTTCGTTCAGCCGGCCTTTGGCGCGCTCCTCAAGATTATCAAGGCGGTTTTTCATGCGCTGCTCGGAGCGCTCGACATAGTAGCGGGTCATATAGCGCATGGCTGCCCAAAGAACGCCCACAAGCGTGGCGACGCCTGCGCCGATGCGCACCGCCGTTTCGAGAATCTCATCCATGTCGCTCCCCTCTCCCCAAAAAACGCCGTCACCCGCCAAGAAACGCGCTGAAATTGTCGAATATCTTTTCCAGAATGACCGTATTCGCCCCGGAAAAGAAGGTCGGAGCAAGAGTTCTGCCCACGATGATGATCAGATCGTTGATGACGGCCACCACTCCGGCGGCATACAGCGAGGCCATGAGCGCACGCTTCCAGAGCTGGCGGGACACCAGCAGCATGAGCAGACGGCCAAGCCTCCCCCGCTGCCTTTCTCGGCAGTTGCAAAGCGGCATGGGCGCGATGGGCTTTTCCCCGTGCTGGTCATTCATCGGACAGGGCCTCGCTCATGCTTTCGGAGTAGACGCGCAGGGCTTCGATCTGGGCATTGCAGAGGTCGAAGCTGTTGCGCACGCCCAGCGCGTACCGCACATGGGCCAGCGCAGCGCCGCGCACGTCGCCTGCTTGCAGAAGGGGAAGCACGTCACCGCTGTTCTGTGGCTCCTGACACGGTTCCAGCAGGCTTGCCGGAGGCGTCACCACCACCGGCGGCAGTGTGCGGGGAGAGCAGGCCGTCAAGGACGCGCCAAAAATCAGCGTCAGGCAGAGCGGCAGCGTTTTCCAACGCGGCTTCACGATCTGTGCGGGCATCTTCGATTTCCTTTCTTTTTTCGTTGAACGTGGCCTGCGCCGTTTCCGATGCGGCCTTATCTGCCTGCAAGGCCTTTGCCGTTTCACGCAGCGCCACGGCTTCGTTCCTGGCATCCAGCCAGGCAGAGACTCCCCACCAGAGGAGGCCGGCGGCAATGAAGCTGCCGCCAGCCAGTGCCGCGATGCGGAGCATCACGCCAGCCCCTTGAGAAGTTCGCCTTCCATGCGGCGGCGGTCCGCGTATTCCTTGAAACCCGTGATGAGCTCCCGAGAAGCGCCTTTCCAATCCTGCTTCGTAAGGAATCCCCAGAGTATGGGCCATTCACTCCGCACGCCGCCGCATCCTTTCTGGTAGCAGCAGGAAAAGACGACCGTCTGTGCTTCTTTCGGAAGATCGTCGAACTTCACTCCGCCGGAATCCCGCTCATATGCCGGGCGCACCCAGAGGTCGAGGTAGCCGCGATGAACGTGGTAGTCGATTTCCGCCGCCACGTTTTCGGAGACGAAAAGCGGCATGGCCGCAAGCTTCTGGATAGCGGCGTTTTTCTTTTTCCCCAAATAAGGGATGAGCGGGGAGATGATGGCGCTGCTCAAGCCGTAGCTTTCAAGCGTTTTGACGTCCGTCTGGCCAAGGTCGCATCCCGTGGCGATGGTGACGCCGGAAGCGCCGATGACGGTATACCCTGCCGGATTCTGATTGACTCCGGTAAAGTTGCGCGGGCGGCACGGGATATACCCACGGGTCTGCCGCGGGCCTTCCACGCCGTGCCGGTTCAGGAAACTTTCGATGAAAATAATGTCTGCCATGCTGCATCCCTCTTTTTGGGGGGAAGCATGACAGACAAAAATAAAGGCAGGCAAGGCTTATCCTGATTTTATAGTTACTTTTTTTTCACGTCATGCGCTTCCCTTACCGGATAAAGCCAGCCTGATCTTTCCGTGCTGACGAAATGGAACCGCTCCCCGCAGCGATCGCACTTGAACCACCTGTTTGTGCAATGCCCCTGCCTTGCAGAGCAGTAGACGCGCACGGCATCCGCTCCGCAGAGGGGACATTCCCGGAATTTCCGGGGCTTTCCGCGCTTACCTGCCATGCTTTACCCTTTCGCGCTCTTCCGCGCGTTTGGCGTCGTTGAACCTGTCCAGCGTGCCCACGAGGTAGCCGGTCGTGGTATGCGGCGAATACGCTGGAACTTTACGCCCCTACCTATCCACCGCTTGTCTCCTGTTTTTTCACGCATGAGACATCACCTCCTTTTTTCCGCGTAACGCCAACGGAATCCGTAGGCGGTTTTTTGTTTTCCCGAACAACACGCCGCAATATGCCCATCGTTGCGTGCGACCTCGCACCAAGCGTTTGCATCCGCCTGACTGATGAATGTTCTCAGCCATTTCCCGTTCAGGTCAAGGCAATCAACGGCTTTTTGGCGTCCATAGATTCGTCTTGCAATGGCACTACCATGATTCGTGTTCTGTTTTGGCGTCACCCATTCGAGATTTTCCGCCCTGTTGTCCAGTTTGTTTTCATTTTTATGATTTACCTGTGTTTTGTTCTCAGGGTCATCGTTGGGACAAAAAGCTTCAGCCACAAGCCTGTGCAGTCTGGCTTGTTTGCATTGGCCTCCCCTCCACAAACCAATATGCGCATATCCAGAATGCTGGACAATGGGGGATATTTCCCGCATAGGCAAAAAGCGGCGGCAGTTATTGGACAAAGACGTTTTCAGCTGTTTCGCCAAAGCCCTTACCCTGCCCATATTGCTCACCATGTAAAGCCCTTCATACCCAGAGATATCTTTCCAGATTTCTCCAAATACCCCGTTGCTTTCTCCGTTCATGCCTTTTTGCCTCCGTCATCTTCGGCCATGTCCGCCGCCAGCGCCGCGTAGCCGCACAGATCGCGGTAGCTGTCGCGGCTTCCGGCTCCGGTCACGATGCGGGCCACCTTGAGCTGGGCCATCATCAGGGCAACGTCGTGCGGGGTGTAGGTGTGCCCCGTGACGGCGGACCACAGCCTGGCGATCAGGGCAAAGTTGTCTTCCGGTTCGCCGTATTGGTCCTGCCGTTCGCCGTTGATGATGATTTTTGCCTCGTCCAGAACCGTGCCGCGTTTCGTGCGTTTTTGGGTTCCGAACCACCCCCCAAGAAGGTACTTCGCTGCCAGTCCAATCATGTTTCCCATCAGTTTTCCCCCTGCGTATCCGTGCTTTCCAGCTCCAGGACGCGGACGCTCCACTCTCCGCGCTCGCCGTAGATCTTTTCCATGTGGCATACGGCCACCTGCCTGTCGTCTTGCCAGAAGCCCAGACGGGTCATGGCGTCCTTGAGCTGCTTTGCGAGGTTGTCGGTGTCAGGCTTTGCCGTATGCCACATTTTGCCCCGCAGTGCCGCCTCTCGTCGCTTTTTCGTCCAGCTTCGAGGCACGGGAAAGGTCGCGCAAAAAGAAAGCTCCAGCGGCCCACTGAGGGGCATTTTCGGCCTGTGCGGCATAAGCATGGCTTCCAGCGTGCGTTCGTTGGCCTTCTGGCTTTCGCTCTTGTACGTCACGTCGTGCCCGCCAAATCGGGCATGCCGTGGCCGCTGCTGGGCCGTGGGCGTGATGGGGAGGCAAAAAGACAGCTCGCTCACTTTTCGCCCTCCGGCAGGTGGTCGCCAAGCCAGAAGCGGGCGAGCACGGCTATGCAGTCGAGGGCCTCGTCCATCTCACGGTCGCGGCCTTCCTCATGGGTTATGGCCTGCCTCAGCTCTCCGACCTCATCCCCAAGCACAGTCAGCGCGTAGTATCGTGCATGCTGCACCTGCGGCCAGTCGTGCTTGCCTCTGGCATGGCGCAGCCTGTCGGCCAGAGCGGCGACAAGCGGTTTCAGCTCCTGCTCCACGTCCATCTCCGTCCCCGTTCCCTGCGGCATTTCCATTGCGTCCCTGAGTGCGTCTCCCATTTTCGACCGCCTGCTGGTTAAAAGATTTCCTCATGCTGCCGACGCTCTTCCGGCGGCAGATGTGCCGACCGGCTGGCATCGGGACGCGGATACGTCCCAACGCAGTCCAGCAGGACCTCAGATGCGGCGCCGCCATATCCGCCGGCCTTTCCCGCCGTGCGCTTCGCTTCCTGACGAGGCAAAAAGCCCCTGTCCCGCTCAAAAGCGCAGGGCCCGCCGGGATAGCCCAAAGGCATGATGACAACGCCGCGGCGCTCAAGATCCCGCAGCGGCACGGCCACGGGATCGCAGGCCGGGCATGTGGAGACAAAGCCGTGCCACTGCCCGCTGTCAGGATGCTTTGCCCAGCAGTAGCGCACGCCCACTCCGCCGCACTCCGGGCAGACGCGCCGGAGGATGCGCTCCGGGTGGGAGGCCCGCCAGTCCGCCCATCCCTGCCGAAACTCACGCGACAGGTTGCCGGGCAGGCGCTCCATGTCGCATATGCGGTCCACGATGCCCGGCACGGCCACGTCCGGGATCTCCCGCACCCTGTCCCAAAGCACGGACCGGATGTTGCCCGTGGGGACAGCTCGGGCAAAGACCCCGTGGATCTCTTCCAGCGCCTGCGCAAAAACTGCTTCCGTCACTGCACACCTCCCGCGGCTGTCGCAGCCTGCCGCGTCCAGCCGCTGTACCGCAGCCGTTCGGCCTCTTCCCGCAGGGCGTCAAAAGTTTTGCGCCGCTCCTCGGAAGCCCGCTTGGCCAGCGCGTTGATCTCGTCCACCGTCGCCGCCGCCACGGCCTCAGCTCCTGGCGGCATGTAGGGCTCGTCCTCCCAGCCCTTGCCGTACAGCCACTTGTCCATCTTGGGGGCCATGCCCCTCCGCCAGCGGATGTCCTCAGCGCTCAGGCGCAGTATGGCCTCTCGGATAACGTAGGCCGGGGCAAGCGTCCTGTTCTGGTGCAGCCGAATCCATTCCCGCCAGGCAGCCTCTTTGCCCTGCTTGACGGGGTAGACCTCAAAGCAGCTCAGAAAGCCCGGCCACTGGGGATGCCCCTTGCTGGGGGCGTCCGTCTTGGGGCGATCCCGGAAAGTGGCCTGCTCAGGCTCAGGGGAAGAGCCTTCCCCCCCACACACCTCCCCGGAGAGGTTCAACGCGCGCGCACGCGTGTTTAGATTATTTAAATCATCTTGGGGTGTGTGTGTCTTTTCTTTTCTTCTCTGTTCTGTTCTGTTCTGTTCTGGTGGCGTTACGCTGGCGTTACGTGGCGTTACGCTGGCGTTACGTGGCGTTACGCTGGCGCTTGTTTCGACGTTTTCATCCGTATTTTTCTGCTTTTTCTGTTCGCGGTGGCGACGCTGGCGCTCTGCGTTGGTTGAGTCCTCCCGTTCTCTTTGAACCTGCCTCTTTCTCCAGGCGCAGATGCAGCCGTCGCAGATGAGGCCCTTTTCAGTCATGGCCTCAAGCACGGCGTCGCATGTGCCGTCCTCGTATCCGTACAGGGCGTCGTACGTCTCGCCGTCAAATCCGGCCACACTGCCGCGCTCCTCGTCCTGACTGGCGTACTCCAGCAGGGCAGCCCAGACGGAGACGACGACCCCCACGCTCACCTTTGCCTTGCGGGCGATGATGGGCCACTTCGCGTCAGAGCAGGCCCCGTGATACCACCTCAGCCACTCCATCTTACCACCTCCCGCCGCGCCGCGCGGCGTCCTTTTCTCGTGCCAGCTCTTCAGCTATCCACGGCTCGACTTCCCGCACATAGGCGGCCAGCTCCTGCCGCTGCTGCGGATCTTCAAAGACCACCCGCCTGCCTTCCAGGCGCAGCGTCACGCCGGGGAAGTTCTCCCGCAAAAAGCGCGCCGGATGCGCGCAAAGCGGCTGTCTCCCCTCACGCATAGACCCACTCCTCTCCGCAGGCAGCGTCATCCGCCACGCCGTGCCGCTGCCGGACCGCCGCCCGGCAGGCCGGGCAGCGGTAATCCGTGGTGGGCCTGCCGCAGTCATGGCAGGCACGCACGGAAAGACCGACCTGCTTCCGCCGCATGCTCGCGATAGTCCCCACGTCATCTTTTGCGGCCGCGTTCCGCCTGCGGCAGATGTCGGAGCAAAAGCGCGCGTTTCCGTGCCCGTAAAAAGGCTTTCCGCACTGCGCGCAGATCGTCGGAGCCATGCCCTGCCCTTGCATCTGCCTTTCCCGTACAGAGCGGGAAAGACGCCTGTGCTCCAGGCAGTATTTCGCGTGCCTCTGGGTCGTCTCGAATTCCGCGCCGCAGACCAGGCAGCGTTTGACCATCGTTTTCAGCATGCGACCTCTCCAAAAAATCTAGATTTTTCCAAGTATTACCAGAATGTTACCGCATTTTTCCATGAGGTCGGTTACTCTCTTTTCATCGGCCTCAAGCAAAGACGGCACGCCGCGCAAAAGCGGCGTGGCGATGCGAACGCACTGCCGGATGAATTCCGATCGGCTGAGGTCGTGGATGCCCATTTCCCGCTGGATTGCCACGGCAACGTCCGGCTCAACCTTGAAGTTCAGAGTGACGAGATCCGCCATGACGCTACGTCTCCTTTTTGTTCCATCCCTTAAGGACATTCCACATGTCCCGCAGGATTTTTAGACAGGCCAGCGCCGTTCCAGCCAACGAGAGGCAGGCGATGCAGGCGATTACCACAGCCAAAAGTGTTTCGTGCGTCATGCTGTTACCTCCATGCTGGCGCTGCTACCACCGTGCGGCGTACCCGACGCCGGAGGATGTGCTGCGGCGCGTCATTGCTGGCCTGTCAGCGCCTCCGCGGCATCCCCGCCAGCCGCTTGCTGTGCAGTCTTGGGGGTGGCTGTAGGACGCTTTTTCCTCGGTCTGCTTTTTGCCACGCCGGGAAAGTTTTCCCCGTAGACAAAAGGCCACAAGGCCACGATGTTGTTAAAACTCAGCCCCTGCCTGCCGGAAATGAACCGAGACAAAGACCCCTGCTCAACGCCGTACATCTCGCTGAGTCGATTCTGGGTAGCCCCCGTCTTTTCCTTCATCTCCAAAAAATCAGAACGGAATGTTTCGATGTTCATACCGGCATTTTATGCTTCAAATCATAATAAGGCAACAGGTTATGATATTAAACAATATGACAAAAATCATATTTAGGGTAGAGGTAGGACATGACAGACGATTTTTTTGAAATAATTCGCCAGCGCATCAAGGAAGCTGGGTTTTCTCAAAACCAGTTTGCCAAAGATGCGGGGATACAGCAGGGTTCCCTTTCACGTTTCCTCAAGGGGGAGCAGGCTTCCCTCAGTGGGGATAGCGTTGCCAAAATAATTAAGTTTTTTGGTGCAAAACTCGTTTTTCCTGGGGAAGAAGCTGCCGAGCCGGACAAAGACGTCTGTTTTGTCAATGCGCGCCTTGTCCCTGCCGGGGAAGGCATCGAACCGCCGCAAGCCGAGGACTACATAGCCGCACCTCTTGTGGGCGAAGTGGGGGCCGGGCCTGGGTACATTCCGCAAGATGAGGTCAAAAGCTGGTTCCTTGCTTACAGACATCTCCCGGCAGTTCGACATCGGCGCAATCTGCTGGCCGTCGAGATTGGCAAGAACTCGGACAGCATGCTGCCCACACTCAATCCGGGGGACATCGTGCTGGTGGACAGGGATGACCGCAACGTCGAACACCCAGGGCACATGATGCTGGTGCTTGATCCTGACGGGGCCGGCATGATTAAGCGCGTCAGCGTCAGGGAGGAAGGGCACGATTTCCGCATCACGTTCTATTCGGACAACGCCACCAAGCATCCGCCGCTTGTCTACTCCCTGCGCGAGGACTACCTTGACGACTGGGACAGAGCCATCGTTGGCCGCGCCATCTGGGCCTGGTCTGACATTCGGGAAAAATGAGGGGAGTCAGTGTTCCTTTGAAAGGCTGACAAAGACCATGCAGATAAGGACGCCGCCAAACGCGGCGTTTTTTTTGCGCTTAATTATGATTTCAAACATAATTCGCCTTGACATTTTATGATTAGAATCATAAATTCAAATCACGGACGGCGGGGAAGGCCGGGAACACGGGCCACGGCCCAGAGTACCAGCAGCGCCAGACCAACCGGACGCCCCGGCAGGGCATATGCCAGAGGCCCGAACGACGCACGGCCCATGCGGCACGGCGGCTCAGTAGGAAACCGCGTGAAGGCCCATGCCGGGGGCGGAACAAACAGACGGCGGGAAAGACCGCGAGACAGGCCGCGACGGGACGGCGGGCGGATCAAGCAGGGTGACGAGCGTTGCGGCCGCAGAACGGGTTTTCAGTCAATCCCGCAACAAAACTGACAACATGCAACGATTTCCGATTTCATACCGCCGCGCGGCAACGGGCGGCGGAAATGGAGACGGAAAATTTTCAACCAAGGAGAATGACAATGTTTGATCTGTATCGCTTCCCCAATGGCATGGTGCGCTCTGAAAAGCAGCTTCGCAGCTACTATGAGCGGATCACTTCCAAGCTCTATGAGCTGACTTTTTCTGAATGGCTGGAACAGAACGGAATCGTTCGCTGCAACTAGGATTCTGATTCCATACCGCCGCGCGGCAACGGGCGGCGGAAATGGAGACGGAATATTCCTCTTCAAAACTACAAAAAAGGAAAATGGTATGGGATTCTTTTCTAAAATGTTCGGGAAAAAAGCTGCTGCGGCCAAGGCGAATATGCACAACGTCGAAAATCGCGATCTCATGCAGGCCATTGTTGGCGGTTGTCTGCTTGTGGCCTACGCCGACGGCTCTTGCGAAGATGAAGAGCTGAAAAAGATGGAACAGGTGATCACGGCCCTGCCGGAGCTGAAGCACTTCGGCAATGAAATACAGGAAACCATCGGAACGTTCCGTTCCCAGCTCGAAGCTGGTTTCCGAATCGGCCGCCAGAAGATTCTCAAGGAAATATCTGAAATCAAGGGTAACGACGACGAGCGTTACATCGTTTTCAACACAATCATCACCATCTCTGAAGCGGATGGCGAAGTCTCGCCGGAAGAAGTGACCGTACTCAAGGATGTTGCCCAGATACTCGGCATCTCCCTGCGGGAATACGGGATCGAGTAATGGGCGATCGTGCAAGGATTGTTGGGGCACTGGCTTGCGGCGTATGTGCTGTCGGAGTCGATTTCACCAGCACGTTGATTTCCGTTGCTTCTGATCTTCTTTTCATCGGCGGGATTTGCTTTCTGCTGTTCCCGCTTTTGAAAGACAAATTCTAACGTTTCCGATTTCACACCGCCCCCTGACAGGGGCGGCAATGGAAGCGGAAACGCAAAACAAAATTTTCGCCTTACAGGGCGTGGCGCAGCGGTAGCGCTCCGGCTTTGGGAGCCGGTGGCCGCGGGTTCGAATCCCGCCGCCCTGACCATTTAAAATCTCACAAGGGGCCATAGTTCAGCGGGAGAACGCCGCCTTTGCACGGCGGAAACGCGGGTTCAATCCCCGCTGGCTCCACCACACGGATGGGTGGCAGAACGGTCAATGCAGCGGTCTTGAAAACCGCCGAGGGCTTTGTCCTTTGTGGGTTCGAATCCCACCCCATCCGCCACAAATTTTTCCCGCTCCCGCTTCCCGTGGAGACCCCGGCGAAAGCCGCCGCTAGCCGGGGCAGAGCGCAACGGGACGGCGCATCATATCGTCGTAAAGCCTCGATAACGGCGGCACGACTTCAACCGGCCCGGCACTGTCCGGGCCATATCCAATATGGAGAGACAATGGATATCGACGAGTTGACCATCGGTCAGGCTAAGGAAATCGCCGCCATGTTCGGCGGCATGCGCACGGAAAATGTGAGAACTGAAAGCAAACAGGGCCTTGATGACTTCCTTGGCATGGATGTCATCATCCGCACCTACGCAGCCGGCGTGTGGTTTGGGAATATCGCCAAAAAGGCGGGTAACGAGGTCATTCTCCACAGCGCACGCAGGATGTGGAAGTGGAAGTGTAAGGAGGGGGTCAGCCTCTCCGAAATCGCAATTCACGGCGTGGAAGAAGCTGAAAGCCGTATTTGCGAGCCTGTCCCCATGGTATGGCTTGAGGCGATCGAGATCATTCCCGTGCTTTTCACGGCTGTGAAAAGCATCAAGGAAGCTGAATATGCCAAGGCTCGATGATTTTTCCGGCTACGGCTACGGCGACGGCAACGGCTCCGGCGACGGCTACGGCTACGGCAACGGCTCCGGCGACGGCAACGGCTCCGGCTACGGCTACGGCAACGGCTACGGGTACGGCTACGGCAACGGCT